>DDCX01000052.1:22573-61533 GCA_002336475.1 Flavobacteriales bacterium UBA1995 | reverse complement strand
AAAGAGACATCCCGTCGTTTTGCTGCGCCTGGAGAATTGGAGGTGACCGCATTGGACTACGACCGTGACTTTGCCGCAAGCCGTGACTTTGTGCGCATCGAAGGCGACAAGGCTTTGTGGGCCCGTGAATGGTTGGCGGCAGGATCACCGGTTGAGTGGAACATGGTGCATTACGATGTTCAGTTGATTGGTGGTGTGGCGTTGCACCGCGGAAAGGTGGCCGAGATGCAAACGGGTGAGGGAAAGACTTTGGTGGCAACGCTGCCCGTATTCCTGAATGCCCTGACAGGTCGTGGTGTGCATTTGGTAACGGTCAACGATTACCTCGCAAGGCGGGACGCAGAATGGATGGGCCCCCTGTTCCAATTTCATGGGTTGACCATCGACTGTATTGACAAGCACCAACCGAACTCCGAAGCGCGCCGCAATGCATACAAGTGCGACGTTGTTTACGGAACCAACAACGAGTTTGGCTTTGATTACCTGCGGGACAACATGGCCATGCGGCCAGACCAATTGGTACAAGGCAAGCACCACTACGCCATCGTCGACGAGGTGGACAGTGTGTTGATTGATGAAGCCCGGACGCCGCTGATTATTTCTGGACCGACCCCCAAAGGGGACGAGCACGAATTTGACGGGCTCAAGCCCAAGGTGGTGCAGCTGATTCAAAAGCAGCGACAGGCGGTGAACGCCATGATCACCGAGGCCAAAAAGAAGTTGGGCACCGAAGGCGCTGATAAAGAGACCACCAGGACAGGTGGGCTGGCTTTGTTCCGCGCATACCGGGGATTGCCCAAGACCAAGTCGCTCATCAAGTTTATGAGCGAGGAAGGCATCAGGCAGCAACTTCTCAAGACGGAAGGCTACTATCTGCAGGACAACAAGCGCATGATGCCTGAGGCCGACGAGGAGCTGTATTTCGTGATTGACGAGAAGCAGAACCAGGTCGAATTGACGGAAAAAGGCATCGCCACATTGACGGTGAACATGGAGGATGATCAGTTCTTCACGATGCCAGACGTGCCGTCCACCTTGATCGAAATTGACGCTTCGGAGGCTTCTGATGCGGTGAAGCAGGAGCAGCGAGAGGCGCTGTTCCGCGAACAGGGCATCAAGTCAGCCCGTNNTGCACACCATGAACCAGTTGCTCAAGTCGTATTCGCTGTTCGAAAAGGACATCGATTATGTCGTGATGGACAACAAGGTCAAAATTGTGGATGAGCAAACCGGCCGCATCATGGAGGGCCGCCGTTATTCTGATGGACTGCACCAGGCCATTGAGGCCAAAGAGGGGGTGCGCATTGAAGCGGCCACGCAGACCTATGCGACGATTACCCTGCAGAACTACTTCCGGATGTACCACAAGCTTGCGGGCATGACGGGTACTGCAGAGACCGAGGCTCAGGAATTGTGGGACATCTATGAGTTGGACGTGATGTCCATTCCCACGAACCGGCCTTTGGCACGTCAAGACGATGACGACTTGGTGTTCAAAACGAAGCGGGAGAAGTTCAATGCCGTCATTGAAGATGTGGTAAAGCTGCGCGATGCTGGGCGTCCTGTCCTTGTTGGTACCACAACGGTGGAAGTCAGCGAACTGTTGAGCCGAATGCTTGACATTCGAAAGATTGAGCACCAGGTGCTCAATGCAAAGCGCCACCAAGCCGAAGCCGAAGTGGTCGCCAAAGCCGGTATGCCGGGAGCGGTCACCATTGCAACCAACATGGCTGGACGTGGAACGGACATTAAGCTGAGTGATGAAGTGAAGAAATCAGGTGGTTTGGCCATCATCGGAACAGAGCGTCACGACAGCAGACGGGTAGACCGACAATTGCGTGGTCGATCGGGCCGACAAGGCGACCCGGGCAGCAGTCAGTTCTATGTGAGTTTGGAAGACGACCTCATGCGCTTGTTCCAGAGCGAGCGCGTGTCCAAAATGATGGACCGGTTGGGCCATCAAGATGGCGAGGTGATCCAGCACTCCATGATCACCAAATCCATCGAGCGCGCGCAGCGGAAGGTGGAGGAGAACAACTTTGGAATTCGCAAGCGTTTGTTGGAGTATGACGACGTCATGAACAGCCAACGCGAGGTGATTTACCGCCGCCGCCGCAATGCCCTGCACGGGGAGCGGCTCAAGTTTGACATTTCCGGGATGTTCTACGAGCTGTCGGACCACCTCATTACCGAGTTCGGACCTGGCAAAGACTACGAAGGCATGCGCATTCGCAGTTTGGCAGAACTGGGAGTGGACCCACCGTTCACTTCAGATGAATTTGGTTTGGGCAGCCCTGAAGCCCAGTCCCAGTCGTTGCACCAAGTGGCCGAAACCCACTACCACGAGCGCATGAAATCACTGGCGGCCCATGCCCATCCGGTGATTCAGCGCGTGTATGAGGACGACACCAACCAATTCGTGAACATTGCTGTTCCGTTTACAGACGGTCGCCGCAACCTCCAGGTGATGGCCAACATCGAGGAGGCCGTTGATTCTTCGGGCACCACCTTGGTGGACGAGTTGGAGAAGACCGTGGTCTTGGGTGTTTTAGACCAATTGTGGAAGGAACACTTGCGCAACATGGATGACCTCCGTTCCAATGTGCAGCATGCGCGTTTTGAGCAGAAGGACCCTTTGCTCATCTACAAGTTTGAGTCTTACGAGCTGTTCAAAACCATGGTGCAACGCATGAATACGGATGTGGCCAGTTTCTTGCTCAAGTGCCAGTTGCCCAGTCAGCCCGACCAAGTCAAACGCGCTCCTGGGGCACGGCCGCAGCAGCCCGCGCGTTTGCAGACCAGCAAACAGGGGGTGCAGAACCTCAATGAGCAGCGCATCGCATCTGCCCGTGCTCAAGGCGGTGGCGCAACGACGGGGATGCCAGCACCTCCTCCTCCCAAGGCGGAGCCGGTGCGCGTAGAGAAGAAGACATTGCCCAATGAACCTTGTCCATGTGGTTCAGGCAAGAAATTCAAAAAGTGCCACGGCATCTGAGGACTCTAGAAGCAACGTCGGATCGGCCTTCCCTGTTGGACAGGCATTGGTTCATGAGGTGGCGTCTGCCAAGGTGATGAATGCCAAAGGGCCGTGCCAGCGTCTGCGCAGGCTGTGGTGCATGGATTCAAGCGTACTGCCCGTGGTGATAACGTCGTCGAT
Organism: Flavobacteriales bacterium UBA1995; assembly: GCA_002336475.1. Classification (GTDB taxonomy): domain Bacteria; phylum Bacteroidota; class Bacteroidia; order Flavobacteriales_D; family Sanyastnellaceae; genus UBA8752. Next base: position 58,376 of record DDCX01000052.1, on the reverse strand, counting down.
GATGATGCATCCTGGGATGTGTTCGGGCATTGTTGAGGGGATCTCTGGCCAATCGAATTGCACCGAATGGAGGGCGATGCGTTGGCTGCGGTTGAACCGCGTAAAGGATTGACCGGCGTTTTTTCGCATCAGCAAAGGGGTGATTTGCATGCCGGTCACAGCGGACCAGCCCCTGGCCAATTGCATGCTTTGATTGTAGCCGCGTTGCCGGAGTCTTCGGCGGTGCAAAGGAACCGGCACTATGGACCAGGACTTGAAGTCTTGGGGCGCTTGGCCCATTGTGAATTCACGTGCCATTCTTGCGCCGAGTGCGTGGCCCAAGCTGGCGTCTCCGTCGTATTTGAGCGCGTGCACAAGCTGACGCTCTAGCGGAGTGGCGAGGCGCAGCCAGGACCACTGCAGCCGCCAGTCTAGGCGTTCCCCAAAGCGGCAGTGTGCATGGCCGGAGTGCCGAACCCAGCTGAATTCACACAGCCCACACCAGTTGATCTCCTCCTTGGACAATGGGGTTCCACATGATCCACAGCGTTTGGGAATGAGGGCGGTGACCATGGAATGTACAGGGGTGAACATGCCAAGGAAGTTGCGGTGATTTGCCGCTCCTCAGGGCGGGAATTTGTCGCCGGACCCGTTTTCTTTGTCACTGTGAAGTACGGCAAGATTCCCGATGAGGAGAGGCAAGAGTTGCTGCCCAAGGTGGATTTCACCTTGCCGGCTGACCACCTTGATACCGGGCTTGGCCTTTCTTCGGGTTTAAGTCCAGATATGGCGGCTTCCCTGGAAGTCAGGGCGGGCGGAACGATGTGGACCATCAGACCTTGGCGCGGCAGTGTTTACCCCCAAAAGGCGCCACAACGGACATGGCCAACCCACTACGGCAAGGCATTTGGCACCATTGAGCTCAATGCGACCCATTACCGCATCCACCCACCGGAGCGAATGGCAGAATGGGCTGCGGCCATGCCGGCCGACTTTAGATTTTGCGCAAAATTCCCGGCAATCATCACCCATTACCGCAGGTTCAATGACTGCGCAGGTCCGACCGATGACTTCATCGCAGGATTGGACGCCCTTGGCCCTAAAAGAGGGCCGGCTTTCATTCAGCTTCCCCCCCATTTTTCTCCCAAGCACGCTGATCGATTGTTGGCTTACCTCAAGGAATGGCCCCGGGCATTTGAGGCGGCTGTCGAGTTCCGCCACCCGGGCTGGTTTGAGCCCGAGCCTGAATTTGCCCAAGCGGTGGAGGAGGTGTGGCAGGCGATGTTGGAATGGGGCATTGGAGCGGTCATCAGCGACACTGCATTGAGGAGGGATGCGCTGCACATGCGTATGACAGCTCCGTTTCTGTTGCTCCGGTTTGGAGGTTACGAAGGCCACCCCAGCGATGAACGCCGGCTCAAGGATTGGTGCAAGCGCATCAAATCATGGCAAGCGGCAGGTTTGAAATCGGTGGACCTTCTGGTGCATCAGCCTGACAGCATCAGGACGCCAGAAACCTGTCGGACCTTCTCCGAATGTGTCAAAAGTGAGCTGGGAGTGGAAGTTCGGGTGCCAGCGCCGGCCCTTTTTTGACGCTTCTTGACCTAGAGTGGGTTGGAGAACGGCCGGCACTGTCGAACTTCGAGGCATGGCTCAAGCTTCTGCATTTGACCACTCCGCATCCCGGCAGGCCCGCTATGACCAGCTGGATTTGCAATGTCCTGCGCTCTTATCAGATGCGGACCCGGTGGCGAACCAGGCCAATTTCGTGGCCATGGTGCGTATGGCGTTTGGTTGGCATTGGGTGGGTTTTTACCGCGTAGTCCATGGCGAACTGGTGTTGGGCCCCTTTCAAGGCCCTGTCGCTTGTACGCGCCTGTTCAAAGGGAAGGGCGTATGCGCAGAAGCTTGGGTGCGGAACGAAGCGGTGGTGGTTCCCAATGTCGATGATTACCCCGGGCACGTCGTTTGCAGTGCCGAGAGTCGGAGCGAATTGGTCTTGCCCGTTCGGGACGAACAAGGACACGTGCATGCGGTATTCGATGTTGACAGCACCGCGATTGGAGATTTTGATCAGCAAGATGCGGACCGTTTTCAGCGCCTCATAGATGCTGTGGGAAGCTGTTTCATTGACAATGCCAAGTCCCCTCATGTCTAGCTTGATTGCACGGGCTTTGATGGGGGGCATGGTCCTGTTGTCGGGATGCGCCCAAGTGGGCTCGCCTGATGGAGGAGGGCGCGACGAGGACGCCCCTGTGGTGGTGTTTGCAGACCCTCCGTTTGGCTCGGTGCAGTTCGATCAAGGGTCTTTCATCTTGGAGTTCGATGAGTTTGTCCAACTGCAAGACGCGCGGCGGCAGATTTTGGTGTCGCCTCCGCTTCCCAACCCTCCCAAAGCGATGGTGCGTTCCAGAAGCGTAAAAGTGGAGTGGGGAGACAGCCTGATGAAAGACCGCACTTACATCGTTCAGTTTGGCGATGCGGTGCGCGATTTGCGCGAAGGCAATGTGGCCAAAGGCTTGCAATACGTGTTTACCACGGGAGACGTATTGGACTCGGGCCGTGTAGCTGGTCGGGCAGAGGATGCATGGACCGGTGAAGTGTCTGCTGGCACCCGGGTATTGCTCTTCGATGGCGCCCTTCCAGAAGGCGTGTTGGACGCCTCGTTGCCCGATTCATTGAGGCCTTTGCCGGATTACGTGGGACTTGTAGATGACAGTGGGCGGTTTGACGTCGGCTTTTTGCCCATTGCGGAATTGGGTTGGATGGTGGTGGACGATGTCAATGGCAATTACCGCGCTGACGATGGAGAAGCTTTGGGCTGGGGGAAGGGCCCGCTGCAGACCATTACTGACAGCGCAGGATGGTTGGAGTTGATGGCGGCAGCACCCGTGAGGCTCGATGCCCCGCCTCCTGTGGCTTCGACCTATTTGACTGGAGTGCGTGTGGATTCATCGGGGTATTTCAGGGCGGCGATTTCTGGACTGGATGTCATGCGGGAAGGCCCGGACGGGCTCACCGATGCAGATATTTTGGAAGCCTTGGCATTGACCGGCCCAACTGGGACCGTTGAGTTGGAATTGGATGGCGACAGTGTTTGGGCGGTGTTGCCTGAATTTGTGGATGCAGATGGAGGTCCTTGGTTGCTCCGTCACCTTTCAGGCACCGACACTTTGGTGTTTCGTGAAGTAACGCCCAGCGTGCCGCCCGTCCCTGTGGGCGCGGCGGAACGTTTTGCAGACCTTGAAAGGCACTTTTCGCTGCGTTTTGCACCCCGACCCAAGGGTCTGGATACGGCAATGTGCTCAGCTACGGCGGCATTGGATGGGGACACATTGGTGTTGTCTCCTGGGTTGTTTGAATTGGATGGGGACCGGTTGAATGTGGGTCCATTGCCAGCTGGGGCGTCCGTGTCATTGAGGATCACTCCCGGGGGCATTCAAGGCGAAGGTGGAGGTTCCAAAGACACGCTGGAATGGCGGGTTTCAGTGCGTGTCCCGTCTGATTATGGTGCGGTTCAATTGCTCTTGGACAGCGCGGCACAGGAGGAAAAAGACCCGACCATCTGGTTGCTGTTGAATGTGTCGGGCGCCCCTTCAGGTTATGAGCTTAATGGCGCAGGTCGGTTTGAAGGACTCTTGCCCGGAAGGTACCGTTTGGCCATGTTCTGGGACGAAAATGGAGATGGACGTTGGTCTGGTGTCCGCCCAGATCAAGGGCTTCATCCCGAGCCGATTTACAGATGGGCCGAAGAAGTTGACGTTCGCGCCGGATGGGAGGTCGAAATTGATCCTGAGTTTCATCCACGGCCTTGATTTGAACATCCGTTCGGTGTCATGTCTCACACCGCACCAAAGGCGCTAATTTTGAGGTATATGCAGGCGAAGACCTCCTTCTTACGTACGCTGTCTTTGGTGTTGGTGATGGCGTTGGGCCAATGGGTGGCTCGGGCGCAAGACCCTTGCGTGTCGACAGGAACGGGATTGCCATATGTCAGCACCAATCCAAACTATGTATGCGAGGCCTTGGATGCTTTTGTCTACATCAATGTGGCCCAGGCGTATGCCGACCCCACAGATGCCGCTGCCGAGAACTTTAATTTCAGCTGGTATCCGTTTGACGTTTTGGGGGGTACAAGTACCCAGAGCTTCAATATGGTCTTTGACAGCACCACCACCATTTGGTGCGTGGCCATGGACTTACAGAACAACTGTACTTGGACAGACACCATTGTGGTCCAGGTTCAAGAGGGCGTCATCATTGGTCTTCCAGCAGACACCCTTGTTTGTGATTTAAATGGATTTACCCTCCAACCTTCTGCCGAGGCGCAGGCCATGGCGGGGGTCTCATGGAATTGGGAGCCTTCATTGTTGCTGGTGGACTCCGATACACCGACACCACAGCTTCTGGTCGACGCTGACCAGTGGTATTATGTAACGGCCAGCGCAGGGCCTTCGGGACAGTGCGCTTATGAGGACAGCATCTATGTGACAGCCAATGTCGCGCCCATTGATTTGGGTGTGGACCAGGAGTTGTGCGAAGGGGAAACGGCGGCGCTGGACAGTGGGATGGACCCGGTGTTGGAATCTCTGCTGTGGAGTACTGGTGATACGGTGTCGTCCATTGTGGCTGACACGACAGGAGTGTACTGGGTCACTGCCGTGAACCCCCAAGGGTGCGAACGTTCAGATACGGTGCAGATCAGCATCTATGACAACCCCGTTCTCGTTCTTGATGCGGATGGCGCAGCCTGTGAAGGCCAACCGGTCATGCTCACGGCTACTGTGACCAGCGATACCATTGTAGCCGGTGTGGGTTGGTCCAGTGGAGAAGCGGGCAATTCCATTCTGGTGACCGGACCCGGCAATTATGAAGCCATAGCGGTGGACGTGACGGGGTGCACGGGGACAGCGTCCATTTCTCCTGCTTTTTACCCATCACCAGTTCCGGTGGTGCCCGCCGATACCGTGCTTTGTTTGGAAGAGGACGGCCCAATCTGGTTGGATGTGACCCAGCCCGATGTGGCGTACCTCTGGTCAGATGGGTCCTCTGGACCGGGTGTTCTGCTGTCCAGCGAAGGCCTTTACACAGTGACCTTGACCCTGCTCTCCAACGGCTGTCAAGACTCTGCCAGCATTACGGTGACCGACTTTTGTCAGCAGGACAGCGTTTACTTTCCCTCTGCATTTACGCCGGACGACGATCTGGTCAATGACGATTTTGGGGGGTATTCTGAGGCGGTTGGAAGCTACCAGCTCGTGGTATTCAACCGCTGGGGCATCGAGGTGTTCCGTTCAGAAGATTTGGGCCTGCGCTGGGATGGCCGTTTAGAAAGCGGGGAGTTGGCTCCCGGAGGACTTTATGGTTACCGTGCCGTTTGGCAGCCTTTTCGAGAGGACGGAGAAAGTTTTGGAGGATTTCTCGAGAAAGTAGGGGCCGTGACCCTTATTCGTTGACCTCGAGGAATCGGTTGACGTCCCCTAGCGTTCCGAAGACCACCAGGGTGTCTGTTTTTTCTACCACAGTGTCCGGACGCGGAATGCCGATGAGGTGCTCCTTGTTTTCGCCCCCTTCGTTATAGGTCCGTCGGATTGTAATCAGCCTCAGGTTGTAGCGGGCGGTGAGGTCAATGTCGCCCAAGCTGCGTCCGGCAACACCAGCAGGTGCTTGGATTTCCGCGATTTCATAATCGTCTGGCAATTCCAGAAACCCGCGGAGATTTGGATTCATCAAGCGCTCTGCAACGATGCTGGCAAACTCCGCTTCAGGCGCTAGAATTTCTTGAACGCCCAAGCTTCGTAAGATGCGCTCTTGGTGCGGGCCTGAAGCCCGCACAATGACGCGGGGAATGCCCATGTCCAAGAGGTTGAGTGTGGTCAATACCGTGGCCTCAAAATTGTCTCCGATGGCGACGACGGCGGCGTCCATCTCATCGAGTTTCTGGCTCCGGAGGGCTTTCTGGTCCGTGGAGTCCATGGTGATGGCCAGGGCAATGTCGTCTGACACCTCCTCGACTTTCTCTTCTACGCAGTCGATGGCGAAGACTTCAGCTCCTCGACCGGCCATTTCCAATGCAATGCGTGAACCGTATTTACCGATTCCGATCACGACATAACGCATGCTCTTCATGGGGCCAATTTACACGTCCTGATTCAGGGCGTGGTGGAGGATGTCGAGGAATTCGGCCACGTCCCCAAAGGAGTTGTACAATGGGACTGGCGCCATCCGGATCACAGCGGGTTCACGCCAATCCACAACCACGCCATGTTCAGTCAGGTGGTCAAACAAAGCTTTGCCATGGCCGTGAGCGACCACCGAAAGTTGGCAACCTCGGTCTCCGGGGCTTGAGGGCGTTAGGATTTCGAGGGATGCGCCGGTGGAGGCAGCAACGGCATGGATTCCTTTTTCTAGGAAAGCTGTGAGCGCTAGGGATTTTTCGCGCATGCGGTCCATCCCTGCAGCGCGGAATTCTGCCAGTGACGCCAGCATGGCGGCCATGTTCATGACTGGTGCATTGGAGGTTTGCCAACCTTCTGCACCAGACATCAGGTCAAAGTCGGGTTCCATTTTGAACCGGCGTGCTTCCGAATGTCCCCACCACCCTTCGAGCCGTGGCATATCGGGTTCATTGGCATGCCGCGCATGCACAAAGGCGCCAGCGGTGCATCCGGGCCCTCCGTTGAGGTACTTGTAACCACACCAACACGCAAAATCGACGTTCCAATCGTGCAGTTGCAGGGGCACATTTCCTGCGGCATGCGCCAGGTCGAACCCGCAGGTTGCCCCGGCAGCATGGGCGGCTTCAGTGATCTCGCGCATGGGCATCCACTGGCCGGTGTAGTATTGGACCCCACAGAGCATGACACAAGCGAGGCTGGACCCCTCTTGGGCGATTCGCGCGGTGATGTCCTCGGCGCGCAGGGTGTGCTCTCCCGTTCTTGGCGTGATTTCGATGAGGTGCTCTTCGGGGTTGAGCCCGTGCAGCCTGAGCTGGCTGAGTGCGGCATACCGGTCGCTGGGGAAGGCCCCGGCTTCGATCATGAGCTTGGTGCGCTTGCCCTGGGGCCGGTAGAATGAGATCAGGAGGAGGTGCAGGTTGACCGTCAGGGCGTTCATCGCCACCACTTCGTCGGGCTGCGCCCCTACGATGGCAGCGAGGTCTGCGGTGGCTTCACGGTGATAGGCAACCCAGGGCCGCCTTCCTTCAAAATGAGCTTCTACCCCATATTGGCGCCAGTCGTCGAGTTCACCATCGATGATGTCACGGGCGCCCTTGGGCTGGAGGCCCAATGAGTTGCCAGTAAAATAAAGAGAGGTGCCGTTGCCATGCGGAGGGATGTGGAAGCGCTCTCGGAATGGAGCGAGCACGTCACTTTTGTCCAAGCGCTGGGCGGCTTCTCGGAACGCGTTTTTTTGGTTCCAATTGTGGTTGAGGGGCATGGGCGGTGGAACGGAGTGGTTATCGGCGCGTGTCTTCGAGGGACTGGTCGCTAATTTCGTGCGGAATATCGACCTATGCCCACATCCACGTCACACCCTGCCGCACATAGCCGAACAGCCAGTGCCGCACTCTTCGAAGAAGCGCGCCTTCGGTTTCCTGGAGGTGTGAATTCCCCTGTTCGAGCGTTTGGTGCCGTAGGGGGCACGCCGCTCTTCATTGACAAGGGTGAGGGTGCCCACATTTGGGACGCCGATGGTCAGCGGTACATCGACTTCTGCTGTTCTTGGGGCCCCCTCATTCTGGGCCATGCCCATCCTGCTGTTCAAGAGCGCATCATGTCCGCAGTGGCCAATGGCACTTCATTTGGAACGCCGACGCGGCTTGAAAATGAGTTGGGAGGTTTGATTCTGGACAACCACCCTTTTGCCGAGCGCATTCGCTTTGTCTCAAGCGGCACTGAGGCGGCGATGAGTGCCATTCGCTTGGCTCGTGGAGTGACAGGCAAGTCCAAGATCCTCAAGTTTGACGGCTGTTATCACGGCCATGTGGACGCCTTGCTGGTCAAGGCGGGGAGCGGTCTTGCCACTTTGGGAACGTCCACTTCTGCTGGCGTACCAGAGGCCTATGCGCGGGAGACACTGGTGTTGCCGCTCAACGATTTGGAAGCCCTCGAGGCGACCATGAAGGCTTATGCAGATGACCTCGCTGTGGTTGCCATTGAGCCTATTCCAGCGAACAACGGCTTGCTCATTCAGGACCCCGGGTTCTTGCAGGGGGTGCGTGACCTGTGTGACAAGTACGGGGTGCTGTTGCTGTTTGATGAGGTCATCAGTGGATTCAGGGTCGCTTTTGGCGGGGCCGCAGAATACTATGGAATTCAGCCCGATGTGATGGCTTTCGGAAAGATCATTGGAGGAGGCATGCCTGTCGGCGCCTACGCGGCTTCTGCAGAGATCATGGACCATGTGGCTCCGGTGGGTCCGGTATATCAAGCGGGAACGTTGAGTGGAAACCCTGTGGCCATGGCTGCGGGAGCAGGACAGTTGACCGAATGTCTCAAGCCGGGATTTTATGAGGACCAGGAGCGCCGAACGCGCCGTCTGGTGGATCCAATTTTAGCCCATGCCGAGCGCAAGGGACAGCCTTTGAAGATCTTCACCCGCGGCAGCATCTTTTGGTTGGCCTTTAGTGAGCAGGTGCACATCCGCAGAAGCAGCGAAATTGATCCAGATAGCATGGCCTACTTCTCCAAGCTGCACGCCGCTTTGCTGGACAGAGGCGTGTACCTCGGGCCCTCGGGTTACGAAGTCGGTTTTGTGAGCGCTGCGCACAGTGATGCGGTGATTGATGCCTCTGTATCTGCCTTTACAGAAGCGCTGGACGTGACTTTTTCTTGAAGCTCAGGAAAACGCCAAAACCAGGGCTGCGTCCGCAATGAGGGCCGCATCGAGCAGGAGAAAATACCACGGCGGCTGTCGTTCGTGAGCGCTGGCCACTAGGGGCACCATGAACAGGGGACCCAACCCATACACGATGTTGCCGTCGGTGGCAGTCATAGAAGCCAGAGCGGCAGCCACCAGCATGATGACTGCAGCCGACCGGGTTCCGGCCGTGCCCCAAAGTTGGGGCAGTGTTTTCATGGAAGCAGGGTCCCATTTGCGGTCCCTCAAGTCAAAGGGCAAGGTGAGTGCCATGATGACCAGTGCCCGTTCTCCGATCATCAGCACCAGGTTGACACCACCTACGGAATGGTCCGCTGAATCCAACAGGACGGGCCACAAAGCCGTGATGATGGCCCAGGTCAATCCGATCCAAAGCAGCTTGAGGCGGGGCAGTCGCCTGATCGCCAGTTGGACACCTTGAACGCCAGGCAACCCGGCGTAAAGGAGTGTAAGCAGGCCTGCCAAGGCCAGGCCTGCAAAGAGCAGCAGCGTTGTAGACAGTGTTGCCGTGGCCACGTCCGTGGCGTGGGCCAGTGGAAGGACTGCGGCTGGAACCATAAATAAACCAACCCGCCGCAACGTGCGCTTGTGGGTGTTCAACCAATGGAGATGGGCGGAACGAAGTCCGCGTGGCCGTGTGGATTTAACGTGCCTTTGCCAAGTGTAGGCGATCCATGTTGCGGCGCCTATGCCTGCTGCAAAGCCCCACGGAACAACAGGCGCCATGTCGGCAGAATGCGACATGCACCATGAGCGCAAAACGCACCCTGCGGCGGCCACCGATATCACGGCATTGGACCAAAGCAATCGAATGCCACGCATGCCCCTCAAATGTAGAATATCCAACACCTACGAAACGATTATGAACAGTGTGTGCGTTTCGATGTTGTACCCTTTTATTTTTGGTACTTAAATCAGTGTAATGGCTTCAGGAGCTTTCTTACAGCGTCACATGGGTCCCCGCAATGAGGAGCATCAGAGCATGCTCTCTGCATTGGGACTGAACTCCTTAGAGGAATTGGTTCGAAGTACGGTGCCAGAGGCCATTTTGTCGGCCGACAGGCTCGATGTTCCTGAGGCTATGACTGAGACGGCTTACCTGGAGCACATTGACCAATTGGCCTCCCAGAACAAACTGTTCCGCAATTACATCGGGATGGGCTACAGCCCCACAGAAGTGCCCAGTGTGATCCGCCGTAACGTTCTGGAAAACCCCGGCTGGTATACGGCTTACACGCCATATCAGGCAGAGATTGCCCAAGGACGGCTGGAGGCCTTGCTGAATTTCCAAACCATGGTCTGCGACTTGACAGGCATGGAAATGGCCAATGCCAGTTTGTTGGATGAAGCAACAGCGGCAGCAGAGGCGATGACCATGTTGTTCAACTCCCGCAGCCGCAAGGATGCCAAAGCCGGGGTCGACCGTTTTATGGTCTCCGAAAATGTCTTCCCTCAGACTTGGACGGTGATGAAAAGCCGGGCGGTGCACTTGGGCATTCGCATTGACCGGGTGGCTGAAGCGGAGATGGAATTCACCGAAGACGTCTTCGGGGTTTTTGTCCAATACCCCGATGATGCGGGCCGCGTGGAACCGTTGAGCGGGCTCATCGATCGGGCGCACCAGACCGGTGTAAAAGTGGTGGTGGCTACGGACCTTTTGGCCTGCGTATTGGTTCAATCGCCGGGTTCTATGGGTGCAGATGTGGTGGTTGGAAGCAGCCAGCGCTTTGGTGTCCCCATGGGGTATGGTGGCCCACACGCGGCATTCTTCGCCACCCGTCTTGATTTCAAGCGGAACATTCCCGGGCGCGTGATCGGGGCATCGGTGGACAGAAGGGGCAAGTTGGCTTACCGCATGGCGCTTCAGACAAGGGAGCAGCACATCAGAAGGGACAAGGCCACGAGCAACATTTGCACCGCCCAGAGTCTGCTTGCTGTCATGGCGAGCATGTACGCGGTGTACCATGGACCGCGGGGACTGCGCACCATTGCAGAGCGCATCCATGCCCAGGCGTGTGCCTTGGCCAATGCAGGACGGGCCGCGGGACATCCACCAGTGCACGGTCAATTCTTCGATACCGTGGTTTTTGCCACGGAGGATGCAGGGGCAGTCATGGAGCGAGCCATCCTCAAAGGCATCAACTTGCGTTACTTCCCCGACGGCGTTCACGTGGGTGTGGCCTTCCACGAATGCACTTTGCCGGAGGATTTCCAGGACGTTTGTGAGGTCCTCGGGTTCAATGCGGTGACTTTGCCGGACATGGACGGTTTTACCTCTCCATTGGGCAGTCAGTTGAGGCCCGTTGATTACTTGAACCACCCCGTTTTCAATACTTACAGGTCTGAAACCGCCATGATGCGGTACCTGAAGCATTTGGAGAACAAAGACTTGTCTTTGACCCACGCCATGATTCCGTTGGGCTCGTGCACCATGAAGCTCAATGCTGCGACGCAATTGCTGCCCATAGGGTGGGCGTCATTTGCTCAGCTGCACCCATTCTGCCCGCCTGAACAAGCCATCGGTACGCGTAAAATGGTGTATGAGTTAGAGCGGTACTTGAGTGAGATCACCGGTTTTGCTGGTATGAGCTTGCAACCCAACAGTGGTGCTCAAGGCGAATACAGTGGCCTACTGGTCATCCGTGCATACCACGCTTCTCGGGGTGATGAGCACCGCGACGTGTGCTTGATTCCTTCTTCAGCGCACGGCACCAACCCTGCTTCTGCCGTGATGTGCGGCATGAAGGTGGTGGTGGTGGGCTGCGACAAGCACGGCAACATCAACCTCGATGAGTTGACCGAAAAGGCCGAGCAATATTCGGACCGTTTGGGCGCATTGATGATCACCTACCCCTCTACACACGGGGTGTTTGAAGAGCACATTTTGGAAGTGACCAAGGTGGTGCACGACAACGGGGGCCAGATATACATGGATGGTGCCAACATGAACGCACAGGTTGGACTTACCAGTCCGGGCAGGATTGGAGCGGATGTGTGTCATCTGAACTTGCACAAAACCTTTGCCATTCCTCATGGTGGTGGTGGCCCCGGTGTGGGTCCCATCGGAGTGGCGGAGCACCTGGTGCCGTTTTTGCCAAGCCATCCGTTGGATGCCGTGGGCGGTGAGCATGGCATTGATGCGGTCAGTGCGGCCCCGTTTGGCAGTGCCTTGATCCACTTGATTTCCTATGCCTACATCCGTTTGTTGGGGCCAGATGGGTTGAAGCGAAGCACGGAAGTGGCGATTCTCAATGCCAATTACTTGCGCAGTCGCCTTGAGGACCATTACGACATCCTCTACAAAGGCAACCGCGGAGAGGTGGCACACGAGATGATCTTGGATTGCCGGCCATTTAAAGCCTCTGCAGGCATTGAGGTCACCGACATTGCCAAGCGTCTGATCGACTATGGTTTTCACGCCCCAACGGTCAGTTGGCCTGTGGCGGGGACGCTGATGATTGAGCCTACCGAGAGTGAACCCCTGGAGGAACTGGACCGTTTTTGTGAGGCCATGATCGCCATTCGAGAGGAAATCCAGGCCATCGAAGAAGGCCGCTGGAGTCACGAAGACAACCCTTTGGTTATGGCACCGCATACGGCGGGTGAGCTCACGGCTTCTGAGTGGAATCATGCCTATTCTCGCGAGGTGGCAGCATATCCTGTTCGTGGCATCAGGGATCGGAAATTCTGGCCTGCGGTCGCAAGGGTAGACAACGCTCGTGGCGACCGGAATTTGGTGTGTACCTGCCCCAGCATAGAGCTGTATATGGAGCCAATGGGGGCTTGAACCCTTGGTGTGCTGTGTTCGATGTTCCGGGGGCTATATTCGCCCCACGAATCCAACATCAAACACGTAATGAAGCACCTTTACACATTGGTCTTTGTGATGCTCACTGTGAGCTTCGCTTTTGCACAGGCACCGGTTCGCGAATACGCTGGACGTGCCGTAACCGCTCGCGCTGCCCAAGGCACGCACGTTGACTACACCCGCGATATCATTTACACAAATGACTTCTCGGATTGCTCAAACATCTCCTTTACCAACGCCAACGACGCCGGGTACACCGACTACATCGACGGCATCAACTGGGAGTGCACCACTTCTGCCCCAAGCGGACCTTACGCTATTGCAGGAATTGCATCTACAACCTCTGACAATGGTTTTGTCATGGTTGATTCCGACTTGTTCGGAGCAGAGGAAGCCTACGCTGCGAGCTGGGTTGAGAACTGCTGGTTCAACATTGACGACCCCGTGGACCTGACCGGTCACCCTTTTGTCACGGTAGAGTTTGAGAACTACTACCGTTGCTGGGACAACACCACTGACATTGAGCGCTGCTACATGGAGATTTCCTTGGACGGCGTGAACTGGCCAAGCCCTGAGACCCTCGAGATCGAGGACGGATACGTGGTGGTTGACGGCGATACGCTTGCAGCCCGCTATGAGGTTTTCCCAACATATGAGCGCGGTGACGAGTCTACCAACCCTTCTGTTGCGCGTTTTGACATCGGCGGAATCGCTGGTGACGAGGCTACGGTTTACTTCCGCTGGCGCTGGGTAGGCCAATGGGGCTACGCTTGGATGGTGGACGACTTGGTGGTGTTTGATACACCAGCCAACGACGTGCGCATCAACGACTATGTCAGCTTTACCGACTACTTCACGACGGGCCTTTGGGAGGCGCAGACTTGGCCAGAGAGCCAGCTTCCTGTTTTTGACCTTGCAGTGGGCGTAACCGGTCTCGGAACTGAAGTTCAGCCCAACACCATGTTGACGGTAGCCGTCAATGGCAACGAGGCTGACGGCGGCATGAGCGATGGCATTGACATTGCTTACGGTCAGAACGACACTTTGCGCGTATTGGGCTGGGAGGCTTCAGGCGTGGGTGAGTACACCTTCGACTATACTGTGGCTTCTGACAGCACAGATGAGTACCCTGCCGACAACGTTGCACAACAAGCCATTGAAGTGGTGGAGTTGCAGTACGGACGTGACAACGGCGAGTTTGTGGGCCAGACTCCTGCAGACGGCACCGTTGATTTCATCGCAGGTGTCCCTTACGACGCTGTGAACGACATGACCATCTACGCGATTGACGTTGCCATCATGGACGGTTCTGACGTGGGTGCAGAGGTCGTATGTCACCTCTTTGACTGGGTCGAGTGGAACAACGGTGGCGGTCAGTACGACGGCTTGTTGACCACCACTGAAGAGGTCCAGCTTGAGGCCAACTTCTTGAACAGTGGAGACGGTGAGGTGTCATGGTACACCTTCGCTCTGGAGGAGCCTTACGAGGTTGCCGCTGGAGAAGCTGTGATGGCTTGCTTTGAGCACCTCGGAGGAGACAACGTGCAGATTGGAACCAGTGTTCCACAGCGCGACCAGACGGTGTTCATTTATGGCCCATTCGGTGCCAGCAGTGCATACGATTGGTTCTTCACGACCAACTGCCCCATGGTTCGCTTGAACCTCGACCCCAGCGCTGAGACCACCATGAACGTGGAGGACATCGCGGGAGAAGGCTTCACCTTGGGCCGTGCTTATCCAAACCCTGCCGCTGGAAACACCCGCATCGACTTCACTCTAGAAGCTGCTGCTGATGTGACCTTGGAGGTGACCAGCATGACAGGTGCCATTGTGCGTCGCATGGACCTCGGTGTCCAGCCTGCTGGCAACCAGCGTGCTGTTCTCGACCTCGAGGGCCTGACTGCTGGAATGTACACTTACACCATCTCTGTGGACGGCGCCCGCGCTACCCGCAAGCTGATCGTGAAGTAAGATTGATTTGACTTTATGAGAAAGGGGGCCCGTTTTGGGCCCCCTTTTTCGTTTGTCATGTTTTGTAATGGTGGGGAACGGCAGGAAGGCGTTATTTTGCCCCACCATTCACAATCATGAAGCACATCTTTACCCTGGCCGCTTGCGTGTTGGCCTTTCAAGTTTCGGCTCAATTGACCGGACATATGCCTACAAAGGCGACCCAACAAGAACTGGAGACCAGCCGGCTCTTGGGCCTCGAAGAAATCGCCCGCTCAGAAGCCTCTGGCATGCGCGGCGGCGATTCCACTGTGATTTTCTTCTATGAGGATTTCGCCAATGGATTGGCAGGAAACAACGGGCTTGGCGCGTTGACCACTGAGGACAGCAGCCCAGACAACACCATCTGGCAGTATGTAGACGCTGCTGGAGACGGGTATTTCCAGGATGCGACCGCTTCCGGCGTGCAGCCTCCAGCGGGTGAATTCAGCACCAACATCGGAGCCTTGAACAGCATGACCGCTGACAATGGCTGGATGATTTTTGACTGCGATTACTACAACACTCCCATCGCAACGGGCGTGGAGGACACAGAGGGCTACCTCAACCTCCCCACCATGGATATGACGGACCTGACGAGTGTGGTCATCTCTTGGGACCAATACCTCCGTTACTGCTGTTACCCTTACTTGCCCATTTTGGTGGAGGTGAGCACCGACGGTGGAAGCATTTGGACATCCTTCGAAGCGGGTGGAACCTTCATTCCTTCGGCGAACTCAGCGAGCGCCAACCCCTTGGTCACGAGTTTGGACATCAGCTGCGCAGCAGCAGGACAGGCTGCGGTTGACATTCGTTTCGCCTACCTCCAGAGCCCAATTTCAGGCGGTGGATACAGCCACTACTACTGGGGCATCGATGACATCGCCATTGAGGCCAACCCTGTGACCAACAGCTTGGAGCTGGTGCAGTTGACCAACGGAGACGTTTACAACCTTTTCGAATACCGTGTGACGCCCATGGAGCAAAGGATCCCTGCTGCTGACGGAGGTGTTCTTGCGGGTGTTTTGTACCGCAATGCAGGTTACTTGAACCAAGAGAACTGCGTGGTGACTGTGGACGTGTTGGATGATGCCGGTAACGTGTTGAGCACGACGAGCACCGATCCATTTACAGCGCCATCATTTGCCAACAACGACAACTGCCCTGCGAACCCTCAGGATACGTTGTACATCGCTACAGGATGGGAGCCGGATGCAGAGGGCCTTTACACGCTGCGTGCGACCATGTCCAGTGACAGTGTGCTGGCTGCTTTGGTCGAAGGAAGTGACTCTGGTGCGTTGACGTTGGACATGGAGTACACAGAATGTGAGTTTGGCCATGACAATGCTGGAACGCTGGATGTGGAACTCGGCCCAAGGTTTGACGACGAAAACGATTTCTTTGAGCCTACAGGCTATGGCAACCGTTACACCTTCAACAATGAAGGAACCACAGTGTACGGTCTTGCGGTAGCCTTCGGTCCAAGCCTGGATTCAGGCATTGACTTTGAAATCCGTTGGATTGACCAGGACCCCGAAGTGGGCCTCAGCGATTCGCCATACGAGTTTGCAGAATTCTCTTCAGATGCGAACTGGGCAGGGACACCAGAAAGTCCTGTTTACTACCCCTTGGCATTCGAAGACGAAATCGAAGTTTCTGTGGAGGGGTTGGCTTCTCCTGGGTTCTATGCAGGGGCTGTCATCACGGAGTTTGACTTTGACGACCTCGAGTTGACGGTGTTGGGCAATGGCAACAGCGACACAGACAACAGCACCATCATCTACCAGCAGGCAGGCAGTGGAGACTACGTTTGGTTTACTGCTCAGACTGCGACCCCTGCGATCCGTTTGATCACGTGCCCCGTGGTCAGTGTCGACGTTTTGGGTGCTTTCAACGGCGTGCACCTCGACGGCAACTTCCCGAACCCTACTGCAGGAGAGACCCGATTCCGTTTCAATGCGGATTGGGGTGGTGACTTTACCATTGAGTTGCGCGACTTGCAGGGACGTTTGGTCGATGTTGTCGACCTCGGAGCCCGCCCAGCGGGAGAGCACACGGTGGTGTACAATGCCTCTGCTTTGGCAGACGGTATGTACACATACTCCTTGGTTACCAATGGTGTTCGTGTCACGAAGAAGATGCGCGTACAGCATTGAGCTGAACGTTGTCAATGAACTTGAAAGGCCCGCTCCCTGTATGGGGGGTGGGCCTTTATTTTCGCAAGGATGTTTAAGGGCGCAAATACCCCAGTTAGCGGAGGATGGAAAGGACGTTTCGCCGGTCCATTGGCGCGCCGTGTCCGCAGCAATGACCACTTGGTCAATGCCGATCCGATGGGCGCCCAAGCTGCTGTGCTCCAATCTTTGCTGTCTCGTGCGGCCACAACGGTGTTTGGAAAGGACCACGGCCTGGGGGATGTAGCGAAGATTCAGGACCCTGTCTCACAGGCGAGGGCTTTTCGGGAGGCGGTGCCTGTGCGGGACTACGAAGGGCTTAAGCCTTATGTAGAACGCGCCGTGGCGGGAGAGCCAGATGTTTTGTGGCCCGGATTGCCCAAGTACTTCTGTAAGACCTCGGGCACGACTTCTGGTGCGAAGTACATTCCGCTCACTGAGGACAGTTTGCCCAACCACATTGGTGCAGCACGAAGGGCGTTGTTGCACCATGTCGCCAACAGTGGCAGTGCAGAATTTGTGGGAGGCAAGATGATCTTTCTGCAAGGCAGTCCCACGTTGACGCCTACGCCTGGTGGCGTTCCATTGGGACGCTTGAGTGGCATTGTCGCACATCACATCCCCACTTATCTCCAACGCAACCGCTTGCCGGCTTGGGACACGAACTGCATCGAAGACTGGGAGACCAAGGTGGAGGCCATCGTGCGTGAAACGGCGGGACAGGACCTGCGCCTGATCAGTGGCATACCCTCATGGGTGCAGATGTATTTCGAGCGCCTTCTGGCGCACACAGGCGCAGCCAACGTGAAGGAGGTGTTCCCCAATTTTTCGCTCTTCGTCTTCGGGGGGGTGGCCTATGCGCCCTATGCGGAGCGGTTTCGTGAGCTCATTGGAGGAGATGTGGCGACGGTGGAGACCTACCCCGCGAGCGAAGGCTTCATTGCTTACCAAGATGGTTCGCCGGGAGAAGGGTTGCTGGTCAATGCTGCCGACGGGCTGTTTCTCGAGTTCATTCGGGCAGACGAATATGGCCGCGATGATGCGCGCCGATTTGGATTGGGAGAAGTTGAAATGGGGGTGAATTATGCCGTGGTCATATCCTCCAATGCGGGACTGTGGGCATACGACTTGGGCGATACGGTGCGCTTTGTGTCATTGGCTCCAGCGCGGGTTGTGGTCACGGGCCGAATCAAACACTACACCAGTGCTTTCGGCGAGCACGTCATCGCCGAAGAAGTCGAATCAGCGATGGCGGAAGCGGTCGCACAGCATGGAGGTCAGGTGGTCGAATTTCATGTAGCGCCAGAGGTGAACCCGAACAGTGGGTTGCCATACCACGAGTGGTTCGTAGAATTCGCTGTTGAGCCGGAAGATGCCGGTGCCTTTGCTGCTGCATTGGACGCGCGGCTGCAGGAACGAAATCCTTATTACCGTGACCTGATTGCTGGGGCTGTCCTGCGCCGGGCTGAGCTGACGGCATTGAGGCCTGGGGCGTTTCGTGATGCCATGGCGCACCGGGGCAAACTGGGTGGTCAAAATAAAATCCCCCGCTTGGCCAACGACCGGTCGATGGCGGAACAACTGCTCGCACATGGCTGAACACAACCGCACCATTCTCGTCGGCGTGGCCGGTGGAAGCGCCTCTGGAAAGGGCACCATCGTTGACCGGTTGCTGGCCCATTATGGCCAACAGGCCGCCGTCCTGCGCATGGACGATTACTACAAGCCCCTCGGCCAGATTCCCCGCGATGCCGATGGGGAGCCGAACTTCGACAAACCGGACTCATTGGACCTGGCCCGCTTGGCGGGTGACCTTGACCGATTGCGCGCGGGACAGGACCTGTACATTGACAGTTACACCTTCAATCAGCCGGGTGTTCTGTCCCAGCGGCTGCACATTCCGGCGTGTTCGGTGGTGTTTCTTGACGGGTTGTTTTTGTTGCATGATGAGGGTGTCCGCGAGCGGTTGCACCTGACGGTATATATCCACGCGACTCCTGAAACACGGTTGGCGCGGCGGATGACGCGGGACCAAGCAGAGCGCAGTCTTACGCCAGACATTATCCAGTACCAATGGGACCGACATGTCAGGCCCGGCGACCTCGCGTACCTGGAGCCGGTGTCCCATCTTGCGCACGTTGCCGTGGACAATGACCGGTCTGTAGATGCGGACTTGACGGAAGTCCATGCTGCGATTTCAGCTTTGATTCAACCTTGAAACCTTCCATCATGTCGAAGACCTTTTTTACCCTGCCCACTTGCAAGACATGCCAGCGCATTGAGGCGGATTTGAATCCGGCCGCAGCTGGGGCCAACATTCGAGACATCAAAGCCCAAGCCATTACTGCCCAAGAAGTCGATGCCATGCAGGCACATACGGGCAGTTATGAGGCGCTTTTCAGCCGCCGTGCCATGAAGTTCCGCTCCATGGGACTGGCGGAACGAGAGTTGACGGAAGCCGATTACCGTCAGCTGATCATCGATGAATACACCTTTCTCAAGCGCCCGGTGCTCTTGACTGATGCGGGGGTATTCGCGGGGTCAGCCAAGGCGTCCGTTGAGGCTGCAAGGGCTGCATTACAGGCTTAATTCCGAGCGATTTTGCAGCGGTTACTCGCCCACTTGGCCTTGTTGGTTGTGGCCTTGGTGTATGGGGGGAACTACCTTGTTGCCAAGGGTTTGATGCCTGACTTGGTGGGCCCCAGCGGGTTTATCGTGTTGCGGGTGACGGGAGCATTGGCCTTGTTTTCTCTGTTGCTGCCTTTCAACAGGGAGCGCGTGGCAAAGGCCGACATTCCGAGGTTGATTTTCTGCGGGGTGACGGGAGTGGGCATCAACATGCTGCTCTTTTTCAATGGGCTCAACATCACAAGCCCGGTCAATGCGAGCCTGATCATGACGGTCAACCCCATTTTGGTATTGATCGCCAGTGCGGTGGTCTTGGGCCAGCCCATCATTAGGCGGCGTTTGATCGGTGTTATTTTAGGGGGTCTAGGCGCTGCTGCGATTTTGTTGTGGAGCGGCTCTGGGGAACGGGTCCACGCTTCGTGGCAAGGTGACCTCATGATCTTGATCAACGCGACGAGTTATGCCTTTTATCTGGTAGCGGTCAAGCCCCTGATGTCCAAGTACAAACCGCTAACGGTGGTGACGTGGGTCTTTCTGTTCGGCTGGCTGTTTACCACGCCCATAGGCTGGGGTCAGGCGTCTGAAATCGACTGGGGTCTTTTTGGCCCTTCTGAATGGATGGGCATCGCGTATGTGGTTCTGGCCACGACTTTTTTGGTGTATTTACTCAACATTTTTGCGATGCGCCACCTGCAGCCCACGGTGGTGAGCGTGTACATTTATTTGCAGCCGCTGTTGGCCACCCTGTTTAGCGTGGCACAGGCCCGGTATGGTGGCACGGACTACATGGTAGATACAGGATGGCCTTTGTGGGTCTTTGGGGCGCTCATATTCCTCGGGGTGTATCTGGTCGGTAAGCCGGTTCGAATCAAGGCTTCTAACGCTTAAATTCAGCACATGCCGATTCCAAAGCCTTTCAACCTGACCACCTGGATCGAGGATCACCGCGACATGCTGAAGCCGCCAGTGGGCAACAAAAACATGTACGTGGACAGTGGAGACTACATCGTGATGATTGTGGCCGGCCCCAATGCCCGCAAGGACTACCATTACAACGAAACCGAAGAGCTGTTCTACCAGCTAGAAGGCCACATTACTGTGCGCATTCAGGAAGACGGAAAGGCTGTGGACATGAAGCTGGGCCCCGGGGACATGTACCTCCACCCCGCCAAAGTGCCCCACAGTCCCATGCGTGAGGCGGGCTCCTTGGGCTTGGTGATTGAGCGCAAACGCGAAGGCACCGGTATGCAGGACGGTTTGTTGTGGTTCTGCGATGGTTGCAACACCAAGCTCCACGAAACTTATTTCGAACTCCGGGACATTGAGCAGGATTTCTTGCCGCGGTTTAGGGAGTTCTATGGCAGCGAAGCCAAGCGGACTTGTTCCTCTTGTGGTGATGTTTTGCCCACGGACCCGCGCTTTGTGGATGTCTAATGGAGCAACCAAACGCTCCAACTGTCTGTTTTTAATGAGGCGAAAGCCAGCACCATGATCATGCGATTCAAACTGTTTTTCTTGGGCTTGGCCCTGTTGGGGACCTTCTCTTCTGCAGCCCAACCATTGCTGGTAGACGGTGACGTCTGCTTGGACATTGAGGTGCTTGCCATTCATACGGAAGGTGATTTGGAAGGCATGACCACCTATCGGCTTTATGCAACCCTCCCCGGTCCGGGTGATGTGGTCACTACGGTTTTTGGAGACGCCAACCACCCCACGAGTTTGCAAACCACGACGTCGTTTTTTCAGAGTGAGATTGGAGGCCAATTCCCCTGTGCCAACAACCCCATTCTTTTCGATGCCTTTCCCACATTGGCCTGGGACAGTTGGTTGACTTTGGGGATATCGGGCCCGCCAGACCCGACAGCGGGCCAGGACTGTCCGCAAGTGGTGATGAGCTCTGGCTCTCCTTTCATGACTGAATTTGAGAATGGCAGTGGGTTCACCATCGATGACATGATTGGAAGTGCATGGTTTGTGGTCCCTTCCAATACCAATGGGTTGCCGGATGAAGACGGTCGGGTGCTGCTTGCACAGTTAACGACTGACGGGGCCCTTTCAGGAGTGTTGTACATGCAAATCTTGCCCGCGGGCATTGGCACCTTGGCCGAAGTGGTGGAGTTGCCGCTGTATGGGTCCTGCGCAGAAATCGCCCCGGTCCAATGCCCAGATGAAATCTTTGCTGTTGGCGAGGGGTGCAACTGGGAGTTTGAAGTGGGAAGTGCCCAACCCGGAGACACTGCAGTGTGGTCCTTTGGCGATGATGTCCAAGCCGGCGGGCATTACACAGGGTACGCTTTTGCAGCAGATGGGGATTACCCTGTGTCCGTGAGTTACAGTTCGGATTATTGTCCAAATGGTGTAACCCTAGAAACGGTAGTGGACGTGGCAGGCTGCTCGGAAGTGGACTGCGTGCTGGAGTTGAATGTGGAAACCGCACAGGAAGGCGAGGTCATCATGGTCATTCCCACCGGTTACCCAGAAGGCGTGGAGTTGATTTACTCCTTGAATGGGGAGGTCTTTCAAGAGGGAGGTTTGGCGATCACCTTGCCTGTGGGAACGGGTGATGCGCCATGGCAGGTCTGTGTTCAATACATCTCGGAGGATTGCCCAGATGGTGTGGTAGCCTGCACAGGGAGCGAGGGTTATGAGTCGGGTTGCCCCGATGAAATTTGGGTCGGCGGTGCCGATTGTGAGTACATATTGAGCATCTGTGACTACACAGAAGGGGAAAGCGTCATGTGGTCATTCAGCGACAGCACCACAGCAGAAGGCCATTTCACGTGGCATACTTTTCCAGAAGACGGGCTCTACGAGGCCTGTGCGACATACGTTAGTCCCACTTGCCCGGACAGCACGGTATTGTGCACGGCGGTTGAGGTAGAGGGCTGCGGCCCTTGTGTCTTGGATGTCGTGGTCGTGTCCGAAAATGCAGAAGAAGGGAATTGGGTGTTGTCCACCGAGGGCGTGCCAGAAGGAACCGTTGTGGAATGGTTTGATGGTACCGGGGAATTTTTGGAGCAAGCCGAAGAACTGTACTTCCAAGGAAGCGGAACGGTGTGTGCCATGTATGAGACCCCCGAGTGTCCATCGGGCGTTGAGGCGTGCATTGAGCTCGAGTTGGCAACGCCGAATTGTGACGTTCAGTTGGAATTGACGGAGCTGGCCCTATGCGGTGAATACCTCGTCGAATACAACGGCGAGCCGGGTCCTGGAGATGTGGTGTGGTACCTCGATGGAGAGCTGATACAGACGGGGGGAAGCGCTTTTGATTTTTCGGTGGACAGCGCGCAATCCGCGCTGGTGTGCGCTGTTGCAACAGGTGCAGATTGTCCTCAGGGTGAGGAGGTGTGCATCGCTGTGGAAAACGAAGGTTGCGAGCCTTGTCTTACCGAGGACGACGCTGAACTGATGTCGGGGTTGGTTGATGCATCAGAACCCTGTCTGGTTTTCTTGCTGGTTGAGATGATGCAGCCGAATGACTTCTACATCTTCTGGGAATTCGGCGATGGCATGACCACTTCAAATGCCCACCTGTTTACCGAGCATCAATACGCTGAATCTGGCACTTACGAGGCCTGCGCCACGGTGTTTAGCCCGGGATGTCCTGAAGGCTCCACTTGGTGCATTGAGGTTGAGGTGGAAGGGTGCGATGCGTTGTGTGAGCCGGTGGTGGTGACGGTTACACCCGAGGAGGGGGCCTCTGGCCTTTACTTCTGGGCGGGGTCTTCTGCGAACTGGTTTCAGGATGACATGTTCTTGATTCCAGGAGGCAGCTCTGAACCCCTGGAACTGGGTTTGTGTCTGAACGAGGGGTGTTATCTGATGGATTTTTGGCCCGGTGACAGCAGCGCCTCGGCCTCAGCATTGGACATTGTTGTTTCGGATGCGGATGGCCCCATTGAATGGGAGAGCGATCCGTTTGTCGATGAGAACGGCTGGCAGGCTGTCCATTTTGGAGTGGGAGAACCGGGATGTGATCCCGCTCCTGAATTCTGCACCTTGGACATCGAAGCGGAGCAGCAAGCAGACGGAAGTTGGACGCTCACAGCCGTGACGGCCTCATCGGAAGACGTGGACTTCCAATG
Organism: Flavobacteriales bacterium UBA1995; assembly: GCA_002336475.1. Lineage (GTDB taxonomy): Bacteria > Bacteroidota > Bacteroidia > Flavobacteriales_D > Sanyastnellaceae > UBA8752. Next base: position 34,830 of record DDCX01000052.1, on the reverse strand, counting down.
GACCTTTGCGGATGGCTCTGTGCTCAATGGGCAAACTGTCAACTACACGTTTGTTTCCGGGGCCGCCTTCGAAACGGCCTGTGTCTCCGCTTTTTTCCCGGAGTGCGGCGAAATTTTGGCAGCCTGCATGGACCTCGATGGGGGAGCAGATGAGGCTTGTGAGGCGGTTGAAGTTGTCATTGAGGGTGAAACCTTTGTTGAATTGCTTGAAGACCTCGAATGGGCGTGGAGCTTGGTGAACGAGAATTTTGATTGGTCGGGTTCACTGTCTTTGGACCCATCGGACGGCGATGCAGAGGGACTCGTGTTGTGCGTGCCTCCAGGGTGCTATGCCTTGTCTATGGAACTGTCCGGTCTTCCCGGTTTCCAAGGCCTGCCCGGTATGACGATGTCTGTGGACATTGGTGGGGAGGAAGTGTTGACCGCAGACCTCGCTCTGATTGATGGTGTGTTCGACTTGGAATTCGGGGTCCTAACCGACTGTGAGTCTGCAATAGGAGAAGCGCCAGTACCTGCGACAACGGGCCTTTCGGTATTTCCCAACCCCTCGAATGGGGTGGCGTTTGTCCGATTGGAAAAAGCGGCTTTTTATGGCCAGGCTCGGTGGGTTTTGGCGGATGGACTGGGCCGCATTGTGCGCAGTGGAACTTCCGCCACACCGCGCTGGGAACTGCCCCTTGAAGGTCTCTCGCCCGGGGGCTATGTGTTGCATGTAGAAAGTGGCCACCAAGGCCTCGATCAGCGGGTAATGGTCACCCGCTGAGGAGGGCTTATTTTCGCGGAAGTTCCAGAAGTTTCCGTTCCGAATTTTCGGGGCTTTTTCCGACGGAACCAATCCACGCCGCATGAACTACAAGCGACTCAATGATCTCACGGGATGGGCTGTATGGCTTATCGCTTCGATCGTCTACCTGCTCACGATTGAGCCCACAGCCAGTTTTTGGGACTGTGGCGAATTCATCGCCTCCGCATACAAGCTGGAGGTCGGTCACCCCCCGGGGGCACCGATGTTTATGCTCTTGGCGCGCCTGTTCTCCATGTTCTTTCCTGCTGCGATGGCCGCAACTGCGGTGAATGTCATGAGTGCTATGGCGAGTTCATTCACCATCCTCTTCTTGTTTTGGAGTGTGACCCATATGGCCCGAAAGCTGGCCTTGAGCCGTTTGGCGGAGGGCGTCACCGGGTTGTCTGACGGACAGCGCATCGCGGTTCTCGCCAGCGGTGCGGTGGGGGCTTTGGCTTACACCTTCAGCGACAGCTTCTGGTTTTCTGCGGTGGAGGGCGAGGTGTATGCCTTGTCTTCGTTGTTCACAGCGTTGGTTTTCTGGGCCATCCTCAAATGGGAGGCGAATTCGGAAGAGCCGGGCAACTTGCGTTGGATTGTCCTCATTGCATATCTCATGGGGCTTTCAATTGGTGTGCACCTCCTCAATTTGTTGGCGATTCCTGCGATTGTTGCGGTGTATTATTTCAAACGAAACACCTTTAAGTGGCCCACTTTTATCGGAGCTATGGCCTTGTCGTTGGCGCTGTTGTTGTTCGTGCAGTACGGGCTGATTCAGGGCTTTGTGAAGTTGGCTGCCCGTTTCGAGTTGGCCTTTGTGAACAGCATGGGGTTGCCTTTCAATACCGGTGTGGCGGTCTACATCGCACTGGTGATTGCCTTGATTGTGGCCGCCTTGTGGTGGAGCCGTCAAAAGGGCTGGTGGCAGCTTAATGTTGGCGCCCTTTCGGTGGCCATGATTTTGGTGGGATACAGCACTTTTGCCCTGATTGTGGTGCGCTCTGCAGCGAACCCTCCGATGGACGAGAACAACCCGGAGAACCTCTTTGCGCTGCTCGCATACCTCAACCGGGAGCAGTACGGTGATCGCCCACTGGGAACGGGTCAATACTGGAACTCTCCAAACGACATGGAGGACCCCTACAGCGACGGTTCCCCTTCTTATTTCCCGAGTTACAGTGTCTACAAGTCCCGCGGGGCTGTGGACTCCCGTGTAGCCACTTTCAAGGACCGCTTTGCGGCCGACAAGTACATGGACGCCAACGAAGGGACGTTCTCGGTGAAACAGGAGTACGTGGACAGCGGCGAAAAGCGGAATGGCGTTCCACGCTATGACGACCGGTTCACGATGCTGTTTCCCCGCATGTATTCCAGTCAGGCAAACCACATTAAGGAGTACAAGCGTTGGTCCAACTACAAGGGCTGGAATGAGGACGTTGGTTTTGTCAGCCCCATTGACCAAAAGGAGCGCGATGCAGCGTCTTTTGAGCAGCACATTGCAGGTCGCATTTTGGGTGGCAATTTGGAGAAAGCCGAGTTGGGCCGCATGCTCAACAACCTCTACCGGTCATTTGGCCAGCGCTTCGGCGCCAAGTTTGAGGTGCGCAGTGGTACAGAGATCATCGTAGGCCGCGGAAACGATGCCCGTTTGGCTGATTTGGGCAATGCCGAAGTTCGGCGAACCCTCGCTCAAATGATGGTGGATGACCTGTCGCAAGGACTGGACCATGGCCGCACTTATGCGCAAACCTTGCAGCGCAGTCTAAATGGCATTGAACAGCAGGTTCGGGCCGCTACCAATAGGGCCAACCAGACCCGGTCATCAGAGGACATCCGCGAGGTTCAGAGGCTGCAGGGACAGGCCGACCGTTACCATGAATTGCTGATGCCGTCTCAGGGAGAGAACCTGACTTTCTTTACCCAGTATCAGATTGGTTGGATGTATCTGCGGTATTTCATGTGGAACTACTCTGGGCGTCAGAATGACGTTCAGGGCCACGGGGATTTTATCGATGGAAACTGGTTGACTGGAGTGGATTTCTTGGATGCTGAACGTTTGGGCAGCCGGGACAATGTGCCGCCTCACCGCACCTCGGACAAGGCCCACAACAATTATTATCTGTTGCCCTTTTTGCTGGGCTTGATTGGCGCCATATTCCAGGCCTTCCGGAGCTGGCGGGATTTCTCGGTGACCGGCTTGCTGTTTGTTTTGACGGGCTTGGCCATTGTGGTGTATTTGAACCAGTACCCTCTGCAGCCACGTGAAAGGGACTACGCTTATGTGGGCTCATTTTATGCGTTCACGATTTGGATTGGCCTTGGTGTGTACGCCCTGTTTGACATGGCGGCGAACCTCAAGGGCAAGTCTTTGGGCATCGCCATGGGTGCGCCCTTGGTATTTGGGGTTGTCCTCTACATTCTCGAGTCTGCCGGGGGCGGTGGACATGCGTTGAGCTACACGGTGTTGTATCTGGGAGTGTTGGCTGCCGGTTTGCTGGGATTGGCCTTTGCTTTGGGAAGATCGGGCCATGAAAAACTCAGTGCGATGGTGCTGTCGGCACTGCTGCTTTTGGTGCCCATTCAGATGGGGGCAGAAGGTTGGAACGACCACAGCCGCGCTGGCCGCAGCACTGGTGTGGACATGGCCAAAAACTACTTGGACAGCCTCGCTCCCAATGCCATCATCTTTACCAATGGAGACAACGACACGTTCCCGCTGTGGTATGTGCAGGAGGTAGAGGGATACCGGACCGATGTGCGGATCGTCAATCTGAGTTTGCTCAATACCGATTGGTATGTGGAGCAGATGAAGCGCCGCGCCTATGACAGTGCCCCGGTGCCCATTCGCATGGGAGAAGAAAAGTACCGCCAGGGAACGCGCGATATCGTGTTGTTGGACCCGCCTGCGGACACGAACAACCCCTATGTGGACATCCAGACAGCCATGCGCCAGGCATTGGACGATACGGACATGGTGGATTACGGCGGTGGCCGAAAGTATGCCCACCTTCCATCCAACAGTTTCAGTGTTCCGGTCAACAAGGAAGCGGTCATGGCCTCTGGGGTGGTTCTTCCAGAAGAACGGAACCTCTTGGTCGATGCATTGGAGTGGACCGTGACCGATGGCAATGGAACGCCCAAACAGTACGTCCTCAAAAACCAGTTCATGGTCATGGAGATCCTGAGCAACAACAACTGGGAGCGTCCGGTTTACTTCGCGGTGACCATCGGCCCAGACAGTTATGTAGGACTTCAGGATTACTTCCGTTTGGAGGGCCTGGCTTGGCGTTTGGTCCCTGTCAAATACGGGTCCCGGGGAGGTCAGCCTGTGGGCATTGCTCAAGACATCATGTACACCAACGTCATGGAAGACTTCCAGTGGGGCGGCATGGATGCAGAAGGCGAAATCTACATGGATGAGAACAACCGCAGGATGGCCACAAACATCCGCCTGCAGTTGACCAACCTCGCGGAGTCCTTTGTGCAGTCGGGCAAAAGTGCGCGCGGTTTGGAGGTGATCGAACGGCTGGTGGCCTCAACGCCTGAGCGCAATGTGCCTTACGATCGAATCATGCTGCCTTCCATTGAATTGTTGGCCCAAATGAGCCAAGACAACAGCTTGACCGACGCCCAAAGGGCAAAGGCGGGTGCTTTGGCGAAGCAAGTGGGTTCCGCACTGTTTGAGTCGTTGTCGGGTGATGTCAATTACTTCTTCTCGTTGGATGACGCCTACTATTTGGCAGCGAACAATGAGATTCAAATGGCCATGGCGGTGAGCCAACGTGTATCGGGCGCCCTTTCGGATGCCTTGCCGGATGACCCTGAGATAGAGGCGATCACCTCAGCCATGAGTCAACTGCAGAAAGACAGGTCGGCGCGCCAGAATGGGCCGCTTTCCGACCCCGCCGTGTTTGACCCTGACGCACGCTGATGGGCACAGGCACACTGAAGGTGGCCATTTTGGCCAGTGGCGAGGGAACGAATGCAGAGCGGTTGATTCAGGCTGCAGGAAAGCGCGCTGACATTGAGGTTGCAGTGGTGGCTAGCAACAGGTCTAGCGCTGGAGTATTGCGCAGATCAGAAGCGCTGGGTGTCGAGACTTGGGTTTTTTCTAAGGCGCAGCTCAACGGCGGAGTGGTGGCGCAGGAATTGGGTGCACGGGGGGTTCAATTTGTCGTGTTGATGGGCTTTTTGCTCAAAGTGCCGCAGTCCTTGGTCGGGGTGTTTCCTCGGCGCATGTTGAACCTGCACCCTTCGTTATTGCCTGCTTTCGGAGGAAAGGGCATGTACGGTGACCACGTGCACCGTGCGGTATACGGTGCCATGCAAGATGGATCGGTGACCGAAACCGGCATGACCTTGCATTGGGTGGACGCTGGTTATGACACAGGAGCTGTGTTTTTTCAAGCGCGTGTCGAACTTGATGCATCAGCGGATACACCGCTCTCGATTTCTGCCAAAGTGCGGAAGCTGGAATTGGAGCATTGCGCGCAGGAAGCCTTGCGTGCTGTGACGGAATCCCTATCCTTGTCTGGAACGATTGACCCTCAAGTGAACGGTAAACATGGCCTTTGATTGGACAGAATTGTTGAAGTCGGGGATGGTGATGTTTGCCGTCATCGACATTGTGGGGTCCATTCCTTTTTTGCTGGACATCAAGAAAAAGGCCGGTGACATTCATGCCGAACGGGCCAGTTTGGTGGCGCTCGGCATCATGCTGGCCTTCCTTTTTTTGGGCGAAGGCGTGATCAACTTCTTGGGCATTGATGTCAATTCCTTTGCTGTGGCGGGATCCATTGTCATGTTCTTCATGGCGTTCGAAATGATCCTGGGCATCACCTTGTTCAAACAGTCGCCAGAGTCCATGAAAACAGCGACCATCGTGCCTGTTGCTTTTCCACTGATTGCGGGGGCAGGCAGCATGACCTCCATCATTTCGTTGAGGGCCGAGTATGCCGCCATCAACATTGCGCTGGCCATTCTGGTGAACATGGCCTTGGTGTATTTCGTGTTGCGTTTGACGGGTCGCATTGAGCGGATGTTGGGTGAGGGGGGCATTGCCGTCCTTCAAAAGGTGTTTGGCATCATCCTGTTGGCCATTGCCGTTAAGCTCTTTTCTGCCAACGCGGCCATGCTCTTTCAAGTCCATGGCTGATCCAGTGGTCGTCCATACCGATGGTGGGGCCTCGGGCAATCCGGGTCCAGGGGGCTATGGCGCCATTTTGGAATGGGGCGGACACCGGAAGGAGTTCACGGCTGGTTACCGGCTGACCACCAACAACCGGATGGAGTTGCTTGCAGTGATCGTGGCTTTGGAAGCCCTGAATCGCGAAGGGGTGGACGTGTGGGTTGTCAGTGACAGCAAATACGTGATTGACTCGGTCGTCAAAGGGTGGGTGTTCAACTGGGAGAAGAAAGGATTCAAAGGCAAGAAGAACCCGGACTTGTGGAAGCGTTTTTTGAGGGTTTACCGCAAACACAAGGTGCAATTTGACTGGGTCAAAGGCCATGCGGGCAACCCGATGAACGAACGCGCCGACCAGTTGGCTGTCTCGGCTTACAAAAAGAAAGGCCTGTTGATTGACGACGGCTACGAGGCTTCAGTGGCTTGACCCTCGTCGAGTGTGGCCTTTACCCAAGAAATGCGCTTGAATTTTTTGGGTGCACCAGCAGATGCTTCTGATGGTGCACCGTGCGTCCCACTGGGGACTTCAAGTTTGACCGCACTCAGGAACAAACCTTGTCCCGAATACCGCGGTGGGGCGGTTTCATCTGCACCAACCAGGGGGTAGCGGTCTTCTCCGACGATGGGGTGCCCCAGCAGTGTGCAGTGCTTTCGGATTTGGTGGGTGCGCCCCGTGGTGGGCTTGACCTCGAGCAGCGTGGCCGTGCCGTGCACAGGGAGGGGGCCTGAGGCAAGCGCTCGCCAGGCTGTATGGGCGGGTTTTCCGTTCAATGGATGGCGGGATTCGCCCTGTCCAGTCATGGTTCCCGCTACAAGGGCGAGGTACGTTTTTTTGACGCTGTGCTCGGCAAAGGCAGCACTGATGCCCTGGGCATTTTTCAAGGTCAAGGCGATGCATACCCAACCGGCGGTTGCCCGATCGAGGCGGTGTACAGGGTGTGGCCACCGCATGGCATCGGGACGGAGGGCTTGCAGGGTGGACTTTTGGTCGGGGGTTCCGGCATGGGCCCAGTGGGCGAGCAAGCCCGCAAGGTGGAACCGGCCATGCCCTGAGGTGGCCATACCGGCGGGTTTCCAAACGAACAGATGGTCGGCCCCTGGTGGCCTGTGCCATTTCAGGATCGCTGGTGCTCCAGCACCCGGCGGCGGTGGAACCGAGGCATCAGGTAAATAGGCGATTTCATCTCCTGTCTGAACCACTCGCGCAGTTGCAGATGGGACGCCATTGAGTGCAATTCGCCCCCTTTCGATGGCTTTTTTGCAGGATTTGCGGCTGGGCAGGAAGGAGGGGAACAAGCCAGGTAAGGCATCCTGAAGGCGCATGCCGTGCCTTTCAGACCCGATTTTAGCGGTTACGGTGGCAAATTCAGGGTGTTTTGGCTGTTCCAGGTCCATGGCTGTTCAAGTGTACGCACGCATGCGTTGTATTTTTGAGGCATGAACATGGGATCTGTTAAGACCGACCTCTACCAGGGGCATGATTACTATATGATGGACGACCTCCTCACTGAGGAGCACAAACTCATCCGCGATGCGGCCCGAGCATGGGTCAAGCAGGAGGTGAGCCCCATCATTGAAGACGCCGCCGAAACGCAGGTGTTTCCAAAGCATTTGCTTCCAGGCTTGGGGGCCATCGGTGCCTTTGGACCTTACATCCCCGAGCAATACGGTGGAGCGGGTCTGGACCAGATTTCCTACGGGCTCATCATGCAGGAATTGGAGCGTTGCGACAGTGGGTTGCGCAGCACGGCTTCGGTTCAGAGTTCATTGGTGATGTACCCCATTTGGAAGTACGGCAGTGAGGAACAGCGCATGAAGTATTTGCCCAAGCTTGCCACGGGCGAGATGATGGGTTGCTTTGGGTTGACAGAGCCCGATCACGGGTCCAACCCAGGGGGCATGATCACCAACTTCAAGGATGCTGGAGATGGGGAGAATGTGATTTTGAACGGAGCCAAGCTGTGGATTTCAAATGCGCCGTTCGCTGACATCGCTGTGGTGTGGGCCAAGGACGAAACGGGTCGGATTCACGGCATCGTGGTCGAACGCGGTATGGAAGGATTCTCTACACCTAAGATGACCGGCAAGTGGAGTTTGCGTGCCTCGGATACTGGGGAGCTCATTTTCGAAGATGTAAAGGTGCCCAAGGCGAATATTCTTCCTGGTCGTTCCGGGCTAGGTGCGCCTTTGAGCTGCTTGGACAGTGCGCGTTATGGCATTGCATGGGGTGCGATTGGTGCCGCATTGGATTGCTATGATGCCGCTTTGCGTTATGCCAAGCAGCGGGAGCAGTTTGGCCGTCCCATCGCAGGTTTCCAATTGCAGCAGAAGAAATTGGCCGAGATGATCACAGAGATCACGAAGGCTCAGTTGTTGACCCTTCGCCTGGGCCAGTTGCGCAATGAGGGCAAGGCCACCAGTGGCCAGATTTCTATGGCCAAGCGGAACAATGTCGAAATCGCCATCAACATTGCCCGCGAAGCGCGTCAGATACTGGGCGGTATGGGCATTACCGGAGAGTATCCCATCATGCGGCACATGATGAACTTGGAATCTGTGATCACCTACGAGGGAACGCACGACATCCACCTCCTGATCACCGGATTGGACATCACCGGCGAGAACGCGTTTAAGTAAAGCGCAGCGCCTCTCAGTCCAGTGCAAATGAATCCGCGTCGTCCAAGAAGGGCAGGCGGGTTCTAAAGCCATCGAGTGCTGTCTTAGAGGCGCTGGCCTTCAAGACTTGAGGTATGCCGTTGTTCCCGGCATCGGATAAAACGGTGCCAGCAAAATCAACCATCAGGCTGTCGCCTGAGTATCGGTGGCCATTTCCGTCGGTTCCAGAGCGGTTGATGCCCACCACGTAGCACTGGTTTTCGATGGCGCGCGCCTGAAGGAGGGTGCGCCAAGCTGCTGCGCGGGTTTCCGGCCAATTCGCCACATAGACCGCCATGTCATAGGGGTTGGGCTGGCCGTTTCGGGCGTACACGGGAAACCTCAGATCATAGCACACCTGGAGGAGGATGCGCAGGCCGCGGAATTGCACTTCGACGCGCTCTATTCCCGCTTTGAAGTGGTCATGTTCGCCCGCCAAAGTAAAGAGGTGGCGCTTGTCGTAATGGCTGGGATGGCCTTCGGATGAGGGGGGAACGAACCAACAGCGGTTGCGGGCTTGGCCTGTTGAATCGTGGCAGGAGACGCTGCCGATCAGGGCGGCACCAAGGCGGTCGGCCCATTGTTGCATCCAATCTTTGGCAACGAGACTTTCGCTGTGGGCAGCAAGGGGGGGCCAACTGAAGCCAGTGGTGAACATCTCGGGAAGGACCACAAGGTCACAAGGGCTGTCCGTCAGGTTTTGAAGTAAGCCATCGAAATGATCGAAGTTGGCCTCTTGGTCGCGCCAAGCAAGGTCGGATTGCAGTCCGATGATGTGCAGAGAATCAGTGGGCATGATCGGCTGCAATATGGCGCAGGCGATCTACGGCAGCATCTATGGTCGCATCGTCCTTTGCGAAGCACAGCCTCAGCATTGGGGAAGGAGGCGCATAGAAGGCAGAAAGCGGGATGGTGGCAATGCCGTGGGTGCGCGTCCATTGGCGGGCCCAATGGCCGTCGTCTCCATCGATGATGCCGCTGGCGTCGAGGACTTGAAAGAAACCGCCCTCTGCAGGAACATGGCGCCAAGCTGTGCCTTGGAGTCCAGCAAGCAGGCGGTCTCGTTTGGATTGGTACATCCCTGCGAGTCCAGACAAGTGCTCTTGGCCTTCCGGGGTAGGCAGGAAATCTGCCAGGGCAGCTTGTAGGGGCGCTCCGGTAGAAAAGACGTCGTACTGGTGCACTTTGCGAAGCTCGGCTGTGAGCGCAGCCGGCCCCACTGCCCAACCGATTTTCCATCCGGTGGCCTGTAGCAGCTTTCCGAAACTTCCAAATGCGAGGCCGCGTTCCCTGAGTCCTGGGCAGCCCGCCAGAGACACTTCTGGTCTTGCATCGTGAACGATGGGACCGTAGACTTCATCGGACAGCACCAGGGTGTCTGTGCCACTCAGATGTGCCGCCAAGGCGTCCATAAACCCGGGGGGACACACGGTGCCAGTGGGGTTGTGGGGCGTATTCAGGACGACCATCTTGACCTGAGGCGTGCAGGCTTGCAACAGGCTACTGAGGTCCCATTGGCCATCGCTGTCAAGCAAGGGAACTTCTGCGACTTGTCCACCTGCGAGTTTGACAGCTGGACCGTAAAGGTCGTAGGCGGGAGCTTGGACGACCACCGTGTCTCCTGGATGAATGAAGGCTTGGATTGCGGCGAACAGCAGGGAGGAAGCTCCTGCGCCGATGGTGCACTCATGCTCCGGCGAGTAAGCGTAACCGTGGCGTTCTGAATGGTGCTTACACACCCACTCCCTAAGATCGGGACGGCCTGCCATAGGCGCGTATTGGTGAACGCCTGCGCGCAAGGCGCGAACTGCGGCTTCTACCAGGCCTTCAGGAGGAGGTAAATTGGGAAATCCTTGCGCCAAATTGAGGGCGCCGTGCTCTGCAGCGAGCGCGGACATCTCGGTGAAGATGGTGGTCCCTATGCCGGGCAGTTTACTGGCAGGAGTCCCTTGCAACGGCTTAGTCGTCCAGGGTCTGCTTGACTTCGACCTCCTCGTATGACTCGATGATGTCACCCACCTTGATGTCGTTGAAACGGTCTACGTTCAGACCGCATTCGAGGCCTTTCTTGACCTCCTTCGCATCGTCTTTGAAGCGCTTCAGTGAACCAAGGGTTCCGGTGTAGACCACCACGCCTTCGCGGATGACGCGAATGTTGTGGTTCCGTTGGATTACGCCGTCTTGGACAAAGCAACCTGCGATGGTGCCCACCTTGGAAATCTTGAAGGTTTCGCGGATTTCCGCTGTACCCACAATGCGCTCTTCGATCTTGGCAGAAAGCAAGCCTTCCATCGCCTCCTTCATCTCTTCGATGGCCTGGTAGATGATGGAATACAAACGGATTTGAATGCCTTCCCTCTCGGCCAATTTCCGTGCGGTGCCACTGGGGCGCACTTGGAAACCGATGATGATCGCTTCTGAAGCGGAGGCCAACAGGACATCGCTCTCGGAAATCTGTCCGACAGCCTTGTGGATGACGTTGACCTGAACCTTTTCGGTGCTCTGTTTGATCAGGGAGTCTGCCAAAGCTTCGGTAGAACCATCCACGTCGCCTTTGATGATGAGGTTGAGCTCCTTGTATTCGCCCACAGCAATACGGCGGCCCAATTCTTCGAGCGTGACTTGCTTTTGGGTTCTGATGCCTTGCTCGCGCTGCAGTTGCTGGCGCTTTTGGGCGATGGTACGCGCTTCCTTTTCGTTCTCGAAAATGTGGAATTCGTCTCCGGCATTCGGGGCACCGTCCAATCCGAGGATGGAAACGGGCATCGAAGGACCGGCCTCTTTGAGGGCTTCACCACGCTCGTTGGTCATGGCGCGGACTTTACCGCTGTATTGACCGGCGAGCATAGGGTCGCCGACACTCAGGGTTCCAGCGGACACGATGAGGTTCGTGACATATCCACGGCCCTTATCAAGGCTGGATTCGATGATGGTACCGACGGCGCGCTTCTTGGGGTTGGCTTTGAGCTCAAGCAGCTCGGCTTCCAAGGTCACCTTCTCGAGCAATTCTGTAATGCCCAATCCAGTCTTGGCGGAGACCTCTTGGCTCTGCGTCTTTCCGCCCCATTCCTCGACTTGAATGCCGAGTTCTGCAAGTTCTGTGCGGATCTTGTCAGGGTTGGATTCTTCGCGGTCGCATTTGTTGATGGCGATGATGAAAGGAATCTCAGCAGACTGAGCGTGGCTGATCGCCTCTTTGGTTTGCGGCATGACCGCATCGTCGGCCGCCACGATGATGATCGCGAGGTCGGTTACTTGAGCACCCCTTGCCCGCATGGCGGTAAAGGCCTCGTGACCTGGAGTGTCAATGAAGGTCATTCGGGCACCGTCTTCGAGCTCTACGCTGTAAGAACCGATGTGCTGGGTGATTCCCCCTGCTTCACCGTCGATGACATTGCTTTTGCGGATGAAGTCGAGCAAGGAGGTTTTTCCGTGGTCGACGTGGCCCATGACGGTGACGATGGGCGGACGAGAGATCAGGTCTTCTGCACTGTCCAGTTCCACCTCAATCGCCTCTTGCACTTCGGCAGAGACAAAATCAACGCCGTAACCAAACTCCTCAGCGATGATGCCGATGGTTTCCTTGTCTAGGCGTTGGTTGATGGAGACCATCATGCCCAAGGACATGCATGC
>DDCX01000052.1:0-22468 GCA_002336475.1 Flavobacteriales bacterium UBA1995 | reverse complement strand
TCGCGTTTGGCGCGTCGCGTTTTGGCACTGGCTTGGGTCTTTTTGCCCTTGCTCAAGCGTGCCAGGGTGTCCTTGATTTCCTTTTGAATGTCTTTCTCGGAAATTTCTTTTTTGGGTCCTCCTGTGACGGTGCGCCCGCGCTTGACAGTTTGCTTTCCTGCCGCTTCAACGTCCACCTTGGTGATGCGTTTCCGCTTGCGTTTTTCGCCGGCGGTAGTGGGCTTCTTCTCAACGGGGAGTTCGATTTTTCCGACGACGGTAGGGCCGGTCAGCTTTTCTGCTTTCGCACGCATGACCTGAACTTCAGGCTTCTTCACCGGCTGGGCTGGTGAGGTTGGCGCAGGAGTGGGCGCAGCAGGGGCCGCTGCGGCAGGAGCCGCTGGCTTCGGGGCTGTAGAGGCAGGCGCTGCCTTTTGAGCGGCTGTCTTTTTGGTCCTTTTCTTAGGATTAACAGCATCCAAGTCAACCTTACCTACAATTTTGACAGGTGAGGGAGGAACATTGGGTTTGGTGGGCGTTGCTGTTTCCTTGGCCGTTGGAGCAGGTTGTGTTTCCTCTCCAGCCTTCTTTTCTTCTGGGGCGGGTACCTCTGCTGTCGGAGTTTCTGCTGTCGGAGCTTCTGCTGCCGGAGCTACTGTAGTGGGCTCTGCTTCTGCCGTTTCAGCTTGAGGTACCGATGCAGGTGGCGGGGTGGAGTCCGCTTTAGGTTCAACCTGTATTTCTGGCGCAGTTTCCACAGCGGGCTCAGGTTCAGATACGGCGGCGGGAGCCTTGACCTCTGACGCAGGAACTGCCTCCACGGCAGGCGCAGGCGCTGCAGTTGGTGCCGGTGCAGGCGCTGTCGCTTCTGGGGCAACAGCAGCCTCAACTTCGGCCTTCCGCTTGGAGTCAACAGCTAGAGCCTCCATCTCTAGCAATGTTTTTGACTTCTGCTTGGACTTTTCCTTGGCCGCTTTTTCGTCGGCGAAGTTGGAACGCACCAAGGCGTATTGCTCCGGCTCCAACTTGGTGTTGGGCTTGCGTTCGACTTCGATTCCTTGGGAGGACAGGAATTCGACGATCGAGTCGACACCGAGGTTGAATTCTCGGGCAACTTTACTGAGGCGTACCGGTTTGGAAACTTCTGACATGTGCGGCTTTCCGGGGACTATCGTTGGGGTGAGGGTGGAGGGAGCGGAGTGAAACGATCAGACGTCGAATTCTGACTTGAGGACTTTCATAACCTCTTCAACGGTCTCCACTTCGAGGTCGGTGCGGTTGGCCAGGTCCTCTACCGTGAGGTTGAGAACGCTGCGCGCTGTGTCGCATCCGATCTTCTCGAGCTCCTCGATGATCCAGGCTTCGATTTCGTCTTTGAACTCCTTGAGTTCGACATCGTCGATTTCTGTTTCGCCTTCGCGGTAAACGTCGATTTCATAACCGGTCAGGCGCCCGGCCAATTTGATGTTGTGTCCACCTTTTCCAATGGCCAGAGAGACCTGGTCGGGTTGGAGGTAGACTTCTGCCCGCTCACCTTTAATGGTGATCGAAGAAATCTTGGCAGGGCTTAAGGCACGGGCGATCAAAAGTTGCTCGTTGGCCGTGTAGTTGATGACGTCGATGTTTTCGTTCTTCAACTCCCGGACAATGCCGTGGATGCGTGAGCCTTTCATACCCACGCAAGCGCCGACGGGGTCGACACGGTCGTCGTAAGACTCCACCGCCACTTTGGCGCGATCGCCTGGTGCACGGACGACTTTCTTGATGGTGATGAGTCCGTCGTAGATCTCGGGAACTTCCTGTTCGAACAAGCGGGACAGGAACTCAGGCGCTGTTCTGGACAGGATGATGCGCGGGTTGTTGTTCCGGATCTCAACTTCTGCGACCACGGCCCTTACGGCGTCTCCCTTGCGGAAGAAGTCTCCTGGAATTTGTTGGTCACGCGGCATGATGAGCTCGTTGTCGTCGTCGTCGACAAGCAAGATTTCCCGCTTCCAAATTTGATAGACCTCAGCGGAGATGATTTCGCCAACGCGGTCCTTGTATTTGCGGTAGAGCGCGTCTTTTTCGAGCTCCATGATTTTTCCGGCCAGGTTCTGGCGCATGGAGAGCACATTCCGACGTCCAAAGTCAACCAGTTTGATCTCTTCGGAAACCTCTTCGCCGACTTCGAAGTCGTCTTCGATTTTCAGAGCGTCGGTGAGGCCGATTTCTGCGACGGGGTCTTCAACGTTACCATCCTCTACAATTTCGCGGTTGTGCCAAATCTCGAGGTCACCCTTTTCTGGGTTGATGATGATATCGAAGTTGTCATCCGCCCCGTACTTTTTGATGATCATGTTCCGGAACACCTCCTCGAGAATACCCATCATGGTCTCTCGGTCGATGTTCTTCAATTCCTTGAACTCCCTAAAGGAGTCTACGAGGTTCACCGTATCCATTATTGCTTGAATGAAATCTTGACTTTCGTTGTTGCAATGGAATCCCAAGCCAGCTCGTGCCGGTCTGTGACCCACTCTTTGGCCTTGCGGCCTTCAATTCTTCTTTTTTCTGTATGCTCAACAGTGATGCCTTCGTCGGTTACTGTTGTAAGCGTGCCTTCATTCTTGTGTCCATCGTGCAGTTGGACAGCAACTTCTCGGCCTATATTTTTTTCGTACTGAGGCCGGATCTTGAGTGGTTGGTCAAGTCCGGGGGTAGAAACCTGCAGCGAAAAATCATACAAGTCTCGGTCCAGTTCGTCTTCGATCAGCCTAGAAATGGCCACGCAGCGCGATATGGGCATGCCCTCGGGAGCGTCGACCAAAACCCGAATGTCAGCGCCTTCTGAAACGTGGACGTCCACGAGGAAGCCTCCGCTCTCAGCGAGGTGGCCTTCAACCCATTGGCGGATATCCTGTGCGTTGATCATGTGGTTTTAATCGCAATTTTGGGGAAGAAGAAGGGGGGCTTTCGGCCCCCCTTCCTTATCATTTCCCATCGTTGACAGTGCGAAAGTAGGCAAAATCCTTGTGATGCCCGCAGACAGCACGGCCTCTTGGGCACATCTTTGCTTCATGTCGCATGTTCTTCGAATGATCGCAGAAGGGGAGCACCAGCAGCAGGACTTTAAAACGCGCATCGATGACAGCCGCAAAATTGCGCGCACTTTGGTGGCTTTTGCCAACGCCGATGGCGGCAGGTTGTTGATCGGAGTCAAGGACAATGGCACTGTCAGTGGAGTACGCGTAGATGAGGAGCTGCATATGGTGGAGGCCGCCGCAGAGATGTATTGCAGGCCTGTTGTTGCCTTTCAGTCTCAAGTATGGAAGGCGGATGTGAGAAGCGTGGTAGAGGTGGTGGTTGAACCCTCGCGCCAACGCCCGCACCGATGTGAGGTGGAGGAAGGAAAGTGGTCTGCTTTTCTGAGGCTTGAGGATGAGAACATTCAAGTCAATGCTGTTTTGGCGCGCTGTTGGGACCACCGTTTCCGAGCAGACCGACCGGCTTTTGAATACGATAAAAACGTAGGGAAGCTTTTCAAATCGTGGCGCAATGGCAAGCTGCTCGGCTTCCGTCAAGTATCTCGAACCGTGCGCAAACCAGCGCATGCCGTCGAAGATTTGTTGGCCCTTCTGGTCGGTTGGGGCATTGTAGAAATGGTGCTCGGAGACCGCAATTTTATGTATGGATTGGCCGATGAAGAGGCCTTGGCCAATTTGGAAACGCGGGGCCCTGCATTGTTTGACTTATCGGTATTGCCTCCTTCCCCGAAGGTGAGGAGATTGCGTCCTCGCGGAGTGCGTCCCGTAGACCCTCGCGCATTGCCTCCCGAATCCTGACCTTCGCACCGTGCTGCAACACAATAATTCATTCCGAAGCGACGTCATGTTGGACGCAGACTTTATGGACCACAACCCACACCGCCGCGATTACTGGAGCCGTTGGGCCTTCGCAAATCACCCCTTCAGGGCGGGGTATACCTTGGTCCTGTTTGTGTTGTTCAGCGCAGTGGGCACGGCACAAATTGAGACCGGTTCATGGCAAGACCAGCCTAACTTCAGCAAGACACAGGCGGTGGCTGCAGCGCCAGGCGCAACGGTGGTGTTTGCGGCGGGTGAAACCGCGGTGTTCGCATTGGGGCTTGACTCGGAGGGACGCGCCAATGGAGAGGTTCAGAGGTTTGGAAAGGCGGATGGGTTGAGCCGAGCTGAGATCGCCGCTGTGGCCCTGGCTCCTGAATGGGGCAAGGCCATAGTGGGCTATGAAGAGGGCACCTTCGATTTGGTGGACATAGATGCCGACGGAACATTGGGGGGGGTGCTGTCTGTTCGCGACTTGGCTGAGGCTGATTTGCCGGGCAGCAAGCGGCCCAACCAATTGGCGGTGTCGGGCAAGTCCCTTTTGGTATGCACCGACATTGGTGTGGTTGAGTATGACCTGGAAGCGCTGGAGGTGCGGGACACCTGGAAACTGGAACTTAACGGTCAACAGTTGTCCGTACGTGCCGCTGTTTTGAGCGCTGGCAAGTGGTGGTTGGCCACGTCTGCTGGACTGTGGTCGGCGGCTGAAAACGCGGCGTTTCCGGGTGATCCCGCCACATGGGAATTGGAGGAAGGTCTGTCCTTGCTGGGGGCAGAGGACTTGTATGATGTCGTGGTGGGCGATGACGGCCGACTTGCGGTGTTGGAACGCCGACAGGGGCCAGATGCAATCTGGGTTGCCCAAGCTGGTGTACCGTCTTGGACTGAAGTGACGGCAGGCCTCATGGAAGATTGGACGGGGTTAACGTCTGACGGTGTGAGCCTCTGGGCGACAACGCCTTTTGGCATTTTGGAAACCACAGCGGCCTGGGAACCTGATGTGCTGAGGGGCAATGTTGGCAGTGTTTACTTGCAACCCAATGGCGCGGCGGCGGTGGCGGGTGGATGCTGGGTTGCCAATGCGCATTCGGGCGCGTTATGGCTTGAAGGAGGTGGAGTACAGGCGGCATTTGACGGTCCTTTTGCTCCCAATGGTCCCAGTTCCAATGCCACGTGGAAATTGGACGCTTGGAATGACCGTTTGTGGGTGGCAACCGGAGGCACTGAATCCAGCGGTGTTCCGCTATACAGGAGGGAGGGGTTCAGTGGCCGAAAGGGCGCTTTTTGGTGGTCGATACCGCCGCCTGATGGTGAAGTGGGTGGCAGTGGAGTCCAAGACCCCATGGACGTGAGCATTGACCCTACCCGTCCAGATCGTGCTGTTTTCGGCAGCCTGGAGGAAGGACTGATTGAAGTGGTGGGGGCCCAAATCACGCAGTATTGGAACCCGGGCAATGCGCCATTGGAATGGAACCTCAATTGGGAAACTCAGCGGTGCTCGGCACCTGCTGTAGACTTTGACCGTCAAGGAAACCTCTGGGTATTGAACCAAGGCACGGAAAACCCACTGAAAATGCTGGATGCAGAAGGTCAGTGGCACACCTTTGATGTGGAAGGCTTGGATGTTTCAAGCCGGTTTACAAGTGTGTTGGCTACCCAATCAGAACAGGTGTGGATCGTCATGGGAGGCGGTCAAGGTGTGGTGGTGATGTCCACTGGGGGCACGCCAGCTGACCCTGCCGATGACGATGTCCGGTTTTTGAGCCAGCAGGAAGGAGAGGGCGGTTTGCCCAGCTCGTTCGTTTTTTCGGTGGAAGAGGACCTCGATGGTGAGGTTTGGGTGGGGACGTTGCAGGGTCCGGCGGTGTTTTACCAGCCCCAGGCGTTGTTCACGGCAGAAGGGTTCGATGCGCAGCAAATTTTGATCGAGCAAGACGGGAACTTTCAGTTTTTGTTGGAGACTGAAAAAGTCCAAGACATCGCTTTGGATGGTGGCAACCGAAAGTGGCTGGCTACCCTGAACAACGGGGCCTTTTTGCTGAGTCCAGATGGCCGCACAGAAGTGGCCCATTTCACAGTGGACAATAGCCCGCTGCTGTCCAATGAGGTCTACGACATCGCGATTGACCAAGAGAGCGGCTTGGTTTATTTCGCCACTCCCCAAGGACTGACCTCTTACCGAGGGGAGGCCACCAACTTTACCGTGGAGCTCAATGGAGGTGGCTTGCGCATTTTCCCCAATCCATGGCGGCCTGAATTTGAGCCTGTGGTCACCATTGACGGCCTGGCATTTGGATCGGAGGTGCACATTATGAGCGCAGGAGGTGAGCGTGTCAAAAAGTTGGAAAGTGCCGGAGGACGCGCTGTTTGGGATACCACCAACGATCTCGGACAACCTGTTCCCGAGGGCGTGTATTTTATGTTGGTCGGTGAAGACGCGGGCAAGACCGGAGCTTCGGGCAAAATGGTCATCTTGCGCTGATGCAAATGCGAACCCCTTGGGCCTTGGCTGTGGTCTTTTTGTGGATGGGAAGTCCTGTGGACGCCCAAGACAATGTTTCGTGGTGGCGGCAAATGTTTGGGGAAGGAAAGGCGGCCAAGGAGGCTGCGGCCGAGGCTGTCATTGAGCCTACAGAGGATGCTCCTGAAGTCGAGGCTCCCCATGATGAGGGAGTGGCGCCAGCTTCTTCGGAAGAGGCCCTATCGGAACTGCCCGTTGACGTTCCCTTCAGGGACATTCCTTGGGGATCTGTGGCTTGGGATATCTCCGATGAAATTGGAGCGTTGGATTCTTTGCACACTCCCCCAGAAGACATTCGCATTCCCGGCT
Source organism: Flavobacteriales bacterium UBA1995 (assembly GCA_002336475.1). GTDB lineage: Bacteria > Bacteroidota > Bacteroidia > Flavobacteriales_D > Sanyastnellaceae > UBA8752. Next base: position 15,817 of record DDCX01000052.1, on the reverse strand, counting down.
TTAGGGTGCAGATTTTCATGGGCCGATTGGATTCAGCCCGCTCCTTGAGACAGCACATTTCTACTGAGCTTGAACTGGATTTGGATGTCCATTTAACCCCGTATCCTCCCATTTTTGGGGTCCAGGTGGGTGACTTTCGAACCGCATTGGCAGCCCACCGTGCAAAAAAGGCGTTGAAAAGAAGGTTTCCCAGCGCATTGGTGGTGCCGGCGGAACTGACTGTAGAAAGGGCATTTCCGGCGGCAGTAGATTGCATTCGGACCCCTTGAATGCAGGTTGAACACGTCATTCCGAGAATCTCGAGCATCAGGTCCTACATGGACGGGGTTTGAGTTCTACATTTGCCCGCGAAAATCAAGCGGTAGATATGTTCGGATTCGAGAGCGCGAAGCAGGTCCTCCCCAACTGGAGAAGATTGGCTTTCATCGTGGTGGTCGCAACGCTCGCAGCCCCATTGTCCCTCCAAGCGGGAATTTGGGATGAGGGAGACATTGAAAATGGCCAAGCCTTATTCAACGCCAACTGTGCTTCATGTCACCTTGTGACCAATGAAGTTTTGGCAGCGCCCGGCCTCGCCGGAATTGCGGACCGATGGGGTTCGAGTGAAGAGGTTCTGGTTCAGTGGATCCAAAACCCGCAAGCCGCGGCTGCGACAGGCGATTCTTATGTGAAGTCACTCGTCGACCGGTATGTGGGCACTTACGGATGGATGACCGCCCAAGCGGTGAGCTCTGACGATGTCAAGGACATCATGGCTTACGTTCAAAACCCGCCGGATGTCGTGGCAAGTGCGGACTCCGGTACCGACTGTCCCACCATTTATGACGCCATTGAAGAGGAGCAAAGCGCCAATGGCACCATTTGGTTCCTCATCCTTCTGACGCTGTTCTTGATTATTGCGCTCAGTGCTGCCACTGTCCGCAAGTCTCTGGAAAAGGCTGCCAATGTGGCCTCGGAGACAGAGGATGCCCCCTATTTCGTGCGTTTGAGTGCTTGGGCTTGGGACAACCGGACCTTCGTCAGTGTCCTGAGCTTGTTTGTGGTGGCCTACTTCGTGGTCATTGGGTATCAGGCTTTGATGGGTGTGGGTGTTTATCAGGGCTATACCCCTGACCAACCTGTCAAGTTCATTCACAGTGTGCACGTTTGTGAGAACGAAGTGGATTGTCAATACTGTCACCACAGTGCGTACGAGTCAAAGCACGCAGGAATTCCTTCCACCAACGTCTGTATGAACTGCCACAAGGCGGTCAAGAAGGGCAGCCGTTATGGTGAAGTAGAGATCGGCAAGATCTACGCGGCCATCGGGTTCGATGCGGCGTCGGGCACCTACTTGGACGGCGAAGGGCAGAATGGATACCAGAGTCCCCAAGACGACTTCCAGGGAGAGCCCCTCAAGTGGAACAAGGTGCACAACCTTCCAGACCACGTTTTCTTCAGCCACCAGCAGCACGTAGTGGTGGGCGGACTGGAGTGCCAAAACTGCCACGGTGATGTCGGCAAGTACACCGTAGGCCGCATTGCTCCTGTAGAGGAGATCAATGGACTGGTGGACGATTTCCCAGGATTGATTGAACTGTCCAAGCCCACCCTCACAATGGGATGGTGCATTGAGTGCCACAACAAAGCGGAGATCAGCTTCGCTTCATCGGGTTACTATGAAGACATTCACGACCGACTCAAAGATGACCTGCGAGGGAATGAGGAGTTGCGCCGTTATATGGAAGACGAAAAAACAACAGTGAAGGAACTCGGGGGCTGGGAATGCTCCAAGTGCCATTACTGATTGACTGTTTAAAGCAAATCAGGGATCTGCCCCATGGCTGACAACAAGATTTACTGGTCCGGACTCGAAGAGTTAGACCGCACCCCAGAGTTCGAAAGGATCGAATCGCAGGAGTTTCCTGCAGAGCGTCCTGCCGATGAATTTCTAGCCGATGATCGGCTTCAACGCGCCAACACCGGCCGCCGGGACTTCCTCAAGTTCATGGGATTCAGTGTGACTGCTGCTACCCTCGCTGCCTGCGAGACGCCTGTGGTCAAGTCGATTCCCTACACGAACAAGCCTGAGGAGATCACGCCAGGTGTTGCGAACTATTACGCGTCGACGTTCTACGACGGGCATGACTTCGTCAATGTGCTGGTCAAGACCCGTGAAGGCCGTCCGATTTTTGTGAAGAGCAATACAGAGACCGGCTTTGGTCGTGTGAATGCTCGGGTCAATGCGTCGGTGTTGGGTCTGTATGACTCAGCGCGCTTGCAAGCTCCGCACCTCAATGGCGAGGCCACAACTTGGCCGTCTTTGGATGCTGCAGTGAGCAAGGGGTTGACAGGATCTGGGCGTAAGGTTTTGCTGACGGGCACTGTAATGAGTCCCAGCATGAAGCGGGCCATCTCGGCTTTGGAGGCTTCAGCGGGCGTTGAGCATGTTCAATGCGATGCGGTGAGCTACAGCGCCACTACGGAGGCGATGCGCGCAGATTATGGCCGTCGTGTGTTCCCATCTTACCAGTTTGGCAAAGCAGAGACCGTGGTGTCTTTGAACGCTGACTTCCTCGGTACATGGGGAGACAACGTTTGGTACACAGCGGAATGGGCCAAGACCCGCCGCCCAGAAGACGGCGCAATGAGCCGTCTGCACGCTTTTGAGAGTGGAATGTCCTTGACGGGGTCCAATGCGGACTCACGCACACGGGTGAAGCCATCAGAGCAAGGCCGTGTGGCTGCTGCTTTGTTGCGCGAGATCTCTGGCCAAGGGGCAGCTGTCGTGCTCGATGAAACGGTGATGGCCAGCGTAAAGGCTGCTGCTGCGGACTTGAAGAAGTCGGGCGCCAAAGGCCTTGTGGTCGCTGGCGACAACGACCTTGCAACACAACGCATTGTCAGTGCCATTAACCGCGCCTTGGATGCGGTGGGGACAACCATAGAACTCCACGAAAATCCCAGCCTCCATCAGGGCGATGACAAGGCGTTCGCTCAGTTGGTGAGCGACATGAACGCCGGAAAGGTTGCTGCACTGTTGGTGGATGGAATCAACCCTTCTTACCACGCTGCAGATGCGGCAGCGTTCAATGCTGGTTTGGAAAAGGTGGGCTTTAGTGTTTCTACGGCGTTGTTTGCCGATGAAACGGCCAGCCGCTGCACGGCGATGGCGCCTGCACACCACTGGCTCGAGGGCTGGAACGATTTGCAGATTGACCCCAACCGAATTGACCTGGTTCAACCGGCAATTCAGCCGTTGTATGACACCCGTCAACCCGCCGAGAGCCTCATGGCTTGGGCAGGCCAGCCGGCAGATGGATACACCTTGTTGCGCCAGACTCACAGCGCTGCATACACGGCAGACGCCATGTATACGGACCAGAACTGGAATACAGGCGTTCACAACGGCTTCTTGGCTGTGACAGTTCCTGAAGAGACACCCGCTGTTTACACGGGAGCAGACCTTGGAGGTGCGCTGCGCGATGTGGCGGCCCGCAAGGGAGGTACGTTTGAACTTGATGTTTATCGCAAGGTGGCGATTGGAGACGGCCAGCAAGCCGGCAACCCCATGTTGCAGGAGACGCCTGATCCCATCACAAAGACCACTTGGGACAACTACGTGACCATGGCCCGTGTGGACATGGAGGCGATGGGCTTGAACACTTACATCGCTCAAGAGGAGCCTGCTTCTGTCGTCAAAGTGACGGTAGGCGCAAAGGCCCTTGAGTTGCCCGCATTCCCCCAGCCAGGACAGACTCCAGGTACGGTTGGTATTGCTTTGGGCTACGGCCGGGGTGGTGGCAACGAAGCCATCGGTAAAGCTGCATACCAAGTGGGAGAAGGTGGAGATCACCTCGCCGATGCAGAAGGAAACCTCGTTCCCATTGGTAAGAATGTCTTTGGCCTTGCCCCTGTGGTAGATGGCGTGCCTTCTCGTGCCGTTTATGACGTGAGCATTGAGGCGACCGGTGAGACCTACCCCTTGGCTTGCACACAGATTCAGCACACCTATATGGGGCGTGACTCTGTGGTGAAGGAAACCAGCTTTGACGACTACCTCGCAGAGGCAGGGGTCAAGCGTGGCGATGCCAGCTGGAACAAGACCATCGGCTTGAATGTCCACGATGACATCAACGGCGACGGCGAAATCAATGCCCTCGACAAGAAGGCTGCGGGTGAATTTGACATGTGGCATGAGCATGCTGTTGACGGTGTTGGACACCGTTGGGGCATGGCGATTGACCTCACGAGCTGCATCGGTTGCAGCGCCTGCGTGACGGCTTGCCACATTGAGAACAATGTTCCAGTGGTGGGCAAGGATGAGGTCCGCCGCCACCGCGACATGCACTGGATGCGCATCGACCGTTTCTATGCTTCCGATTGGAACATGGAGCGCGGAGAGGCAGAAGGTGTAGGGGTCATCTCTACTTACGGAAAGATGGAGGAGCCGGGTGCGAACCCGCAGACCGTTCACATGCCCATGATGTGCCAGCACTGCAACCACGCTCCTTGTGAGACGGTGTGTCCAGTGGCGGCCACGACCCACTCCAATGAGGGGGTCAATCAAATGACGTACAACCGTTGTATCGGAACGCGCTACTGCGCCAACAACTGCCCCTTCAAGGTGCGCCGATTCAATTGGTTCCACTATCCTGGCTACGACAAGTTCCAGAACTTCAACCCCGCTCAGGACGCCATCCAGCGGATGGTCCTCAACCCTGACGTGGTGGTGCGGAGCCGCGGCGTCATGGAGAAGTGCAGCCTGTGTGTGCAGCGCACGCAAGGAGCGAAGTTGGAGGCCAAGAAGGCGGGTACACCGCTGGAAGATGGCAGCGCCATCACGGCTTGTGCTGAGGCTTGTCCTACGAACGCCATCACTTTTGGCGACCTCAACGACAACGCCAGTGAAGTGCGCGCCACTTACGACAACAACCGGACTTACCACGCCTTGGAGGAGGTGGGCATACAGCCCAACGTCGCCTACTTGACGAAGGTCCGCAACACCCCTAAGGCCTGAGACCATGCAACAGGAAGCCGCCATTCGGGAACCCCTGATTCTGGGGAACAAGAGTTACAAGGACATCACCGATGATGTCGTTGGCCCCATCCAAGGCAAAGCGCCTTTGGGATGGAAGATCATGATCACCATCTCGAGCGTCATCGCTTTTTATGGGGTGGGATGCATTCTGTATTTGATCGGTACGGGTATTGGTGTTTGGGGCCTCAACAAAACCGTGGGTTGGGCTTGGGACATCACCAACTTCGTTTGGTGGGTCGGTATTGGACACGCTGGAACGCTGATTTCGGCGGTGTTGCTGCTGTTCCGCCAAAAGTGGAGGATGGCCATCAACCGATCAGCCGAGGCCATGACCATTTTCGCGGTCATCATGGCGGCGGTCTTCCCGGGCATCCACATGGGCCGCATCTGGGTGAGCTACTGGGTACTGCCGCTTCCAAACCAGTTTGGATCGCTTTGGGTCAACTTTAACTCTCCCTTGCTGTGGGACGTGTTTGCGATTTCGACGTACTTCTCGGTGTCCTTGGTGTTCTGGTACATCGGCTTGATTCCTGACTTCGCGACCATCCGCGACCGGATGACCAAGCCCTTGCAGAAGAAAATCTATGGGTTTTTGAGTTTTGGATGGAGTGGCCGGGCCAAGCATTGGACCCGTTTTGAAGAGGTGAGCTTGGTGCTTGCTGGAATCGCGACACCACTCGTATTCTCTGTGCACTCCATCGTATCCATGGACTTTGCCACTTCGGTGATTCCCGGATGGCACACGACCATTTTCCCACCCTACTTCGTGAGTGGTGCGGTATTCTCTGGTTTTGCCATGGTGCAGACCCTCTTGCTCATCATGCGCAAGACCATGAACCTCGAGAACTACATCCACACCAAGCACGTGGAGTACATGAACATCGTCATCATCGTGACGGGATCCATTGTGGGTGTGGCCTATTTGACGGAGCTCTTCATCTCTTGGTACAGCGGTGTGGAGTATGAGAGTTACGCGTTCATCAACCGTTTCAGCGGGCCTTACAGCATGAGCTACTGGATCATGATGACATGCAATGTGGTGTCGCCACAGCTGTTTTGGTTCAAGAAGATCCGCCGCAGCCTTGTGGCCACGTTTGCCCTGTCCATTGTCGTGAACATCGGCATGTGGTTCGAGCGTTACGTGATCATTGTGACTTCACTGCACCGGGACTTCGACCCTTCATCTTGGGGAGAGTTCCATGCGACCAGCATCGATGTCGGTGTCTTTGTAGGTACCCTCGGCATTTTCTTCACACTGTTCTTGCTGTTTGCCCGGTTCTTTCCGGTGTTGGCCTTGAACGAGTTGAAGACCATTTTGAAGTCAAGCGGTGAGGAGCACAAGCGCATCCAATCCGACGGTAAGTCCAACCACTAAGACGAGAATATGGAATCCAAGAAGGTCCTCCACGTCATGTATGACGACGACGGAAAGCTGCTCGAGGCAGCCAAGCAACTCGTCGCCAAGGGCATCCAGGTAAAGGATGTCTACAGTCCGTTTCCCGTGCACGGCATTGATCCCATCATTGGGGTGAAGCGTACGCGTTTGGCCATTGCCTCTTTCATGTATGCGATGACCGGAACAAGCTTGGCTTTGTTCGGCATGTGGTATTTCATGATCCAGGACTGGCCCATGAACATCGGCGGTAAGCCGAGCTTCAGCTTGATCCAAAACCTGCCCGCTTTTGTGCCGGTGACGTTTGAGTTTAGCGTGTTGTGCGGTGCCCACGGCATGGCCTTGACCTACCTCTTGCGCAACGGAACCCTTCCCGGCATGCCGGCATCGAATCCGGATCCACGTACCACGGACGACAAGTTTGTGATGGAGATTCTGACAGAAGAGAATGAATTGGATGCAGCAGCACTCGAGGCCGCTGTAAATGATACTGATTTGCTGGAGCTCAGCATCAAGGAGTACACCGCATGAAGACCCTACAGCACACCTTGTTGGCCACCTTCGCCGCCGTTTGGTTGACGGCCTGCGTGACCGACCCGAACAGCCCGGGCTTGGAGTATATGCCTGACATGTACCGAAGCCCAGCAGTGGAGGCCTATGTCGACTATGGCCAAGAGCCCTATGAAGTGGGTGAGGAAGTCGCGCGTGCCCAACGCAACACGCCGTCTAGCCGCAAGCCTGTACCGGGAACCATCCCATTCCGTGGTGAAGACCAATTGGCTTTTGCGCTTCCCTATGCTTTTGCTCAAACGGTGGAAGATTATGAGCGCGCAGGACTTGAACTGTCTTCGCCATTGATCACCAACCAAGCCAACATCGAAGCGGGGCAACTGGTCTACGAAGCCATGTGCACCCAATGCCATGGTGTCGAAGGAAAAGGCGACGGCGCACTGAGCAGAAATGGTCACATCGCGGGAATTCCCAGCTACAGCGACAAGCTCAAGGACCTGCCAGAAGGCAAGATGTACCACACGTTGACTTGGGGCAAGGGCCTGATGGGTTCTCACGCCAGTCAACTGAGCCAGCGCCAGCGTTGGGAGGTGATTGAATACATCAAGGTTCTTCAGAACGGAGCGGAAATGCCCGAATTTGATGAGAATGGCATGCCGGTTGCACCTTCTGATGAGCCAGAGAATGAGGATGAACCGGTCGCTACACCTGCTGCCCCTGCGGGGATGGAGGGCATGGCCGATAACGCACAATACTGAGCCATCATGGATACGATGAATTTCCGTTTTGAGGGCCGCGCCAAGACATTGACCTATGCTTTGATGGGTCTGGGTGTGGTGGCGCTTATTTCTGGCTTCCTCTCAGATGACAGTCATGGTCATCAGCGTTTTTGGGCCAACATGCTGGTCAATGGTTTCTTCTTTTTCTCGCTCGCATTGGGTGCGTTGTTTTTCTACGCATTGCAGTACGCCACCGAAAGTGGCTGGAGCGCGGTGTTGAAGCGTTTGTTCGAGGCGATTTATGGTTTCCTGCCCTATGGCGCAGCGATGATCTTGATTGTGTTGCTCGCAGGACAATTTCACTTGCACCACCTGTACCATTGGATGGACCACACTCTGTATTATGAGTTCTTGCTTCCTGACGGTTCTTACAGCCATGAAGAAGCCGCAGGTGCAGTGGCCAACCCGAATTTCGACTACATCATCGCCAACAAGAGTGCTTATTTGAACGGCAGCTTCTTTTGGGTGCGCACCTTGGTCTACATCGCCACCTTCTTGATTTTCGCGCGCATGTTCCGCAAATGGAGCTTGGCTGAGGATGAAGTGGGCGGCACGGATTTGCACTACAAGATGTACCGCCGTGGTGCTTTGTTCTTGGTGTTTTTCGCGGTGTTCAGTTCCACCCTGTCTTGGGACTGGATCATGTCCATTGACACGCACTGGTTCTCTACGCTCTTTGGATGGTACATCTTCAGTGGAATGTGGGTGAGCATGCTCATTTTCGCCACAGTGACATTGACCTGGCTGCGTTCCAAGGGGTATTTTCCTGAGGTCAATGAGAGCCACATGCACGACATGGGCAAGTGGGTCTTTGCCATTTCCATGCTGTGGAGCTACTTGTGGTTCTCGCAGTTCATGTTGATTTGGTACTCCAACATTCCGGAGGAAGTCACTTATTACATCGCCCGAATGTTCACCAACTATAAGGTGCCTTTCATCGGCATGTTCTTTGTGAATTTCGCGATTCCCTTCTACGTTTTGGTGGCGCGGGATGCCAAGCGAAACCCGTATTTCCTCATTCCAGTCTCGTTTCTCATTTTTTGTGGGCACTACACGGACGTGTATTTGCTCGTCGTACCCGGAACCCTGCACGACCACGCGCATTTTGGGTTCTTTGAATGGGGAAGTTTCCTCGGGTTCTTGGGATTGTTCATCCATGTGACGTTGCGGAGGCTGGCTTCCGCTCCACTCATACCGGTGAACCACCCTTATCTCGAGGAATCAAAAGCCCTTCACTATTGACCCATCACTGAGGCACCATGCAATTGCTCATCCTCCTTGTCGTCATCGTTGGCATCGTTGCTCTAGGGCAGCTGGCGAAGGTTTACGAACTCTCTTCCCGCCTTTCAGGGCGCCGCGAAGAAGACATCTCTCATGCGGATACCCGCTTGAATGCCAATCTGTGGTTGGTGTTTATGGTCGGCTTTTTCGCATCGGTCATTTACCTCTTCGTGGTTTACGGTGATTATGCACCGCCCCCGGCTTCAGTGCACGGTGTGCAGTTGGACTGGCTGATGAGCTTCAACATTTGGATCATCACAGCGGTGTTCTTCTTGGTGAACACCCTGCTTTTCGTCTTTGCGTGGAAGTATGCCTACGACAAGGATCGCAAGGCGACTTTCTTTCCGCACGACAACCGTTTGGAGTTAATCTGGACGGTCATTCCTTCCATTGTCTTGGCCGTGATCATCATTTATGGCTTGCAGACTTGGAACGACATGACAGGCGAGGCTTCGGCTGAGGCCTTGAAAGTGGAGCTCTATTCAAAGCAGTTTGACTGGACCGCCCGTTATCCTGGTAAGGATGGCGAGTTTGGACAATCCAACTACAACCTCATTACTCCGATGAACCCCATGGGCATCATCACTGGTGAGGGGGTGGAAGATGCCATGGCTGACATCGAGAAGCAGATTGCCACCTTGAGGGGCGATTTGGCGATGGAAAAGGGATTGTTGTTGGTTGAACGTGCACGGTTGGTGGCCAACATGGCCGAGGATGACCACGGCCACGGAGGCCATGGTCACGGCGACCACGCGGACCACGGCGATGACGGTCACGGCGACCATGGGGACGACGCACACGCAGACCATGATCACGGCGACCACGCGGATCATGGACATGAAAGCGATGGCTTAACGGCTGCTGCAGAAGCTCGCATTGCTGAAATTGATCACATTCTGGAGCACAACGCTGAGGGGCTGCTCATCATGACAGATGCCCAGGTGGAAGCGAAGCAAGACAAGTTGAAGCGCTTGATGCGTCACCGCCAACGGATTTCAGAGATCAGCAGTTTCACTTTCGAAAGTGGGTTGAGCAGCTTTGATACGGGCAGGGACGACCAGGTGGTCAAAGGTGAATTCCACCTTCCTGTTGGTGAGGAAGTGGAGTTTGTCTTCCGAAGCCGCGATGTGATTCACTCGGCATTCATGCCCCACTTCCGTGCTCAAATGAATACGGTCCCGGGTGTACCGACGCGTTTCAAGATGACGCCAACGATCACCACAGACAGCATGCGGACGATTTTGGATGACCCCGAATTCAGTTACATCCTGCTTTGTAATAAAGTTTGTGGCGCGGCCCACTTCAATATGAAAATGGAGATCATCATCGAAAGCCGTGAGGAATACGATGCTTGGCTCGAGCAACAGGACGCCTTCCTCGTGGACGAGGTAACGCCTTCCGAGCCAGAAAACGAACCCATGCCATCCGCTGATGTTGATACAGAGGGCGGAGAAATGGCCATGATCCACTGAACCCCTTCGAATAGGAAATTATGGGAGCACACGCACACCACAAGGAGAGTTTTGTCTCCAAGTACGTTTTCAGTCAGGATCACAAGATGATCTCGAAGCAGTTCCTCGTGACGGCTGTTTTCATGGGGATCGTTGCAGTAGCCCTGTCGGTATTTTTCCGCTTGCAGTTGGGTTGGCCAGGTCAGCCTTTCAGCGTGCTGGAGACGTTCCTCGGAAAGTGGGCGCCAGGAGGCGTACTTGACCGCAACGCGTATCTCGCATTGGTGACCATTCACGGCACCATTATGGTCTTCTTTGTCTTGACGGGAGGATTGAGCGGAACGTTTTCTAACCTGTTGATACCACTGCAGATTGGTGCACGGGACATGGCGTCAGGCTTCTTGAACATGTTGAGCTACTGGTTCTTCCTTGTGTCGAGCCTGATCATGATCTTCTCTTTGTTCGTGGAAGGAGGAGCCGCCTCTGGTGGTTGGACGGTGTATCCACCGTTGAGTGCCCTTCCACAGGCGATGCCGGGCTCAGGTACTGGAATGACATTGTGGTTGATTTCCATGGTGCTGTTTGTAGCAAGCTCCTTGCTGGGTGGATTGAATTACATCGTGACTGTGATCAACCTGCGCACCAAAGGCATGAAAATGTTGCGGTTGCCTTTGACCATTTGGGCGTTCCTCATCACGGCGATTCTCGGCGTTTTGAGTTTCCCTGTATTGGTGTCAGCGGTGGTGTTGTTGCTCATGGACCGTTCCATGGGAACGGCATTCTATTTGAGTGACATCTTCATTGGAGGAGAGGCTTTGGATGTAACGGGCGGATCTCCCATTCTGTACCAGCACTTGTTCTGGTTCCTGGGTCACCCAGAGGTGTACATCGTGTTGCTGCCTGCTCTGGGCATCAGCTCCGAGGTCATCGCGACCAATGCACGGAAGCCGATTTTCGGTTACCGCGCCATGATTGGTTCTATCCTCGCGATTGGCTTCTTGAGTTTCATCGTGTGGGGCCACCACATGTTTGTAACGGGCATGAACCCGTTCATCGGATCGGTCTTCGTGTTCACGACATTGTTGATTGCCATTCCATCGGCGGTCAAGGCGTTTAACTACATCACAACGCTGTGGCAAGGGAACTTGCGCTTCACACCGGCCATGCTCTTCTCTATCGGACTTGTGAGCACCTTCGTTACAGGTGGAGTAACGGGCATCATTTTGGCTGACTCCGCACTCGACGTTTCAGTGCACGACACCTACTTCGTTGTGGCGCACTTCCACATTGTGATGGGCATGTCGGCCATCTTTGGAATGTTGGCTGGCGTGTACCATTGGTTCCCGAAGATGTTTGGCCGCATGCTGAACACGAAGTTGGGCTTTGCCCACTTCTGGTTGACCATTGTGTGTGGTTATGGCGTGTTCTTCCCGATGCACTTCGTGGGCATGGCAGGAGCACCGCGTCGTTACTATGAGTACAGCGCATTTGAGTTCTTGAGCACTACGGCAGATTTGAATCCTGTGATTTCAGTCTTTGCGATTGTAGGGGCGATTTCACAGTTGCTGTTCCTGTTCAACTTCTTCTACAGCATCTTCCGCGGTCAAGAAGCCACAGAGAACCCTTGGGAGGCCAATACGCTCGAATGGACGACGCCTGTGGCGCACGTTCACGGCAACTGGCCTGGAGCACTGCCCGAGGTGCACCGCTGGGCTTACGACTACAGCAACCCTGCTTTTGAAGAGGACTTTGTGCCGCAAACCGTACCACTTGGGGACGGTGAGGAGGAGCACTGATCTCGTTGCAACTGACATTGAAAAGGGCCTTTCCCACCGGGGAAGGCCCTTTTTGTGTACAAGGGGAGGGTGCAGGGTGGATGTGATGTCGCCGGGGGTCCCGAACTTGCTGCTATGGAGGACTTCGATTTACGGGGTGCGGCAGAGGGCCACAGCGACGGTGAAGTTGAGCGTGTGCTCAGGCCTTCGGGCTTTGAAGAATTCGCTGGACAGCGCGAGGCACTCGACAACCTCGAGATTTTTGTGAAGGCGGCATCACGAAGGGGGGAGTCTATGGACCACGTTTTATTTCATGGACCTCCTGGATTGGGAAAGACCACGTTGGCCAACATCGTAGCGGCTGAGTTGGGTGTTTCGATCAAGACTACAAGTGGCCCAGTGCTGGACAAGCCTGGAGACTTGGCGGGATTGTTGACGGGGCTCGATTCCAAGGATGTGTTGTTCATCGACGAGATCCACCGTTTGAGTCCCATTGTAGAGGAGTACCTCTACAGCGCCATGGAGGACTATCGGATTGACTTGGTCATCGATACCGGCCCCAATGCGCGCACTGTGCAGATTGATTTGGAGCCATTCACCCTCATCGGTGCAACGACGCGAAGTGGTTTATTGACGGCCCCGTTGCGTGCCCGGTTTGGGATCAATCTGCGTCTGCACTACTACGACGCCGAGACATTGACCGGGATTGTGCAGCGCAGCGCAGGGTTGTTGGGAATTCCAATTGACCACGGAGCTGCTTATGAGATTGCCGGCCGGAGCCGCGGTACACCGCGTATCGCGAATGCGCTGTTGCGCCGTGTAAGAGATTTTGCCGAAATCAAAGGGGACGGCACCATAGAACCGGGCATTACCAAGTATGCCTTGGACGCGCTAAATGTGGACCAAAAGGGGCTCGATGAAATGGACAACCGCATTCTGGGGACCCTCATCGACAAATTCAAAGGGGGACCTGTAGGGATCAGTACCATAGCTACTGCTGTGGGAGAGAATGGCGGGACCCTCGAAGAGGTGTATGAGCCGTTTTTGATCCAGCAAGGGTTTTTGGTGCGGACGCCGCGAGGCCGCCAGGCCACCGATGCGGCTTACCGCCACCTCGGCAGGGTGCCCAATGCGGGCGGTGGACTGTTTGATGCGGGCTGATTGCCATGGGACGCACCCGACACATTGGTGAGGAGCGTGCTGACCGCATTCGGATGTGGGCCGCTGAACTGGGGTTTACGGCAGTGGGATTTTCACGCGCTGAGCGGTTGGATTCCGAGGAAAGCCGCTTGGAGAAGTGGCTGGCGGAGGGGCGGCACGGTGAGATGGGTTACTTGGAGAGAAACTTTGACAAGCGCCTCGACCCGACTTTGCTGGTGCCAGGCACCAAAACAGTGATCAGCCTGCTGTACAACCATTACTCAGATGTTGTTCAGGAGGACCCAGAGGCACCGCGAATCTCGTCCTATGCTTTTGGTGAGGACTACCACCATGTAGTCAAATGGAAGCTCAAGGAGGTCCTTAAATGGATGCGCCGCGACTGGGGAGCGGTTGAAGGCCGTGTTTTTGTGGACTCTGCGCCGATTCTCGAACGGGCGTGGGCCGCGCGTTCGGGTTTAGGGTGGATTGGCAAACACGGCCTGATGCTCAACAAGCAGGGTGGCAGCCATTTCTTCCTAGGGGAGATTTTGGTCGACTTGGAGCTTCCAGCAGATGGGCCAGTGACCGACCATTGTGGGTCTTGCACGCGGTGCATTGACGCCTGTCCGACGGGCGCCATCATCCGCCCGCAGGTATTGGATGGCAGCAAGTGCATCAGTTATTTCACGATTGAGCTGCGGGATGGACTGCCCGAAGCCATGTCTGGGAAATTTGAGAATTGGATGTTCGGTTGCGACATCTGTCAGGAAGTGTGTCCGTGGAACCGCCATGCAAAGCCCCATTCGGAGCCTGCGTTTGTCCCTCAACCCGAGCTGTTGCGCATGACGCGCAAAGACTGGGTCGACCTTCAGGAAGAAACTTTTGATACGCTGTTCAAGAAGAGTCCTGTCCAACGCACGGGATACGCGGGTCTCAAGCGGAACATCGCGTTTTTGGACACCCAGCGCGATACGGGCGAAGGCGCTTAGTGCCGTTTGGCCACACGGGCTTTTACGGGCTGCTTCAATGTGCGGCGTTGTGGCCGGGTACCTTGACGCTGGGCTTTTTGTTCTTGGGGAGGCAAGGCCACGAAATCCTTGCAATTGCTCCCACATGTGTTGTTCATGTCGTTGGCGCATGAGGGACACTGCACCATCAGAACGTTGCAAGCGGAATTGGCACAATTGGTCACATGGTCACAGGCAGTGCCGCACTGGTGGCACTCGGCCACCACATCTTCAGAAACCCGCTCTGCCATGCGCTCATCAAAGACAAAATTCACGCCTTGGAATTGATTGTCCAGTCCTTGTGTTTTGACTTGACGGACATATTCAATAATGCCGCCTTCCAATTGGTGCACGTTGGGAAACCCTTTGTGTTTGAGGTAGGCGCTGGCTTTTTCACAACGGATGCCTCCGGTGCAATACAGGACGATGTTCTCGTCTCGTTTGTCGTCGAGCAGGGCTTCGACCTCCTTGATTTCATCGCGGAAGGTTTCGGAAGCGGGCAGGACGGCACCTTTGAAATGGCCGACCTCACTTTCGTAATGGTTCCGCATGTCCACAATGACGGTGTCGGGCTGCTGGGCCAGCGCATTGAACTCTTCGGCAGAAACATGTTGGCCGCAATCGGTCACATCGAAACCGTCGTCGTTAAGGCCATCGGCAACAATTTTGTCTCGAACCTTGATGATCAGTTTCAAAAAGCTCTTGTCGTTGCCTTCAATGGCGATGTTCAGCCTGGTGTTGTGCAGCCAATCAATGTCGTCTAATGTGCCTCGGAAGGTCTCCAGCTCGTCGCTGGGCAAACTGAGTTGCGCATTGATGCCTTCATTGCTGACGTAAATTCTTCCAAGAACACCGAGGGTATTCCAGACAGAGAAGAGGTGATTCCGCAAAAAGTCAGGGTTGGCGACCTGGGCATAGCGGTAAAAACTCAATGTGGTACGCGGACGGCCGTCCTGCTCCAGCTTATGAAGCAGGGTTTCCTTGTCCCATTTGTTGTGGAGGTTATGCTTCGACACGGGAGCAAAAATAACCCTGACAGGGCTGTAGGAATAGCCTCAAATACGAATTCATGATCGGGTGCCGTTTGGAGGGAGCACCCATTCAAGATATCTTGAAGCCACCTTACTGTTCTCAGAACGTGATTCACCGCCTATGAAAATGTTGGAATACTGCCAGCGTGTCCTGTCCAAGGTCAGCTTCGATCGTCATCTGTTCGCCAAGGAATTGGCCAAAAGCATCAAAAGGTTGGAGCTTTCAGATGTTCAGCGGTTGCGGCAATGGTGCCAAGAGCAGTTTGGACAGCGTTACCAGGACATTATTATGGCGACATTCCCTGCGCAGATCGCAGTATAACCAGCGGTCTTAAAAAATTTCGAAGCCCAGTTGGATCCGTCCAGTTGGGCTTTTTTGCGCCCAAGCTTGAGGGGGCGTATCAGAGGGGGTGCTCTTCGGCGCCTTCCA
>DDCX01000099.1 GCA_002336475.1 Flavobacteriales bacterium UBA1995 | reverse complement strand
CACATTTGTCACGTGCATTACCGAGCCATTGCACCGATCGTAAAAGCGACTGCTCAGGAGTATGGCTTGCCTTACCGCGCTGAAACCTCCTTCGCGGGGGCCATTCAGTTGCACATGCATCACTTGAAAGAGTTGGGGCGCACCGCTTAATTCGAGCGTGCACAACACCCTGTTAGAGGGTCCACATCAATTCCACTCCGAGGAGCCGGGACATGGAAGGCGGATCCGCACTTGAAGCGGAGGCCAACCTTCCTGGTCCAACCGAATACCCCACGCCCAAGTGGGCTGCGAGTGTGATGTGTTGAGACAACGTCAAACGACCACCGGCCAGCATCCGAAAGTCTTGGATGGTGTGCTGGTATATCCCAGACTGAATACCTTCTGAAGCCGAAGGACCAAGACCGATGGTTCTTTGATACACCTCTTGGCTGTAGTCCAATCCAATCAATCCCTGCAACCGATGATCGGATGATGCAGAGGGATACAAACGAAGTCCTATGTTGCCTGTCCAGGCCATGTCATAGTCAGCAGGACGGGATTGAAACACACTGCTCTGACCCCTCGCATCTCCGTTCATGCGACCAAAGCCAGCGACGACACCCCACTCCGGGTGAAGTTGCATGCCACATTGAACGTTCTGGAATCCGGACGCCCACCTCACAGGATCAGTGCCCAAAGACCACTGCACAGACTGGGCCATGCCAACCTGGGCTGTAAAGGCCAAAGCCACGATCAAGGGAAGTCGAAACAACATTGCCATCCTATACGAGCAATGTTAAGGTAATGTTACCAGAACCTAAAGCCAAATCAGAAATAATATAATTAGATGTTGACTTACATCTATTTATTAGCTAAATTATAGGTTATGTCGAAGTTAAACAGTGACTCACAGGTTCCGGCCAAAGCGCTGAAGCCACATCGAAGCTGGTTAACAGAGGGTGTTTTGGACGCTGAATACAAGGAATATGTTCTGTTGGCCTGGCTTCAAAAGGTCAAACAAGACCTGAACAGCACAAAGCTCTACCCTGCTTTGGCAGATGTCATTGAAAAACACAGAGAGCTCAACGCCATCAAGAAAGGCTTGGATCAAGGCAAGGAAAGCGGGCCCGTGATCGGTTTGGATTTTGCCCGCATGCAACTGCTCAGGAGCTCATCGAATACCTCCTCTTCCTTAGAGGAGTATCTAAAAGAACTCATCCAAAGGGCCATGCCTCACCTGGACAGCGCCATGCAAGAAGGCAAATCGCTGTACGACCAGATTGACGCCAACATTGAATTTTGCCCCATAGGCGTCCAGCCATTGCACGTGAGCGAAGGCTACCTTCTCGTGACACAAGGAATGCACACCCAGCGCACGCTGCTCGCATACCGTTACAACAAATCCAAAATCACCCGCGGTGGTGATGCTTTTTTGGAACTCAACCTTGAATGCGTAGAGACCCGCAACCTTACGAGGTTGGAAACCGCTGATGACATCAAATGGAGCTTGATCCGACGCTACCGCCAGCTGCCACAGCCTGCGACATACCATGTCCATGCGGAACATATGGTGCCGTTAAAAGCCACCCTGCTCCCCATTGCAAGGCGCAAGTTGCTTCAAGAAATCGCCCAGTGTTGAGGGCAGTGATTACTTGACAATGACCACTTTGATGGCAGAAGGGCCCTTGTGGCTCATTTCTACCTCAAATTCAACCTTGTCACCTTCGGAGACCTCTTCCTTCATATTGGTGACGTGCGCAAAAATGCTGTCGCGCGTGTCTGTGTCCCGAATGAACCCAAAGCCTTTGTCGGAATTGAACATGGTCACAACACCTCGACGGGTCTTGTCTACCGGTTCCATATCCTCATCCTTTGGAACACTGATCTGGATGTCTTCCAAGTTGATCTCCTCCCGTTCGGTCGGATCAGGCGGTGTATCCACGATACGACCAAACTCGTCCACATAAGCGATCATATCAGGGCTATCAAGCGTGCGCTTGTTCCCTTTCGCTTCCTGCTTCTTGAGGTCCTTTTCCTTCTTCTTCTTGGCGCGCTTTGCTTCTCTTTCGCGCTTGCCGAATGTTTCCTGAGATCGTCCCAAATCGTTGATTTTGCCGCAAATGTAGACCCTTCATGCGCTTTTGCCGTCACGCAGACGAACTGTTTTCAACCATTGAGTCACTGCAAGGGGCACCAATCCCTATCCTACTGATATAATATGCCACATCCGGCCCCTGAATTCCACAGTATCTCCCGGACCTCTTGCTTGCATGGCTTGTGCCAAGGGCGCGTCCGAAGAAATGGCACGCCATGTGGCATCACCAGGCCCTTCAAATTTCCCCCAAGCCACGCCAAGAATAAATCCGCCTTGATCTGTGCTCACAATCGCACCCGGCCTGACCTGTTCTCGGCCCCGCAGAGGCTCCAAAGCATGCCATTGCCTCATCATACCCTCTACCCTAGAGAGGCGGGCCGCAGCTTGCTCCATCTCCATTTGTACCATAGCACGTCCCGTTTCATGCTTATCCCCCGCCGTGCTTTTTGATTCACCCTCAAGACTCGTTTGAAGCTCTTCAAAAGCGGTCTTGGCCCGGGCCAGTCCAAATTCCATAGCAGCAGCCAATGCCTCTGCCACTTCGCGGCGGTTCAGTGCAGTCATCGGAACAAAATCCGCCAAGTCCCATCGACCTTTACCATTTCGGAAGACAAGCCTTCG
>DDCX01000111.1:1971-16106 GCA_002336475.1 Flavobacteriales bacterium UBA1995 | reverse complement strand
ACATCTGGATCTGCGCCACGCGGCATGGTGTATACCGCTATGACGGCAGCACCTTCACTTCATTCACGCAAACCCAGCCCGAGAACCCCGACTTCAGTTTCGGATGCAATTCCATCTACGAGGACAGCCGAGGCCGCATGTGGTTCGGTTTTGCTGGTGGCCTCTACAGGTTGGAAGGGGAGACCTTCGTGAACGTCACCCGGGGTGGGCCTTGGGATTGAGGCGCCTTTCGGAAGCCATAACAAAGAAAAAAAACCGTCAAGGCGCCGAGGGTCTTCTGGACAGTACCGTTGAATTACTTCACGATATGCAAGCGAGAAGTCGCGGACGTTCCAGCCGTCAACGCCCCTTCATTGCCTCCAATGTGACCGGGAGAAGCAAGTTGCAACATGACGGCGTTCCATATCATCAGTGCCTCATCTGCCAGGGCTCCTCTATTGGCTCGTGGTGGTTGGGTCACCAGGAATGGGGAACTTATGCTGCTCAAGTTCTGGTGAAGATTTGATCTGACTAAGCAGTAGGTTTGGAAGGCTGAAGTGGGTTTATGTAGAAGAAAAATTAGAATACATCGAGGATTATACGTAAATTAGGGAAGACCAGTTGATGCCTTATGCGACCTCTTATTGTCAATTTTACCCCCACTGGAATGATCCCTCAAAAGAAGGATGTTCCTGATGTTCCAATTTCTGCTTCGGAAATCGTAGAGCAGGTGCATGAAGCCTTTGAATTGGGGATTTCAATGGTTCATGTGCATGCGCGAAAGAAGAACGGCGTGCCAAGTTCTACAGCTGAGGATTATGCTCCCATCATTGATGGAATCCGAGCCCATTGTCCTGGTTTGGTGATCTGTGCGTCTCTGAGTGGCCGCAATGTCACGGATCCCGCCGCGCGATCAGAAGTCCTGTCGCTGTTGCCGGATATGGCCTCATTGACGCTGAGCTCTTTGAATTTTGTGCGCTCAGCCAGCGTAAACAGCCCCGATACAATCCAGGAATTGACCGAACGCATTTATGCTGCAGGAGCCAGTCCTGAATTGGAGGTCTTCGATACTGGTATGGTGAACTACTTGGGATACCTCGTTCGCAAAGGCTTGATCCAGCCTCCCTTTTACATCAACATTTTGCTGGGCAACATTGCGGGTGCTCAACTGACAGCGTCCCACATTGCTGCCCTGGAGCGTGACCTCCCCGAAGGCGCTTTAATCGCCCTTGCCGGCTTGGGCCAGTATCAATTGGATGCCCACCTTGTGGCCATGGGGCTGGGGTGGGGCGTCAGGGTCGGCCTCGAGGACAATGTGCACTGGGACCGCGACAAGAGAAAGTTGACCACGAACATTGAGTTGGTCAAGCGTGTCCATGCGTTGGCAGAGATTGCCAGACGCCCAGTGATGTCGGCAGAGGCGTTTGGTCAGCTCGGGTTCTACAACAGGCAACGACATGAAGCCCGCGCATGACCTGACGCTGCTGGGATTCGGCCCTCATGCTTATCCCATGCTGCTTGAGCTCGCTGCGGCACAATGGAGCAGGAGGCCATCGGAACTCAAGGTTCAAGTCATACACAACCTCCCCGCTTCCAAGGACATGTTGGCAGGGCTCATTCCTCACGATTGGCCTTCTCCGAGCTTCGTGGAATTGAGGGATTGGATGCCGTCCAAAACGGACGGCACATGCATGCTGGGCGTCCTCCGGGAGCCGGCAGCTTCTTCTGTTTGGAGGGCGTTTCAGGACGCCAAAGACCTGCCTGAATCGTCCCTAGGCGTTGTGGTTCACCCCACCGCCGATATCGCGCCAAGCGCTGTACTTGGGCCTGGAACTTGGGTACAACCGCATGCCACGGTTGCGACCATGAGTCAGTTGGGCATGTGCTGCTATGTAAACCGACATGCTTCCGTGGGTCACCACAACCATTGGGGTGCTTTTTCGCGGATCAATCCAGGTGCCCACACTGCAGGCTCGGTGGTGCTGGGTGAGCGGGTTACTGTGGGCATGGGAGCATTGATTCGGGAAGGCACTCAAGTCGGTGATGCAGCCATTATCGGCGCCGGAAGTCTCGTGCTCAAGGACGTCGAAGCGGGGCAAATTGTGATGGGCACACCGGCCAAGCCGAGAACCCTTTGAGCCAGATCAGCCATGGTAAGAGTTTTGCATCTGGCTCACCGGCATGTTTCGGTATCGCTGCTTCAGGCGATGCTGCTTGCCCGCTCTAATGAAGCACACGTTTGGGTGTTCGCAGGGGGACAGACTGCGCAGGATGGCGCAGGAAACTGGTCCGTTCATTCGAAAGAGAACCTTCCGGAGGAAATCCGAATGGCCAAATGGGATGCAGTTGTGGTCCACAAGATGCGCCATCCGACGCCAAAATGGCTGTTGACGATACCCGATGGGCCTTTCATTCTGTGGGCTTCTTGGGGGGAGGATTACTTCAGGGTTTTCCCTGCTTTGAGTAAAGGCATTTACTTGCCCAAGTCACGGCTTCTCTTGGGGGTGCTGTGCAAGTATTCGGTGTCTATTTTGTCTTTGATACAGTTTCTTCGGCGCACGTTGCTCCCCGCGTCTTGGAACGTGACACCTCGGGATACTGAATTACAGGCGATGCGCAAAGCCGACGCCATTGCGAATCTTTTTGGAGAAGACTTTATCGCAAAGCCATACCTGCCTCAGGTTCCAAAGCACCTCTATTCGTCCTTTTACAATGCGGTGCCCGATCCAATTCCGAATGTGCAAGCTTCTCGGGACCCGCAAGGCCCCATACTGCTCGGCAGCAGCGCATCGACTTCTGGGAACCACCTTGATTTCATCTGGGATCACCGCACATCCTTGGTGCAATCGGGCCGCAAGTTGCAGGTCATCTTGGCCTATGGCAGCAAGCGTTATGCCCGCGCCATTCGGGCATTGGCGTCTGTTGCGCTGGGAGACAATGTGGAATGTTTGATGCAGAAGCTGCCCCTGGAGGAGTATTACCTGTTTCTCGCTGCCAGTCCAGTGGTCGTGCACAATCAAATACGCAACCAGAATACAGGGAATGTGGTGTTGAGCTTTCTCCTCGGTCACCGGGTACTCCTGCGAAGCGATGGTTTGACCCATCGGTTCTTCTCAGGGTTGGGGTTCATCATCGGGGATGCCTGTTCAGAGGAGTTGGATTTTTCTCCATTGGATGAGGCTGGCCGGCAGCACAACCGAGCGCTGGCACTGCGCGAATTCAGCGATGCCAAAATCATGAGTCGGCACGACCGGTTTCTTCAAGATGTCGAGCGATCGCATCCTTGACGTAAAAAGACAAGTGCACCTGCCCGCCCTTTGAGGATGATCAGGCCCCTTCTTTTTGGCGCTCGCGCGAAAGTGGGGTGATGAGCGCTCTAGGCCGGGTTAGATTGGCAGGGAGGCGAAACTTCAGCAATGCAAAACGCCCCGGAAGTCGGGGCGTTTCACAATGCAAAAGAGGGGGCGTTCAGAAGCCGTATCCCACAGATAGCTGGAGGTTGGGCAACACGCGTCCGTATCCCAAGGTGTTGGGAATCTCCTCCAAGACTTCGGCGTTAACCGTCGTTCCTGTGGCGGTGATGTCAGCACCAGAAGTGTGCAGGCCACCGATGTCAAAGCCAACAGTGACGCCCTTTACAGGCCGCGAGCCGACGCCGATTCCGACATAGCCTACAGGGTTGTTGTCGTAGCGGGCTGCATAAGAGTGGGTGGGGTCGTTGACGTCCGTCAATGTCCCTTCAATACCGCCAATGCCGATGCCCACATTGAACCGAATCCAATCGTAATCTTCGAATGGACGGTGGTTGAGGAAAATGCCCATCCAGTTGGTTTCGCCAGTTCCAGAAAAGGTGGCGCCCCCGATTTCCAGGTCGGTGGGGTTGTCACCGGAGAATGCGCCAACTCCAACCTGAATGGTGGTCTTGGCAGAAAGGTGGTGTGAGAAGTTGACAGAAGGGCCAAAGGGGCTGATTCCGACGCCTACTCCGTAAGTGGCCATTTCTTTGGCCCCTTCCTCTTGGGCTTGAACGTTGAGTGTCAAAACCGCTGCGAACAGCACAGCGAGACTGATGTGTAGTGATTTCATGATGGGTTTATTTGTGAGCCCAAAGTTCTCCATCGGCTTTTCTTGTAGGAAAAATCTTACGAGACGTTACGAACAACAACAATGTGGATGGGGCTTGCTGTTGGAGAGGCCTACCTGAAGGAATGGGGGGCTTGTGATCGATCATGCAGTCTCATGATGATCGAACTCCCCTGCTTGTGGGCAGGCTGTTTTAGTGGATACTGGGTCCTAACCGGGCCTCGATGAACCCGGAAGCAGTGGAGGAGAGGTAGGGCCCTAGAATGGTAAAGACGTGCCGCAGTCCTTTGCGCCGCAGCGCATGGTTGTCGGCCTCTGGGTACTTCTTTTTGGAGAAGTCCAGCCAATACCGGCCGATGACCAGGATGATTTCGGAGAGGTCCTCCATGCCTTTTTGCTCCAACTGAAGCAAACCGTGCTGGTGGGCGTGCTGAATGCGTCCTTCAGTCCATGCATCCAAAAAGTCATTGACCACAAGTGTGGTCTTCAGCGCAGGCTCCTCAGGATCGAGCAATGAGGCAAAGTCATCGCGAAGGATGTAGCGGAAGTCCCAGATGACATCGTAAGAGGCGAAGATTCCTGTGATGATGGCCTCTTCATCGCTGGAGTCCGCGGCGATATTGGCCCCTTCGAAGACCTGTTGGAGGAGTTCAATGTGCGCCGTGAGGATGTCCTTCTTGGTACGAAAATGGTACCAAAGCGTGCCTTCCAATACACCGGCATGCTGCGCGATGGAGGCCGTGGTCACCGCCGCAAACCCCCGCTCGTTGAATAGAATGAGGCTGGCCTCAAGCAGTTTGTCCCGCGTCTTGGCCGAGAACCGTTCAAGTGTGCCTGCCGTGAGCAGGCCTGTCGACGCATCAGTCATGGGCGAGGCGCTGCTTCATCTCCTGTGGGACGTGCGGGTTCATGATCCAGAACCACAGTGGAGGGGCAAGGCTCAGGAGGATGGAGGCCGGGTAGCCCAACGGGAGGGTGGGGCTTTCCTGATGGCTGTCCAGCACTTGGTATTTCTTGGTGGACCTGAAGTGGTGGTCGCTGTGGCGGGTCAGCTCGTACAGGGTAATCCGTCCAATGTTGAAATTGGAATTCCACGAGTGGTAGGGCTTGACGATTTCGTATCGGCCAGATTCAGTCTTGAACCGGCGCAAACCGTAGTGCTCGATGTAGTTGATGCACTCTAGGAAAAGGAAGGCGATGACGCCGACAGCCAAGGCAAAAAGCAGTCCCGTCATGCCAAAAAGCATGTACACCCCGAGCAGGTACGCCGGTTGGATGAGGTGGTACCAAAACATGTCGTTTTTGACCGATAAAAACCGCCGTCCTTGGCGCTTGAGGAGCTGCGATTGGAGCTTCCAAGCGCTTACATATTGGCGGGTGACGGACGTAAACCAGAAACTGTAGACCGTCTGGTTGTACCGTGCTGTGGCAGGGTCTTCTGGCGTGGCGACATGCAGGTGATGTCCGTAATTGTGCTCGATAAAGAAGTGCATGTAGAGGCAGGGCATGTAGAGCAATTTGCTCATCAGCCGTTCTGCCAGCGGCTTCCGATGTCCGAGTTCGTGGGCGACGTTGATGCCGTTTGTAGCAAGCAGAATGCCACCAGACAGGGCGAGGCCCACCCATTCATAGGTGGCAAACTCGACCGTTTGCACCTTGTGCAGCCCATAAGCCAACAGCCCAAATACAATGGGCACATTGAGGTAGAGCATGGCGTCGAAGATCCACTTGGTCTTTTTGTAGGCGACGTCGTCTTCTTTGAGGTTTTCGGTCTTTTCTCCGGTCACAACGTCCAAGATGGGGAGTACGAGAAAAGCATAGAAAACGGCCGAGTAGGTCCAAATCCCCGTCGATGCAAAGGAGGCAAAGGCGGAAAGCGGGATGGTGTAGGCGAATAAATACTTAACGTCTCTCACAGTCAGCGGATTAAAATATTTGGGTAAACACCCAATGCAGCCAAAGTACTGGATTTTGGGTAAGCACCCAAAAACCCAAGGCGGCCGGAGTGCAGGCCAATCCAGGTCAACCTGCAAGAGTCATGGCAAGGGGGGCTTTTTGGGCATCTCAATTGTCGTGATATCCCAGAGAATCGCCATAAGTTCAGGGCACGGCTTCGAACCGTCTTTCGCAATGGAGTGCGGCGAGAGAATGACCCAACATGTATGCTATGACCATCAGAACAACTTCCGCCCACGCGATTTGGGCATTTCTAATGCTCCTTTCAGGAATTCAAATGCCTGCAGCCGCTCAGGAAGACGGAACGTTTACCCTCTATCTCGTCCGGCATGCAGAGAAAGAGCTTGACGCCCAAGACCCAGACTTGACAGCCTGCGGTGTGGAGCGGTCCGAGAGCCTCACAGCCTTTTTTGATGCGGTGCCGCTCGAGGCGGTGTACAGCACAGACTTTCGCCGAACAATGAATACGGCCTTGCCCACAGCGCGCGCCAAGGGGTTGGAGGTCCAGGCATATGATCCACGGGCATTGGAAGGGGCCATGGAGGAGTTGCTCCAGAAGCAGCAAGATGCTTTGGTGGTAGGACACAGCAATACGACGGGGGTTTTGGCCGGGTTGCTGGTGGGTGAAGACATCGGTTCTTTCGATGAATCCATCTACAACCGGGTCTATCAGGTTGTCGTCTCGGCGCAAGGCAACAGGCTGCATGTGTTGCACACGGCCTTTCATTGTGGGCACTAGAACGGCAGGGTTGGATCCTGCTAGGAGTGCAACCAAACATCATGAACACGGGTCATTTCTATGATCCACAGCACCAAGAATCAAACCGCCATGTCCAAAAAGTCTCAGCTGTTGTTGTGCGCCGTATTGAGCAGTTTCACTGTCCTCGGGCAAGACATTGTACCCATTGACAATTACTCGGTCAACGTCTTCGGGCAAGTTCAGCTCTCCATTCAGGCCGAGTCTGGGAAGTATTACATCTTGGAGGCCCAACACAGCCCAACCTTTGAATGGGCCAGCTCCATGACCATGGGGGTGGATGGCACCATGGTGATTTCGGAACCTGGCGCAGCCTACCCCGAGGATCAGTACACGGTGCGCGAATATGACGTTTCCGATCCCGGTGACATCGATGGTGACCTCATTGACGACATCACAGAATACCAGAATATGCCCACTGACGCGCCGTTGAATTATGCAGCGCCCATTGATTTTGAAGACGGGTCGACTTCAATACCGGATGCAGAGACATTTATGGCATTGGCCACAGTCAACAATGTAGGGTGGGCGCCCTTTTTGGACGACCAACTGTATGTGAAGTTTGGCATCATGGACAGGGATACACCGGAGCCCAAGGTGTACTTCATCAACAGCAACACGCACACCGTTCACTACGGTTTCTGGGGCGCCATCGGTGCGGATGTGGTTGGGGACGATTCCTCAGGAGAGATCGTATTCTACCCCACGCAAATCAACCCCAATGGCACCATCGGCGGGTATTCGTTCAACTTCTCCTTCGGCAATGCCGATGACTTTGAGGACACCCAACGGACCTACCACTTGTTGTTGGCCAGCATGCCCTTCTTGCAGAACAACATGACCCACTTCATTGGGGAAGGCGACGAAAACAACTACCTCAACAATTATGCGGAGGACTTCGAAGGGTCTGGCATAGAGGTGGTCCTGGAGTCCGAAGTTTTTGCGGATGTCGATTACATCCCCCTTCACTTGGCCGAAGGTTATGGCTTCTTCCGACATATGGAACTGGGAGAGACACCGGGATCCCGAGACATCGTTCTTTACGACGCCTTGCCGAACTCCCTGCCACGTGTAGGTGGCATCATGACATCCGTGATTCAAACGCCGCTGTCCCACGTGAACTTAAGGGCCATTCAGGACAACGTGCCCAATGCCTACATCGCCGATCCACTGTCGATTGATTCCATCAGCAGCCTGCTCGGGAGTTACATCTACTACAAGGTGGAGCAGGAGTCTTTTCAGATTCGAGAGGCCACTTTGGACGAGGTGAATTCCTGGTACGAAGCGCTCCGGCCCACCGAGCCGCAGATACCGGTGCGCGACCTGAGCATCACCGAGATTCTGCCATTAGACGACATCGGGTTTGAGATGTCGACGGCATTTGGCGCCAAGTGCTCCAATGTGGCCACCATGCGGTCATTCGGTTTCCCAGAGGGCACCATCCCGGACGGTTTTGGCATTCCGTTCTACTACTACGACGAGTTCATGCAATTCAACGGCTTCTACGAGGAGGCAGATGTCATGATCAACAACCCTTCTTTCATCAATGACATGGCGTTCAGGGAGGACCGCCTCCGAGACTTTAGGGACGACATCAAGGACGCGCCCATGCCCCAGTGGATGATGGATGACCTGCAGAACATGCACGATGACTTCCCGGAAGGAACGGCGGTTCGCTGCCGATCGTCCACCAACAATGAGGACTTGCCCGGGTTTAGCGGAGCCGGTCTGTACACCTCCAAAACCCAATACGAGGATGAGGGCCACATCTACAAGTCCATCCGTCAGGTGTACGCGAGCATGTGGAATTTCAGGGCATTCGAGGAACGGGACTTCTATCGCGTGGACCACTTCATGGCGGCCATGGGCGTATTGTGTCACCCCAATTTCCAAGAAGAACAGTCCAATGGCGTGGGCATCAGCTTGGACCCTATCTACGATACTCAAGGAACGTTCTACCTGAATACCCAGGTGGGCGAGTCGCTCATTACCAATCCTGAGCCCAATTCCATTCCAGAGGAAATCCTACTCTATGAGGACGAAAACCAAGGCGCTGGTTATGTCGTTTTGAGGTTGTCCAACCTGGTCGAGGATGGCCAGTTGGTCATGGAGAATGTGTACCTCGACCTCATGAGGGAGTACTTGGGGGTCATCCACGATGAATTTGCCGCGCTCTATGGTGTGGAGGGCATCGAAGGGTTCGGGATGGACATCGAGTACAAGGTCACGGCCCAAGACCAGCTGGCCATCAAGCAAGCCAGGCCGTGGGTGTCGTTTTGGGCGGGCATCAAGGCCGACAACGACCTGGCTGTGGAGGAGTTCATCGACCCCCAAGCATCGTCTGATTTGGGCACAGAAGAACAGGTGACCGTGCGGGTGGCCAACACTGGGCTGAACGACATGAGCGGCTTCGACCTCTCATTGGTGGTGGGCGGTGAGCTGGTGGAGACCATGACCGTAACAGACACCATCGCTCCGTTCAGTGATGCCGAATTTCAGTTCGCCACACCCCAGGATTTCTCCGCGATTGGGGAGTACACCATTGCCGGCATCGTTTCGGATGAGGACGACGGATATTCCAACAACGACACCCTCGAGTTTGTCCTCACAAAGCTCCATCCCTTGGACGCGGCCATCTCGTTCGGACAGGTCAATCCCACCTGTGATGGACAGGTCGGGATCAATGCCATCGTATCCAACTTGGGAGAGACGGCCATCGAGACGGTCCAAATCCAGGTCGAGGTGAACGGAACCTTTACCGAGGTGATCGAGGCGTCGGTCAACATTGACTATGATGGGCAAGGTGTGGTCACCTTCACGCTCGAAGACAACCTACTGCCCACCGGCAACAGCATACAGCTGCTTTTGACAGGAGTCAATGGGGGGTCTGACGGAGACTTGGGCAACAACGTGGTCGTGGAGACGGTAGACTTGGATGTGGATTTCGAAACCGTGACGCTGTCCATTTTGTCCGACAACTACCCTTCGGAAACCTCATGGGAGATGGTGGATGTGGGTTCAGGTCAAGTTATTTCTGGGGGAGATTTTCCATTGGGGGGCGCAGAGGAATACACCGAGGACATCTGTGTGAGTGCCGATGCATGTCTGACCCTTTACGTCTACGACAGTTTTGGGGACGGCATGTGCTGCGGATATGGAGAAGGCCATTTTCAGGTGCTCAATGCAGCGGGTGAGACCATCATTTACAATGGCGGAGAATTCGATTACGAAGCCGAGGAATCATTTTGTGTGGGCGATGGCGCTTGTCAAGTTGCGACCGAAATCAGCGTGAACCACGCTTCGTCCAGCACCGCGAATGACGGCGTTCTGATCGTCAACCCCTTTTCCAATGAGGACATCTTCGAATTCAGCATCGATGGAGGACAGTCCTTTGGCAGCTCGAACACCTTTGGCAACCTCAGTCCAGGAGACTATGACGTCGTCGTCCAAAGTGAAACAGGGCAGTGTACCTACGAGGAGACCGTCACCATTTCCGTGTGTGACTTCAATGGTGTGCAGATGGTGATCACCCAGCCCACTTCTGTCGTAACCACGGATGGAGCCATTGTCATCACTGCATCGTCGGGCTCAGGTTCTTACCAATACAGCATCGATGGGGGCCAGAATTTCTCTGCATCGGGAGACTTTCCCGGCCTTCCGGTGGGCGACTACAACGTGGTTGTCATGGATGACTTCGGCATCTGTGAGTACGACTTCCACATCCCACTTTTTGCCAGTGGAATCAATGGTGTTGAAGGCCCTGTGGCCGGCACAGAGCAAATGGTTCAGCTGTATCCCAACCCTACGCGGGGTGACTTTACGGTCGATGCCACTTCTTTCGGCGAACACAGCGGGCCGATTCATCTGGAAGTCATGGACCACTTGGGCAGGCGCTTGGCTTCACGCAGTCTTGGGCTGGGCAGCATGCGCACCGTCATTTCTCTTGAGCGGCATCCAGCGGGCACCTATATCGTGAAGTGCTACAATGACACCTGGGTGCAGAACTTCAAGGTGATCAAGCGCTGATTCAAAGAACAGAGGTGGGAACGATGCCCCGGAGCCAGCATTGAAACTGCTTCCAACCACCGGCTGCTCCATCGGGGTCCCACTCCGTGGTGGTGTGCCACGCATTTTCTGGCGCCAGTTCTAGGAGCATCAGGGATTCTACTTGGGCCGCCATCGGCACGGACTCCATGATGGCGACACATTCGGTGTTGAGGTTGGCGCTGCGCGGATCGAGGTTGAACGTGCCGATGACCACGGTGCTGTGGTCGATCACCATGGATTTGGCATGCAGCCCGAAGACCGGAACGTAACCCGCGCGCTTTTGCTTCTCGGCGGTGATCAGCTGTTTGCGGATGGCGGCGTCCGGTCTGTATTCATACACCTGCACGCCAGCCTCGATGAGGTCCTCCCGGATGCGCTGGTAGCCGTTGAAGGCCTCCAAGTTGTCGGTGGAGCACAGGCTGTTGGTCAGGATGGTCACGTCGACCCCGCGCGCCACGGCGTCTCGGAACAGCCCCAGCCCCAGTTCGGTCAGCACCAGATAGGGACTTTGGATGACCACGGATTCCCGGGCTCCTTGCACTTCGGCGAGCAGGGCATCGGTGCTGGCGCCACCACCGCTGAACCCGCCGCTGCTGTTCTTTCCCGGCGCGTCCGAGACGAAACGGATGTCTTCCAGTTCGTGCAGCCGACCCGAGGCCAAGATGTGCGGAATGGCGTCGGGAATGCCGTCGATTAGCGCGCGGATCTCAGGCCAGAAATTCTCGGGGTCACAGGCGTAAGCGTGGATTTGCGCGTACAGCTCCGCGGTGTGGTCTTCGTCGGTCTCCCACGCAATGGCCTGGGCAAGGGGGTGGTCCCAGAAGGAGTCAAAGGAGTTGGCGATGGCCTCGGCCCCAGCCCCGATCAGCAGGACATCGCGGTCGCGGAAGTTGTAGGCTTGGTCGTAGTCGAAGTACTCGTCGGCAATGTTGCGCCCGCCGGTAATGGCGATCTGCCCATCGACCACAAAGGTCTTGTTGTGCATGCGCTGGTTGAAGCCTTGAAAGTCGCGCGCGACGTTGACCACCTTCTGGACCGCATTCTTCCCCTTGGTGGGGTTGTAAATCCGGATCTCGATGTTGGGGTGGGCGTTCAATGCCGCCACATCTTCCAGCGCGACGTCGAGCATGATGTCATCCACGAGCATACGCACCTGCACACCGCGATCGGCGGCGCGGATCAGGTAATCGAGGGCGATGAGCCCCACGTTGTCCATAGAAAAGATGAAGTACTGAATGTCGATGCTGCGGATGCTGTGGTCGCTCAACCAGGCCCGCGAGAACACCGCCTCTTCACCTTCCTCGAGCACATAGCCCCACGTCGACGCAGCGTCGGTCAAACCCGCCGCTGAGCGCTGGGCTTCGATGGAGTGGGCCGTCAGTCCTCCACAATTGACAAGAGGCGCGTGGCCGTAGCCATCCAAGCGCGTATCGAGTTTTTCTTGATGGCAACCCCAAAACAGGCAGGAGGCCGTCATCAAGCACAGAATGGTCCATTTCCAATTGCTCATGTCATGGAAGATGTATCCAATACTTGATACCGTCCACTTTTGCGGCCAATAAAGTGAGGAGATCGCATCTGCAGGTCTTGGCCCTCTTCATTCCAGCCTAGATGGGACACGACACCTGTCGCTGTGCGTTCGGTTTCGGCGCTACCATGGCAGATCGGGGGCATAAACAGGATGCAGAAAGCCGCCCGAAGGCGGCTTTCTAAACCAAATTGGACGCAGGTGTTGTCTGCGGCCTCACGAATCCATCACTGCACGATGACCTGCACCGTCCGTGAAGAAGAGGTTCCGTCTACCACATTCAAGATGTAGAGGCCTTCGGCGACTCCATCCAAGCTGAGCGGGCTTTGACCCACGCCATTGAAACGGCGGACCAAACGGCCGTCCGTGCTGCGCAGATCGGCGATCCAGTTTGCGCCAGGTTCCATTCCTACCAATGTGACCTGACCTTGCGCCGGGTTGGGGAACACGGACAGGGCGCTGGTTGACTCATTCAGATTGTCGACGCTGCTGACGACATCGCTTGGGCCGCCATCCACGACGTTGATCGTGAATCCGCTCAGGAATCCATTGAGGATGCCCAACGAGTCAATGGAGATGGGCTCACAGTAGGAATCTGAGCAGAGGTTGCCATCGGTGACGCTGAGGCACAGCGTGTAGGGGCCGGGGCCAGAATACTGGTGGGTCGGGAACACATCGGTGCTGGCACCCTCATCCCCAAAGTCCCATGTGTACACGGCATTGGGGTTGTAGTCAAAGATGGAGACTTGAACGGCGCCCGGAACGGCGCTGCCGTCGGACAACGTGATTTGGGCGACCTCGAATTCGGCATTGCAGATCGCATCGGCTCCTGCCTCGCAGGCGGTGATGCCAAAGGTGCTTTCGGGTGTCACGAATTCGATGTTTTGGTTGACCAGCAAGGATCCTGCGGGGTCTTTGACCAGGTATCCACAGTAGTCCGCGTATTCCCACGGCTGGGCCACGATGAAGTCGATTTCGCCCTCATCCACCGGGATGAAGGTGGACATCTGCGAGAAGGGGTAGAAGCTTTCGAAGTAGTTGAAGTCTCCGAAATTCAAGGCGGCTTGGACATTGCCGCCCTGAGAGATGGTCATGCCGCCGCCGACCCAGCCTTCCTGCGAGCCGTCGATGAACACCACTTCGATGAGCCCGCACGTGGGCGCTGCGCCACAGGCTTTCAAGCCCATGACGTTGTCGGGGCCATCATCCAGATTGTTGGAGAAGGAGGAGAAGACGGTGATGCCGTTTTCGTTCTTGACCACATACCCGCAATTGAAACTGGACCCTCCGTCCTGATCGAAGATGAAGTCCATCACGTCGCCTTCGTCCACAGCAAAGCTGAAGGTGCTCATGCCAAAGGTGTCCGGCACATAGTCGCCATTGTTGTCCTCGGCAATCTCATTGTTGGTCTCCTCGGCAATCATGATGCCGTTCTTGAAGACGTCGACCGTGCTGCCGAGCCAGTTCTGGTTGATGTCGGAGTTGTACAGCTCCAACGTCCAAGTGCCACAGGTACCTGAGGCGGCAGGAATGTCAAAGGGCAAAACCTCATCCAGCGAGTGCACGACGCCATTGTAGGCCAGGATGTCCGGTGTGCCCACGGTAGAACCGGAGGCGGTGACGCCATCATCGGAGATCTCAATGTCGACCGTCTGTCCGTTCATGGCAGACAGGGATTGTCCGTTAAAGAGAGCACCACTGTTGTAGTAGCCGATGACCACGTGCCTTTCCACGAACTCGTCGATGTATTGTGATGCAACGAAATCGGCCACGTTGTATCCGTAG
>DDCX01000111.1:1755-1881 GCA_002336475.1 Flavobacteriales bacterium UBA1995 | reverse complement strand
CCGTTGTTGTCGTCGGGGGCTTCGGGTGCATTGGCGCTCAGGTATTCATCGAGGTAAGCATTGAAAATGCCCTCCTCAAACAGGGTGTGGTCCGGGCTACCGGCAATGGCGGTAACGACTGTCGCT
>DDCX01000111.1:0-1643 GCA_002336475.1 Flavobacteriales bacterium UBA1995 | reverse complement strand
CCATTTTGCAGGTCGGCTGCCGTGTAGTTTCCCGAAACGATGTGATACCCCACTGCGTCGCTCATGTCGGAGAAAGCCAGCAAATCGTAGAGGTTTAAGTTCATCAGCGCAGCGACCTCATCCACAGCGGCATCAGTGGGCACAAAGACCGTGTAGTTGTTGTCTATGTCGTAGAGCTGATCGGAGTAATACGACTGAAATGAGGTGCCGGAGTAAAAGCAACAGGGAGGAGGGGTCTCGGGGTCCCCGGAACTGTACATGATGGAGCTCATGGCGTCGTACAAGGTGTAGTCCCATTGCGCCGTCGCCTTCGGTTGGAGGATGAGCATGGCACCGAAGACCAGTATCATAGAGAGTATTTGGAATGATTTCATGTTTCCTGTGTCTTTGGCTGTGTTACCTCTCCCCCTTTCAAAACGTGACCACTTGTATTGCGGTTGTGTCAAAAAAAAGGTATAGAACAGGTATCTCGCGGGTATAAACAGAGAATGAGCCCCGTTGTTTGACAGCGTGTTCAGCCGGTCTAATTGGATGCGTCTGGTCCGTCAGAGAAAAAGGCCAGCTGAAGTGTCACACATGACGTCCTCCGAGAGTACCTCCATCAGTACCCGTGCGCACAAGGGTACATTGCAGAAGAGTCATGATTCAATTTGTTCGTTTGATTCTGTTGTTGCTCGTGATCTGCCTGTCCGCTTGCGTGAAGGAGAACTTCGAGGATGTGCAGATTGAGGTCGAATTGCCCGAGCCGCCGATTGTCTACGTCGTGGATTGCGAGGCGCTGGGCCTCAACGTGGGAGACGCTTGCACCGTGGAATCCGGTGACCCGGCTTTAAATGGGCTTCTTGGAATCGTGGATGCGGATTGCGATTGTCAGCCGACTGCGGTCAATGCGGTAGCGACGGTCACCGTTGCGTTTTGGAGACAATTTGGCGGTCCGGCGTTGACGGTGTCCACCGTTTCTGATCCGCCTTTCCTGTCGGGACCGGAGGAGGTCGACGTCATGGCTGGGGTAACGGAAGTCCAATTCACTTTCCCCTCCGATGTGCAGTTGTGTTCGTTGCAACACAGCTGGTTGTGTGCGGGAAATGTGTTGGAGTGGAGCCATCAAGTGACGAATGAGGCCACGACAGAGGGTGTCAACGGTGCCTTTGCGGTGACGAGTGTAGAGTGTTTCGGGATTGTAGATGGGAATCCAAATGTGGAGTGAGCATGGGGGAGGACACGCTGTGAAAGTGAAGCTTCGATGGTCTGATGGATAGTGCTCCGGTTCAGGATGACCATTGGATGGAGGGTTGCAAGCGGGGAGAGAAGGCGGCGCAGAAAGCACTGTTTCAATCGCTCGTGCCTTATTTGCGCGGGGTGGTGAGGCGGTACATCTGGGACGCCGAAGTGGTAGAGGATGTGTTGCAAGAGGCGTTCATCCGCATCTTCCGGAATGTGGGCCGTTACGATGCGGAGAAAGGAGCGGTCAAGACTTGGGCGGCTCGGATCGCCGTGAATGTGGCCCTCACGGAAGGGAAGAAGCGGGCGAAGTGGGAAAGAACAGGGGTGGACGTTGAGATGTGGAGCGGCCCCGAAGTATTGGAGAACATGGCCATGGATGATCTGATGGACGTCCTAAAGACCATGCCGGAAGACCAGTA
>DDCX01000060.1:2959-4181 GCA_002336475.1 Flavobacteriales bacterium UBA1995 | reverse complement strand
CCCACATATTCTTCGTGGTTGACCGCAACGATCACGGCATCGTATCCAATTTCGCCAGGGGCCTCTTGCAGGCTGACCCCGTATTCCCGCTCGACCTGGTCAAACGCGGCGTAAGGGTCGACCACGTCGGTCTCCACATTAAACGACCTCAGCTCCCGGATCACATCGAAAACTTTGGAGTTCCGGATGTCCGATACGTTCTCTTTAAACGTGACCCCCATGACGAGGACCTTGGCTTCCAAGGGGTTGACGCCTTTTTCCAACAAGCGCTTCACCACCTGTTTCCCGGCGTAATAGCCCATGCTGTCGTTGACATAGCGGCCGGAATTGATGACCTTGGCGTGGTAGCCCAGTTTCTCCGCGCGCCAGGTCAGGTAATAGGGGTCTACACCAATGCAGTGCCCCCCCACAAGGCCAGGAGTAAATTTCAGAAAGTTCCACTTGGTGCCTGCAGCCTCTAGGACTTCATATGTGTTGATGCCCACCCGGTTGAAGATGATGCTCAGCTCATTGATCAAGGCGATGTTGACATCGCGTTGGGTGTTTTCAATGATCTTGGAGGCCTCGGCCACCTTGATGCTGGAGGCGCGGTGCGTCCCTGCCTTGACCACGAGGTCATAGGTGCGTGCAATGACGTCCAGGCTTTCCTCATCGCTGCCACTGACCACCTTGACGATGGTTTCGATGGTGTTGACCTTGTCCCCTGGATTGATGCGCTCTGGGCTATAGCCTGCCTTGAAGTCTTTTCCAAAGGTCAACCCGCTGTGTTCTTCCAAAACAGGGATGCAGTCTTCCTCGGTGCAACCGGGGTAGACCGTGGACTCATAGACCACATAGTCGCCCTCTGACAGGGCGAGGCCGACCGTTTTCGAGGCCGAAATCAGCGGCGTCAAGTCCGGCTGATTGGTGGAGTTGATCGGAGTGGGGACGGCCACCACAAAAAACTGGGCCGCCTTGAGGTCTTCCGGATCGGCTGTGAAGGAGATGTCGCAACCGTCGAAGGCGGATTTCTCGAGCTCCTCGCTGGGGTCGATGCCCTGCTTCATCTGCTCCACCCGTCCGGCATGGATGTCAAATCCGATGACGCGAATGTGACGGGCAAAAGCCAAAGCAATGGGCAGACCCACATAGCCCAAGCCAATAACGGCGAGGGTGGCTTCTTTGTCAAGCAGCCGCTGGTGCATGTCTTTCATGGTGCTGTTTTTTCGGGGCGCACTGCGCC
>DDCX01000060.1:0-2890 GCA_002336475.1 Flavobacteriales bacterium UBA1995 | reverse complement strand
ATGTCATGGCCACATACGATGGTCGCATTGGCCCCTATGCTGGCGCCTTCCCCCACATGGGTTTTGGCGTACTGTCCCCTCCGCACCACGGCACTGCGCGGGTTGGTGATGTTGGTAAACACGCAAGAGGGGCCGAGGAAGACATCATCGGCACAGGTCACACCTGTGTAGAGGCTCACGTTGTTCTGAACCTTGCAGTTGCGGCCCAGCACCACATCGGGGCTGATGACCACATTCTGTCCGATGTTGCAGCCTTCACCCAGCACTGCACCAGGCATGATGTGGCTAAAATGCCACACTTTACTGCCTGCACCAATGGTGCATCCTTCATCGATGACCGCAGTGGCGTGGGCAAACCATGAAGCTTCCTCTGGATTCATGAGCTGTACTTCGTGAAGTCCTTGTGTTCGGTCTTGCGCAGGTCCTCCTCTGAGAGCCCCCGGAAGTAGTCGTAGGTGATGGCGAGGCCTTCTTTGCGGTCCACTTTTGGAGTCCAACCCAAGACTTCTTGAGCGCGGCTGATGTCTGGACGGCGCTGCTTGGGATCGTCGGTGGGAAGGGCCTTGTAAATGACCTTTTGATCGGTCCCTGTCAAAGCGATGATCTCCTCTGCAAAATCGCCGATGGTGATTTCGTCGGGGTTGCCGACGTTCACGGGCCGAGTTTCGTCTGACAACAGCAACCGGTAAATGCCTTCTACGAGGTCGTTGACATAGCAAAAACTCCGGGTTTGGCTGCCGTCACCAAAGACGGTCAGGTCCTCTCCGCGCAATGCCTGTCCGATAAAGGCGGGCAGTACCCGTCCATCGTTGAGGCGCATTCGAGGACCGTAAGTGTTGAAAATCCGCACGATGCGCGTCTCCAAACCGTGATAGGTGTGGTAGGCCATGGTCATGGCCTCTTGGAAGCGCTTGGCCTCGTCATAGACGCCGCGCGGCCCCACTGGATTCACATGGCCCCAGTACTCCTCATGCTGGGGGTGAACTTCGGGGTCGCCATAGACTTCACTGGTGCTCGCGATGAGCATACGTGCGCCCTTGGCACGGGCGAGGCCCAGGCAATTGTGCACCCCCAACGAACCCACTTTCAAGGTTTGAATGGGGATTTTGAGATAGTCGATTGGACTGGCCGGAGATGCAAAATGCAGGATGTAGTCGAGGTCACCTTTGATGTGGATGAATTGACTCACATCGTGGTGGTGAAACTCAAAGCGGTCGAGTCCGGTAAGGTGCTCGATGTTGCGAAGGTCACCTGTAATCAGGTTGTCCATCCCGATGACATGGTACCCTTCGGCCATGAAACGGTCGCAGAGGTGCGACCCCAAAAAGCCCGCGGCTCCTGTGATGAGGACGCGCTTCATCCTGGGTTTTGGGTGGCCCTGCGGCCTATCGAGGTGTACTCCCAACCGTGTTCTGCCATTTCGTGGACATCATAGAGGTTCCGGCCATCGAAAATACAGGGGTTGTTGAGCCCGTCCTTCACCTTGTCAAAGTCCGGTGTCCTGAAGACCTGCCACTCGGTACAAATGAGCAGGGCATCGGCACCTTCGGTGGCTTCGTACATGCTGGCCGCGTATTGAATGCGGTCTCCAATGCGGCCTCGTACGTTGTCCATGGCCTCGGGGTCGAACGCCGTCACAGAAGCACCTGCATCGAGCAGCTTCTCGATCATGTAAAGGGCCGGTGCTTCGCGGATGTCATCCGTTTCCGGTTTAAAGGCCAGACCCCACAGGGCGATGTGTACACCGCTCAGGTCGCCATTGAACCGCTTCAAAATGGGGTCAAACAGCACCGTTTTCTGTGCTTCGTTCACCTCCATGACGCTGGTCAAGATCTCAAATTCGAATCCGACTTCACCCCCACTGCGGTGAAGGGCTTGGACGTCTTTGGGGAAACAGCTTCCACCGTATCCGATTCCGGGAAACAGAAAGCGCGGCCCGATGCGGGTGTCCGTTCCAATGCCCCTTCTCACCTTGTCCACGTCGGCCCCCACCTTTTCGCAGAAATTCGCAATCTCATTCATGAAGGTGATCTTGGTGGCCAAGAAGGAGTTGGCTGCATATTTGGTCAGCTCGGCACTCCGCTCGTCCATCACAATCAAGGGGTTGCCCTGGCGAATGAACGGCTTGTACAAACGGGTCATGACCTCTTCGGCGCGTTTGCTGCCTACGCCAATGACCACACGGTCTGGCTTGAGAAAGTCATCCACGGCATATCCTTCCCGCAAAAATTCAGGGTTGGACACCACGTCGAACTCAACGCTAGCGTGGGCCGCAACTGCAGCAGTCACCTTCTCGGCGGTCCCCACGGGCACGGTGCTCTTGTCCACGATAACCTTGTACTCGGTCATCATCCGGCCCAGTTGATCTGCCACACCCAAGACATAACTCAAGTCGGCGCTGCCATCTTCATCGGGAGGGGTGGGCAGGGCCAAGAAAATAACCTCAGCGGGCTCAATGGCTTCCGCCAAATCTGTGGTAAAGGTGAGCCTACCCGCCTTGATGTTCCGTTCAAACAAGACATCCAAGTGGGGCTCGTAGATGGGGACCTCCCCGTTGCGCATGCGTTCCACTTTGGCCGCATCGATGTCGACACAAATGACATCGTTTCCAGTTTCGGCGAAACATGTACCGGATACAAGGCCAACATAACCCGTTCCGACTACAGCAATCTTCATAGCAATAAGGTATAATAATAGAAGCGCAAAGTTACGAAATCAGGGCCTCCTGAACCGCTTTTGCAATCCTGAGTGTGTGAGCGTCAGAAAGCTCGGTATGCATGGGCAAGCTGATGACCCGGCGCGTCAAGTCTTCGGTCACCGGCAAATGAGGTTTGGCGAGTCCTAAGCCCATGAACGCACCTTGTTCGTGAATGGGCTTAGGATAATAAAT
>DDCX01000053.1:5976-6158 GCA_002336475.1 Flavobacteriales bacterium UBA1995 | reverse complement strand
GATCATGACGGCGGGCAAAGAAGTTGAAATGCCCATCGCCAGGTTGGCGCAACTGGCAAGGGCCATCGGCATCCACCTCATCATCGCTACCCAGCGTCCGTCGGTCAACATCATCACGGGTACCATCAAAGCGAACTTCCCTGGACGGGTGGCCTTTAGGGTGACTTCAAAAGTGGACAGCC
>DDCX01000053.1:0-5932 GCA_002336475.1 Flavobacteriales bacterium UBA1995 | reverse complement strand
TCCACTGGAAACGACCTCATTCGATTGCAGTGTGGATTCGTCGATACGCCAGAGGTGGAGGCGATTACCGACTTCATAGGCAGCCAACGGGGTTACCCAGATGCGTTGATTTTGCCTGAGGTGCCAGACGAGCACAGCGAGCAAATGGCGGACATCGCCAGTGAAGAAAGAGACAGCTTATTTGAGGAGGCTGCAAAAATTTTAGTCTTGCACCAACAGGGCTCAACTTCTCTGCTCCAACGCAAGCTCAAATTGGGCTACAATCGCGCGGGAAGACTGGTGGATCAGCTGGAGGCAGCAGGCATCATAGGCCCATTTGAAGGGTCCAAAGCCCGCAAGGTTTTGGTGCCCGATGAAATGACTTTGGAACAGTTGTTGCGTGGGAGTGGTTCTGAAGATGAAATCTCCGATTAATTTCACCGCCCCTATGAAGCCATCACTGTTCCCTATGGCAGCCATTTGTGCTGTTTTCCTTGCCTTCTCCTCCAAGGCGTCGGCCCAGCCTGAAGATGCCCGTGCTGATGAGCTGTTGAGCAAGGTCTCTGCACAAATGCAGCAGTATGAATCTGTGCATGCCAAGTACGCCTCCCAAATGGTGGATGTCCAAAGCGACTTTCAGATGGATCAAAGCGGTGAGGTCTGGATTAAGGGGGAGCAGTATCACCTGGAGTTGGGCGACTATGTCATTGTATGCGATGGCATTACGGTGTGGACCTATGAGCCTGAAATGGGGGAGTGCTACATCGACGATGCCGAGACCATTGCTGAGGATGGTGTGGACCCTGCGCGCATGTTTACCATTTGGGAAGAGGGTTTCAAGAAGGTGTGGAAAGGAGAAGTGGAGTTGGACGGCAAAAAGCGCTCAAGGGTCGATCTCCATCCCCTTGGAGCCGAGGACCGCAGCTTCCATACCATTCAGTGCTTCATCGACCCACAGGCTTTGCAGGTGGTGAAGCTGGTGGTCAAGGGGAGGGAAGGCACTGATGTGCACTACGTGGTAGAAATATTTGAGGGCGATGCCCCTGCACCAGAGGGCGCCTTTTCCTTCGACAAAAGCCGCTATCCTGGAACGACGATGATTGACAATCGGCTCTGACTTAGCCGACTTCAATTTCTACTTTGTCGCTGCCCGGGCGTTGCTGGCAGCAAAGGATGTATCCATTTTCGGGCTTTCGCCCCATCGAATGGGCTGGTGCCTGAAACGTTTGCCCTGAAATCAGCTTGGCTTTACAGCGATGGCAGATGCCGCTTTTGCAATTTGCCGTCATGGCAATGCCCGCTTCATCGGCTGCATCCAAAAGGGTCAAGCGCCTCGAGACAGCTGGCAAAGTATGCGTCACACCATTGACCGTAACCACCAACTCTGAATCAGCTGCGTCTGAATGCTGTTCATCTGGATGCACAAAGGGCTGTTCTCCAAAAGAGTAGCGTTTTAAATTGAAAGGACGTGACTGTTGGGTTGCCGCGGCTTGAATCAGGGACATGAATCCAGCAGGGCCCGACTGGAAGGCCACTTCTGGGAGTTCGCTTGACCGATATTGTTTCAGCAATTGGTCCAGCTTGGCATGATTCAATCGGCCCGTAGACAGGTCTTCCCCCGTGGCGCCATCGCCCAGAACATGAAAGACTTCAAACCGCTTGGAATCCGCCATACGGTCCAATTCCCGTTGCATCATGATGCTTCTTGCTGTGGAATTGGCGTAAATCAAGGTGACGCGATGGTCAGGTCTTGCTTTCAGGGCATGTTGTGCCACTGAGAACATAGGTGTGATGCCACTTCCAGCGGCAAACAGCAACAGGTGGTGTGCTTTGTAATCCAGTGACTGGTCGTAAAAGTGACCGGTGGGAGGAGCGACTTGCAACACATCACCAGGTTGCAGGCATTCATTGAACAACTGAGAACCACCTCCTTCTGCAACCTGCTTGACGGCTACTTGGGGCAGTTCTCCCAATGGATTGACCAGGTTATAGCTCCGGAAACAACTGTTATTGTTGACGTTCAGACAAAAGGTGACCCGCTGGCCAGGTGTGTGTCTAAAGCGGGGGAGGGCAGGTCCGGGATCCAAGGTCACCACCACACTGCGCGGGGTCATCCGGCGCACAGCACGGACCTTGCAAGGAACCATTTTTGGTTGCCATTGCTCAGCAGTTGATGGTGTTTTTTCGGAGTGTATCATTACTGAGTACATGTGAGTTACACAGTTGCACACCGAAAGGTTCAACCAAAATCAAAGGAATTTGAGGTTAGAGGAACCAAGGGGGTAAATAGGGGAACGGAGTGTCCGATACCGTACTAGAAGTTAAGCAATAACTGACAAGCTGCGGAGACGCGCTCCGAATTTGGCAATACGGCAGCTTCCAATTCAGAGTTTAAAGGGATGGCTGGTACCTCCATCGAGCCCAAGCAACGCACGGGCGCATCCAAATGCTCGAACCCGTGATCGGCGATGTACCCGGCCAATGATTGGGCAAAGCTGCTCAGTGGTGGTTCTTCAGTGACGACCAGGCATCGGTGGCAGCGCCGAACAGCGTTAAGAATGGCGTCGTAGTCCACAGGAGAAACACTTCTGAGGTCGACGATTTCAATGCTCCCTGGGTGGTCTACAGCAGCTTCTAAAGCCCAATGGACACCACGACCGTAAGTGATGACTGCGACTTTGGTTGGCGCTTCTTCATCGCAGGTTAACACCGTTTTGGCACGTCCAATGGGCAGGACGTATTCGCTGTCTGGTTCGACCGTCTTGGCGGATTCGGTGCCAGGTACTTTAGACCAATAGAGGCCCTTGTGTTCCAACACCACCACCGGGTTGGGATCCAATACAGCGGCTTTAAGCAAACCTTTGAGGTCCGCACCACAGCTCGGGTAGGCCACCTTAATCCCTCGAATGGCCGTCAAAACGCTTTCTATACTTGAGCTGTGGTAAGGCCCTCCAGAGCCATATGCGCCTATGGGAACCCGTATGACGCTGTTGACCGGCCACTGGCCATTGCTCAAGAAATGGCTTCTGGACAATTCGGTAAACAATTGATTGAGTCCGGGCCACAAGTAGTCGGCAAATTGTATTTCGACGATCGGCTTGAGTCCCACAGCGCTCATGCCCACCGTGCTTCCCACAATAAAAGCCTCTTGAATGGGGGTGTTGAATACGCGGTCGTCCCCAAATTTTTGGGCCAGAGTCGCGGCTTCACGAAAGACCCCACCCAGTCGGCCTCCCACGTCTTGACCATAGAGCAAAGTGAGGGGGTCTCCATGCAAGATTTCTTGCATCGCATGCAAGGCCTGGTCAACCATCAACTGGGGCTCTGGATCTGGGCCTTCGCGTTCTCCCGTTTCCTCGAAAACAGAGGATGGGGCCATCGCGGTCAGCATCAGTTTGGAAGCATCCGGCTCACTGGCAGTGCGCGCGCGCTCAAAAGCCTCTAGAACCAGCGCTCTGCTCTCCTCTTGGATTTCCTCGATGACATGCCCCTCCGCACCACTGCTGAGCATGGCTTCTTTGAGGTGAGGAAGAGGGTCGCGTTGCTTTGCCTCTTCCAAATCATCTCTGTACCATTCCCGACGGACGCCACTGGTGTGGTGCCCCAGCAAAGGAACCTTGGCATGGACCAATACAGGCCTTCGTTCTTCCCGCGCCGTGCGGAAAGCCCATGCCATGACTTCGACGGAAGCTGTATAATCATGACCTTCCACAGAGCGCACCTCCAATCCCGGAAAAGCCTTGGCCATAGTGGTGGCGTCGCCAAATCGAATTTCACTTGAATGGGCTGAGATGTCCCATTCGTTGTCTTGTACGACATATATAATAGGTAGCTGCCTCAAGGTGGCCATGTGGAGTGCTTCCGAAACTTCACCCTCGGTCATGGCTGCATCTCCAATCGAGCAGAGCACGACGGGAGGGTGGTCTCCAATCACCTCTTGAGACAGGTTTTGATCTTCCCTGTATTGCAGCCCCATGGCAGCGCCCGTGGCTGGAATGGCTTGCATGCCAGTGGCAGATGAGTTGTGCGGAATACGGGGGAGGCCAGTGCGTTTGAGCGAAGGGTGTCCATAGTAGGTGCGGCCACCGCTGAAGGGGTCGTCGGCTTTGGCAAACAACTGCAGCATCAGCTCCTCTGGGGTCATTCCTAGGGCCAACAACATGGCATCGTCCCTATAATAAGCATAGAGATAATCTTGCGGCTCGAGCTGCAAACCTGCCGCTATTTGAATGGCTTCATGGCCATTGGCGCAAGCATGGACGTATTTCGAGGTCAGCTTGGCATGGGCCTCGAAAAGGTCCGCCATGGCCCGGCTTGTACTCATGAGCTTGAACCCTTCTAAGTACTGTTTTGGGGCGAGAAGGTCACGATGGCTCCCTTTCCACTTGTTTTTTCCTCGGCTCACTGGTCAAATATACCGGTGAAGAGACTGTGTTGGGCCTGTATCGCCCTGATAGCGGGGTTATTGGGCCAGTCATTCCCATTTGAGTCGCATTATTAGGGCGTTTCGAAGAGATAAAATGGCTATTCGTCTATAAATATCCTGACAATTTGTGGGCGTTGATTATATATGGCGGATTACATAATAATTTCGAAGTAACTGAAATAGAATGTATCTACAATTATGGCAGCTACAACTGCTTTCTAGCCATCACCTATCCAAACCAAAAACCATGTCCAAATTGTTACCCCGCTTCCTTGCGGTGATTCTTGCGATCGGATGCTGCTCCCAGGGTTGGGCGCAAATCTCGATCGACGCCTCGTGCGAAACCACGACAGTTCAATGTCTTGCCGACCTTGACGACGTCGCCTGTCCAGATGCCCCCAACGTTCTTGGTGCTGAAGGAGAGGTTATTGGCACAGCGTCATGCCTTCTGGTATCAGAGCGAGACTCGAACCGCGAAATATGTACAGCAACCACAGCAAACCCCATCAGTGGGTCCAACGCTGGCGCACTTGTGATGTACAACATTCAGATGTACGGAGTCAATTCCCAATACTATGAGCCAACAGGCCCAGGTTTGGATTTGCAACGTTTTGAATCGGGACAGGCTATTCTGTCTGGTATGGTTCAGGGTGTTGAAGACCCTACAGAAATTTGGAACGTCTACCTCGTTTATGAAGGTTTGACTTCCGATAACGATCACGTTGCCAACGGTGGTGGTCTCAAGTATGACGCTGGATGTGCCCCCGTGGACACGGCTAGTGTTGATTGGGACATCTATTACATGAATGGTGGCATGAGCTACCTTCAAGGTGCTGGAAGCCTCGACAACAGTCTGTTGAGCCTCAACCATGCGCCGGCCAACCAATTCTTCGGATTCCAGGTAGGCGACGGTGCGAACGACCGCAACTGCAATTACGGAGCAGGTGGTTGGTTTAGCTGGGAAGGAACCATCAAGGGCGAACATGCTGTTGGTGCGATGGGTGATGTTCTCGTAGATCTCTCTGATTGCAACCAGAACACCTATGATCCTTGTACAGCCAATGTGACTTGCTACTGTGTCGGTGTTGACACAGAAAGCAACGAATTCACGGTATGTGCGTCTGTTACGCAGCGTTTGGATGATACACCTCCTACTTGGAGCAATCCCCCAGCTGATGTGACCATCCAGTGCACAGATGCCATCCCTGCAGTAGCCACATTTACGGCGATCGACAATTGCGAGCCTGCTGACCAAGAGGTCATCACGGCCTTCTTCTCGGGTGAGGTTACCATCAATCCCGAAGAGCTCAACGGATGTTACACCATCGAGCGCACATGGACAGCCGCAGATGCTTGCGGAAACGACACCGCTTACACGCAGGTGATTACGGTTGAGGATACACTCGCCCCTGTTTGGGACGATTACACGCCTTACGTCATGGAATCTTGCCTCGTCATCTTGACCCAAGAAGAGGCTGAAGATCCCACATTGGTGTCCATTTCTGCTGCTGATAACTGTGACCCCGA
>DDCX01000050.1:2002-9142 GCA_002336475.1 Flavobacteriales bacterium UBA1995 | reverse complement strand
CCACTTTGGCACGGTTACCGAGCCGCAAGCCGCCGTTGAGCCGAACGCGTGTAGGGAGGGCAACCACCCGCCGTTCAGGTGTAGCCTCCAAAAACAGTGCTGTTGGTGAGAGACCTTGGTTGAGAATGT
Source organism: Flavobacteriales bacterium UBA1995 (assembly GCA_002336475.1). Classification (GTDB taxonomy): domain Bacteria; phylum Bacteroidota; class Bacteroidia; order Flavobacteriales_D; family Sanyastnellaceae; genus UBA8752. The sequence goes on along the minus strand of DDCX01000050.1, from coordinate 9,013 downwards.
CCAAAACTCCGCCCTGGGCTTCGGTCCAGTCGTTCCAATCCCCAACGGGATTCTGCAAGCTGTATGATTCACCCTGCCAATCCATGCTTCCCAAATCGTTGATCGCCAGTGAAGCAAACCACAAACCTGCGATTTCTGCGCGAACAGCCAGGTCCAATGCTACTCCAAAGCCTGCAGGACGAAGTGCGCTGCCCAACGTCGCACCATCAGCGACCAATTCAGCACCAAAACCTTGGTTAAATGCTGCAAAGGCTGTTTGGTTCTCCACATCCACTTCATAGTAGCCCGAGCCTCGGTAATAGCGCGCTCCCAATCCAAAAGACAGGGCCAATGCGCGGCTCTGCACCAACTTCAGGCCAAATCCTGCACCATAGGAGCGGACATGCTGCACTGCAAAAGAACCACCATCGAGCAAGGTGTTGACCAAAGGCATCGGACCATTGCTGATGCCTTGATCGGCCATTTCAAATTGCTCATTGGTCAAAGAGTCCACAGGAACAACCGTTCCATCGGTGAGCAGCGTGGCATCATAAATGCTGGCCGCAGGACCCAAGAGTGCGAATTCCGCCAATGCCAAGCTTGGATTCAGTGTCGCCGAGTACCGGTCCTCTACGGACCAAGCCCAGCCTCCTCGTGAACCATGCCGGGACCAACCGACCCACCTCAAGTCCACCTGAGCCGTCGTGCTCTGGTCAGCCAAAGTCTGCGCCAAAGCGCGCCGATCTGAAAGGTTCCAAGATGTCTCTGAACCGAAGGCATCAATCAATTTGGTGCCATCAAGCAGCGGTGTCTGAAGCGTGACCCCTCCTTCAAATCCACTAATGAACCTCAATCGCTCAGTTTTGCGCAGCGCCCTCCTGGCTTTTCTGCTCAGCGAATCCCTGCTGGAATCCGAACGCCACTGCCGGTCCGAATAGGGCCTGTCCACTGCCAGCAGTGACATGTTTACCCCTATGGCATGGTGGCCCACTGCCGTAATTCCAGGAACAGGGCTCCCCATCAGGTCCACACCAGCTTGTCCCAAACAAACGTTGGAGCAGCTGAGCAGGGCCCAACAGCATCCTCCCAGAAAGCCAAAGCTCCTGAGAGCGGAGAAAATCTTCATGTGTTTAAATTACCACACGCCATCCGAATGGGTCCTCCCCTTTTCCTCGGCGGAGATCATCCAAAGTTTTGGCGAGGTCTGGCATCAACTTCCAAGATTCAACTGGAGGCAAGGCAACGTCTACTCCCGGAAAACCAATGGCCTCAATCGGAGTCATCGTGGCGGCAGTTCCAACGCCAAAGGCTTCGGTCAGGGCACCTGATTCAGCGCCAGCCTTGAGCTCAGCCACCGCGACTTTTCTTTCCTCGATTTCATACCCCTTGTAAGCAGCCAAACGCAACACAGAGTCTCGGGTCACACCCGATAGCACGGTATCTCCCACTGACGGTGACACAAGCTTTCCATTCAACACGAACACCACATTCATGGTGCCACTTTCCTCGATGTATTTGTGTTCGACGGCATCGGTCCACAAAATCTGGTCATACCCCTCATCCCTCGCCATAGCCGTGGGTTGAAGCGAAGCTGCATAGTTTCCAGCAGCTTTTGCATAACCTGTTCCACCGGGTGCGGCACGCGTGAAGAACGTCTCGACCTTAACCCGCACATTGCCCTTGTAGTAAGGACCAACGGGGCAGGTGAATATGATGAACCGGTATTCATCGCTTGGACGAACGCCAACGTGTGCCTCCGACGCAAACATAAATGGACGGATATACAGGGAACTTTCCGATCCATCAGGCACCCATTGTTCGTCCAGTTTAATCAGCTCAATCAATGCGTTTAAGAACAAGCCTTCATCCAACAATGCCATGCTCATGCGCTCAGCACTTTTGTTGAAACGGCGGATGTTCTCCATTGGACGGAACAGGGCGACAGATCCGTCAGGTTGACGGAAAGCTTTCATCCCTTCGAAAATCGCTTGGCCATAGTGCAGCCCCATGGCTGCCGGACTCAAGGTCATGTCACCATAAGGTCCGAAGACCCCTTGCTGCCATTCACCCCCCTTGAATTCCATCTGAAATTGGTGGTCCGAAAAGACACTCCCAAAAGGAAGTTCTTTCAAATTGACCTTGTCAATTCGAGATTCCTCTACGGTATTGAATTTAAATTCAGTCGTCATCAACATGGGCCTATCATTAAGGTCTCATCTAACACATGGCAAAAGTACAGAGAAGAAAAGCGGCGTAATTCGCTCCTAATCAATGCCGCTGTCCAAACAGAAACTTGTTTGGGCTGACCAATCCAGACTGTACCGCGTACATCACAACAGCTGCAGTGTTGTTGGCACCGAGCTTTTGGAGGATGTTTCTGCGGTGGGTTGTCACCGTGTGGGGACTCACGAAAAGCTTCTCTGAAATTTGGGGGTTGGTGAACCCCTCAGCAATCAGTCGAATAACTTCGAGTTCTCGTTTGCTCAAGCTGACGCCCATACAATCGGGGTCTACCACATTTAATGACTCCAGATCAATGCCCTCCTTTCGGATGGTTTCGAGGATTTGACCGCAAAAGAATTTTCTGCCTGCGTGGGTTTCACGCACCGCCTCCACAATCTCTTGCAAGTCACAGTCCTTTTTCACGTAACCGTCTACTCCAGCGCGCAAAGCGTGCACCAAAGTGCTGCCTTGCTGGGCGTCGGTCAACGCCAAAATTCGAACACGCCCTTTGGATTTGAGCTTTACAATGGTCTCAACAGTAAATCCGTCTGCCACAAAATCAAGGATGATCAATTCCGGAGAGAAGTGGTCCACCAATTCGAACAACTCATTCTCATTTCGGGCATTCCCTACAACCTGATCCAGGCCATGCGAACGCAGTGTAGCGTGCAATCCACATGCGACCAACTGCTGGCTGTCGGCAATGATGATTCGAGGCATGACCTTATTGAGACTCATTCTACATAACAAAACTACACGGGAAAGACATTCCAACACGTGCCAAGGGCACAAGAACCCCCATCAATTCTTAACAGGAATGAACCCCACCTGGACAACGAGGCCGTCTGAAGCCGCGATAGTATTGGGGAAGACTGCTTGGGCCTCCTCGAGCAAGGCGTCTGCATTTTCATAGCGTGCAGAAACATGTCCGATGACAAGCTGGCCCACACCTGCACGTTCTGCAATGCGAGCAGCCTGGGTGGCAGTACTGTGAAAAGTCTTGGTGGCCCTTTCTTTCATGGACGCGTCAAATGTGGCTTCATGGTAGAGCAAACTCACACCCTCAACCCACTCGGACACTTTTTCCCAGTAACGCGTATCTGCTGCAAAAGCATAGCTCCGAGGCGGCAGAGGAACGCGACAAGCTTGAACATTGAGCACTGCTGTGCCATCTGCCCGATGGACATCCTCTCCCCTCTTTAATGCCAATATCTCCGTCAGCGTCAAATCCAGCTTCCGAATCCAATCCCGCTTGACCCCGGGTTCCTTTGGCTTCTCCCTGAGCAAAAACCCCGTGGTTGGAATTCTGTGCCGCACTGGAAAGCTCTCCAAACTCACACTCCCATCTTCGAACAGCACTTCAGGCGCATCAGTCTGGGTAGATTTAAAGTGCAAGGGGTAGCCTCTCACCGATTCACCGGCACGCTCATGCGCCAAGACTAAGGCCTCCAATTCAGGGGGGCCATAGAGGTTCAATGCTCGGGAACGTCCGAGTAAACTAAACGTCGAAAGCAGGCCAAACAAGCCGAGGTAATGGTCGCCATGCAAGTGACTGATGGCAACGTGGTCAATCCGCATCAGGCGAATTCTACCATGCCTCAGTGCGATTTGGGTCCCTTCTCCACAATCAAACAGGAACTGCTTCTCATGCACATTGACCACCTGCGCCGTAGGGTTGCGCCCAGGAAGCGGCAACGCAGCACCGCATCCCAAGATGTGGACTTCGAACCTCAAGTGGTCAAGAAGACCCGATCAGCGAACGAATGAAACGCGAAGGACTTCCCTGCGCCCTTTGGCCACGAGTTCCAAGAAATACACGCCAGGAGCCAAGCCATCCATGGACACCTGCTCCGAGGAGGAATTCACATTCCAAGCCCGAATTTGTTGTCCATCAACCGCACGGAGTGCCGCGAAGCTTCCTTCAGCACCCGAAAGGGTAAACAATCCATTGGAAGGGTTCGGGTAAGCGCGTGGCTCCGCTTTTGCCATTCCCTCAACATTGCTCGCTTCGCCCAAGATGGGGAAAGGAAATCCTGAAAAGCTAAAAGGAGTGGCCAGCGGAAAACCAAAAACTGTAGCCCATACCTCGACTTCAAGGCTGAGCATGAAATCACCCGAGACCGTTGGAGTTCCAGAGAAGCTCGCGCAGTATTGCTGACCCCCCAAGAAAGTGCATGGGTCTGTGCAATCGCCCAGGTTGTTGCATTCGTATGACATGCCCACCTCAGCAAAGTACAGGGTGTCTCCGGCAATGGTATCCACCAACAAAACTGCTGAAATGACCACAGAGTCAATCGGAGCGTCCAATGGGGTGTCGGGAACCACTTCCGATGCCGTTGAGGGCACCAACAAGTGCACATCATCCGTGTACGGAACATCGATTTCCGCAGCATCAAAGAAGGTCTCCTCACCATCGGGAGCGAGGCCCCAAGGCTCAGTACCAAAATCCACCTCAAGTGGGTCGCACTGGGCAGAAACGGTCAGACAGGCAACGAGGGTCAACGCCATCACAGCGCTGCGGTATAGAGGAAGCAACATGCTCGGTTATTTTGAATGCAAACTCAGAGGTCGCGCTCGACTTCCTCCATAAAAACGAAATCCACAGCCTCTTTGGCTGTAGGGACAATCTTCAGGACATTGTCCAATTGGCTAATCGTCACAAGTTTTGAGACAGCAGGTTGAAGGCCGCACAGCACAAAGGTCCCCTTGGCATCACGGCATGCGCGGTGTCCAATGAGCACTGCACTGAGACCACTGGAGTCAATGTAGCGCGTTTCGGAAAGGTCAAGCACCATGTTCCGGTGCCCTTCTTTACTGGCGAGAACAAGCTCCCCTTTGAGCTCCGGTGCGCACAAGGCATCGAGCTTCTCCACTTTGGAGGTCACAACGACCACCCTCTCCTGCTTATCGACTTCAAATTTCATGTCACGAATCAGTATCTGTCGAATTTAGGTCAATCCTCTGACCCACCCAATCGACCTGCCAGGAGATACAACACAGCCATACGAACAGCCACTCCATTTTCGACCTGTTCTAAAATCACAGCATCGTCACGGTCGGCCACCTCCGAAGCGATCTCCACGCCCCTGTTCATAGGGCCTGGGTGCAAAATAATGGGGGGCTCAGACAGCCGATCTAAACGCTCAGATGTCACTCCAAAACGTTCGTGATATTCTTCTAAACTGGGGAAAAAAGGCACTTCTGCACCCTGCCTTTCGAGCTGAATGCGCAGAACATTGGCCACATCGCACCATTCTAGCGCTCGATCCATGTCGTATTCCACCTGAACACCGAGAGACGCAAAGTGCTTCGGAATCAAGGTAGCAGGACCACACACCATGACCTCTGCACCCAATAACTTCAGGCAACGCACATTGGACAATGCCACACGGCTGTGCCTGATGTCACCCAAAATACAGACCCTTTTCCCCGACAAACTGCCCAACCGTTCCGTCAATGTGAAACAGTCCAACAGCGCTTGGGTTGGATGCTCATGGGTGCCATCGCCTGCATTGATGATGGGGACGTCTATTTTTGAAGCCAAATAATGGGCCGCTCCTGGGTGAGGATGACGCATCACGACCATGTCCACCTTCATGGCCAAGATGTTGCGCACCGTATCAGCCAAGGTTTCGCCTTTTTTGACACTGGAAGACGCCGCCGTAAAGTTCACCACATCAGCGCTCAAACGCTTTTCCGCCAACTCGAAGCTGAGGCGTGTCCGGGTGCTGTTTTCAAAAAACAAGTTGGCCACCGTTAAGTCTCGAAGGCTGGGGACTTTTCGAATGGGACGGTTGATGATGTCTTTGAATCCTTGGGCCGTTTCAAATATCAGCTCTACGTCCGCACGAGATAGTCCGCGGATGCCCAACAGGTGATGCTGAGAGAAGTCAGCCATTTTCTGATGTTGGATTCATCAATTCAACGCGATCCTCCCCCCCATCATGCTCAGACCAAAGCACACGCACACGCTGGCTGTCAAGGCTGTCGACACTGCGCCCCACGTATTTGGCCTCAATGGGCAATTCACGCCGGAATCTGCGGTCAATCAAAACAGCCAGTTCGACAGTTTCTGGACGGCCATGCGCCAACAAAGCATCCATAGCAGCTCGAATCGTACGGCCTGTGAACAGGACATCGTCGACGATCACCACCTTCAGGTTCTCTACAGTAAAATCCAAATTGGTCACCGCCGCGCGCAAGGGCTGGTCCCTGCGTCTGAAGTCATCTCTAAAAAATGTAATGTCCAAGTCACCGGATCTGGGCCGAACCCCACCGAGTATCTCTTGGATTCTATCCCCCAGGCGCGACGCAAGGTGAATGCCCCTAGGCTGGATCCCAATCAGGGCACTGCTGGCAAAATCACCGTGCTCCTCGACCAACTGGTGGGCGAGACGATCGAGCGTCAACCGGAATTGAAGTGGGTTGATGAGGAGTTTCGCTGGACCCATAATGCGGCGCAAAAATAAGGGATAAAAAAAGGGAGGCCCATCGGACCTCCCTTTCTTCTTTCATAGTGGCGCTTTAGCCTCAGGAAGCGTCTCCGTCCTTGGCGTCCTTAGCATCGTCGTCGGCTTTCTTGGCCGTCTTCTTTGCTGCAGGCTTCTTCGCCGCGGGCTTCTTCGCTGCTGGCTTTTTAGCCGCTGCCTTTTTTGCTGCAGGCTTCTTCGCTGCTGGCTTCGCTGCCTTTTTGGCTGGAGCCTTTTTAGCAGGTGCCTCCTCAGCGGCCGAAGCCTCTTCGGCAGGTGCCTCCTCAGCGGCTGGAGCCTCTTCAGCGGGTGCCTCCTCAGCGGCCGGAGCCTCTTCAGC
>DDCX01000050.1:0-1945 GCA_002336475.1 Flavobacteriales bacterium UBA1995 | reverse complement strand
AGCGGCCGGAGCCTCTTCAGCGGGTGCCTCCTCAGCAGCTGGAGCTTTTGGAGCTGGCGCCTTCTTAGGGGCCGGAGCCTCTGCTGCAGGACCATCTTCCATTTGCTGCTTCAACTGTGACAACACATCGAGGTCTCCGAACGTCGTCTTAGCCTGACGTTCATTGACTTCGCGCACTGCACGCTGAGTAGCTGGGCTTGAACCCTTATCGCGGTCATCACGTCGCTTGCGGTCTGTGGTGCCGCTGCGCTTCTTCGCGGGTGGCTCCTCATAAGTGCGCAGGTGCGAAACGGTAATCCGCTTGGCATTCCGGTTGAACTCGAGAACGATGAAATCAGCAATCTCTTCGACCTTGATGTCTGTGCCATCCTCGCGCTTGAGGTGCTTCGCTTGGCAGAAACCTTCGACTCCATATGGAAGTGCCACGCTGACATTGCTGCCGTCTATGGTCACCACCGTGCCTTTGTGGGTAGAGCCCACCTCGAACACTGTTTCGAACGTATCCCAGGGGTTTTCCTGAAGCTGCTTGTGACCGAGGCTCATGCGGCGGTTCGTCTTGTCGAGCTCGAGAACGACCACGTCGATCTCATCGCCAACATTACAGAACTCCGATGGGTGCTTGATCTTCTTTTCCCAGCTCAAGTCTGAGATGTGGACCAGTCCATCGATGCCTTCCTCCATCTCGACAAACAGGCCGAAGTTGGTGAAGTTGCGCACCTTTCCGCTGTGCTTAGACTGCACAGGGAACTTGAACTCGATGTTGTCCCATGGATCTGGAACGAGCTGCTTCATGCCCAAGCTCATCTTCCGCTCTTCGCGGTCGATGCCCAAGATGATGGTCTCGATCTCGTCTCCCACTTTCAGGAACTCCTGCGCACTGCGCAAGTGCTGGCTCCAGCTCATTTCGCTGACGTGAAGCAATCCTTCGACACCTTCCGCCACTTCGACGAAAGCACCGTAGTCTGCAACAACCACAACTTTTCCTTTGATCTTGTCTCCGACGTTGACGCCTTCCGACATGGCATCCCATGGGTGCGCAGTCAGCTGCTTAATGCCAAGCGCAATGCGCTTGCGGTCGTCGTCGAAGTCGAGGATCACAACGTTCAAGCTCTGGTCCACTTCGACCACCTCTTCTGGGTGGTTCACACGGCCCCAGCTGAGGTCTGTGATGTGCACCAGTCCGTCCACGCCACCAAGGTCGACGAAGACACCGTACGAAGTGATGTTCTTGACCACACCTTCGAGTACCTGGCCCTTTTCGAGACCACCGATGATCTGACGCTTTTGCTCCTCCAGCTCGGCCTCGATAAGCGCCTTGTGTGAAACAACCACGTTCTTGTACTCCTGGTTGATCTTGACAACCTTGAATTCCATCTGCTTACCGACGTACTCATCGTAGTCGCGGATGGGCTTCACATCAATCTGGCTGCCTGGCAAGAATGCCTCGATGCCAAATACGTCTACAATCAAACCACCTTTGGTACGACACTTGATCGTACCCATGATGATTTCATCGTTCTCCATAGATGAATTGACCTTAAGCCAAGCACTATGGATGCGCGCTGTTCTGTGTGAAACTACAAGTTGACCGTTCCGGTCTTCCTGCTGCTCAACGAAAACAGGCACTGAATCTCCAACACGGAGTTCTGGGTTATATCGGAACTCAGAGGCGCCAATGACTCCCTCTGACTTGTAGCCAATGTTGACGACAATTTCCTTTTTACCGATGCTGACAACGGTGCCTTCAACCACTTCAGACTCACGGATCAAGTTGAGGTTTCCTTCGTAAAGGTCCTCGAGCTTGATGCGCTCTTCGGGGTCCATTTCTTCTTTTGCTGCGGCATCGTCATCCCAATCGTACTCGTCGGAAGGCTCATCCAGAACGCGCATCACCCAAGGCTCAGCGGGCTTATCCTCAGCGGGAGCTTCCTCAGCAGGAGCTTCC
>DDCX01000114.1:23893-34762 GCA_002336475.1 Flavobacteriales bacterium UBA1995 | reverse complement strand
TTCCGGATTGGCGTTTGGTACAACGACCCCTCTACCGGTGTGGACCTCAATTACATTCCTCGGGCGCCGCTGGAAGGTGAACTGCTGATTCAGGTTCTCGGAATGGACCGGATCGACATCAATGGGCAGCTGCAGCCTGACGGTGTCTACGACTTTGTGGACAATGCGGCTACCCAAGGAGGCACCATGAACAGCCAAAATGGAAGGGTGTTTCTGCCTTCGGTTGAGCCGTTTGGAAAATCATTGCGCGATCAAATCGAGTCGCGGGTTTCTGACCCTGATTTGGCCCAGTCGTTGATTCAGACCATCGTCTTTCAGCCGCTGTATGACAGCACAAAGACAGCGGCACAGCAGATCCCCTCGTTGAACCGGTTTCGGATCAAGGGACAGTACCAGAGCCAAGTGAGCTCGGAGATCATGTTGAATGCGCTCAACATTCCGGAAGGGTCGGTGACGGTGACCTCTGGAGGTGCCCGACTTATTGAAAACCAAGACTATACCGTGGATTACAACCTCGGTAGGGTGCGCATCATCAACGACGGATTGCTGGAAAGTGGCCAGCCCATCCGGGTCTCCTTGGAAAGCAACAGCCTCTTCAACATCCAGACCAAAACGATGATTGGAACGCGTTTCGATTACTCGCCCAGTCAGGACCTGGCCATGGGGGCGACGTTCTTGAACTTGAGAGAAAGGCCCTTGACCCAAAAGGTCAACATTGGCGATGAGCCCGTCAACAACACCATCATGGGGGCGGACTTCACGTATTCCCGCTCCAGTCAGTTTCTGACGGACATGATTGACAAGCTGCCTTTCATCAAAGCATCCGCCCCGTCCAACATCAACCTCAGTGCAGAAGCCGCATACTTGATTCCTGGACACAGCAGGGCGGTGGGCAAGGAGGGCAACGCCTACATCGATGACTTCGAGGGCTCACAGAGTGCGATTGACATCCGCTCTTGGACGCAGTGGAGTTTGGCCAGTACACCCAAACTTCAGCCCAGCCTCTTTCCGGAAGCGGACGTCGAGGACAGCCTCTTGTTCAACTACAACCGCGCCCGTCTGAACTGGTACACCATTGACCCCAGTTTCTTCGGTGGAGGTTTGCAAGACGGGCAGGTGGATTTGGATGTACGCTCCAATCACCTGATGCGCTTGGTCGAAAACAAGGAAGTGTTTCCCAACAGGCAGTTGCCGTTGGGTACGCCAGAGAACCTGCCCACATTCGACCTGTCCTTTGACCCCACGGTCCGAGGACCATACAACTACGTCCCTGCCGAGGGACTTGGACCAGTCCCCGGGTTGAACCAAGACGGCTCATTGCAGGCTCCCGAAGAGCGGTGGGGGGGCATTCAGCGGGCTTTGTTGACCACGGACTTTGAGCTTTCCAACGTGGAGTATATCCAATTCTGGGTGATGGACCCCTTCAATGACGACAGCCCCAATGACACCGGGGGCGAGCTCTACATGAACCTGGGATCAGTGAGTGAGGACTTGCTCAACGATGGACAGTTGGCCTTTGAGAACGGACTGCCTTCTGCCAATCAACCTGCGCCAGTGGTAGAATCAAACTGGGGTGTGGTGGCCGATCCATCCACCTTCAATGTGGTCAATGCGTTTGACAACTCTACAGGAGATTACAGCCAGCAAGACGTGGGCCTCGACGGGTTGAACTCCGAAGAGGAGCAGGCGTTTTTCTCGGACTGGTTGTCGGGCTTGCAGACTGCGCTCGATCCCGATGCCTACGCTCAAATCGCACAAGACCCTTCTGCCGACGACTTCCGTTATTTCCGTGACCCCGTGGCCCAGGCCAATGACGAGAATGTACTCGAGCGTTACCGCTTCTTTAACGGTTATGAAGGCAACAGCAGCACGGCACAGCCTTCGGGTTATCCCATCGCTTCTACCACCTTGCCCAACACGGAGGACCTCAATGAGGACTTGACCCTGAGTTCTATTGAGAGTTATTTCCAGTACAAGGTTCCATTGCGTCCTGGCGAATTGAACGAGGCCAACATCGGACGGAATTACCTGTCAGACGTGTTGGTGGCAGACAAGACGATGCCCAACGGTGATACGCGTCAGGTGAAGTGGCTACAGTTCAAAGTGCCCATTCGGGACTTCGAGGCGCGGGTAGGAGGCATCAGCGACTTCAGGAGCATCCGGTTTATGCGGATTTTCATGAAGGGATGGAGGCAGCCTGTAACGCTGAGGTTTGCGCGCTTGGAATTGATCCGTGGTGAATGGAGAAAGTTTGAAGAGAGCCTCGCCGGTCCCCAAGAGGTCGAACCAGATGACCCTTCGGACACCCAGTTTGCGATCAGCGCGGTGAACATTGAAGAGAATGGCTACCGCCAGCCGGTCAATTATGTCACGCCTCCCGGCATTTTGCGTGAGATCAATGTGGCGACAGCGAACCAGGCACAACTCAACGAGCAGTCGCTGCAGTTGGAGGTGTGTGGACTGGAAGATGGAGATGCGCGGGCAGCCTACCGCAACATCAACTTCGACATGCGGATGTACAAGCGCCTCCGGATGTTCGTGCACGCCGAGGCAGCGCGGTTGGATGAGCCGCTGGAGTCAGATGACCTGACCTGTTTCATTCGCTTGGGTTCTGACTTCGTAGACAATTACTACGAGTACGAGATTCCGTTGCAAGTCACCCCTTGGGGCACTTCTGAGAAAACGGAGATCTGGCCGCAAGCCAATGAGATTGACCTGAGGTTTCAGGACCTCCAAACATTGAAGGTTTCCAGGCCGGTGGGCTACCCGTTGTTCCAAGAGTATGAGCGCTTGGAAGGAAATGTCCGCTTTGCGGTGCGCGGTAACCCCAACTTGGCCAATGTGGTCACGGTGATGATCGGAGTTCGCAACTCCGACAAGGACACCAATCCGTTTGCTGCAGACGATGATGGGCAGGAGAAATGCGCCATTGTGTGGGCCAATGAGCTCCGTTTGTCTGAATTCAACGAAGAAGGTGGATGGGCAGCTACGGCACAACTGCAGGCGACTCTGAGTGACCTTGGAAACCTCAGCGTCGCGGCCAACATGTCCACTCCAGGATGGGGAGGATTGGAGCAGAGGGTGCAGGAGCGTCAGAGGGAAACCGTTCAAGGAGTCGATGCCAACACGACGTTGCAGTTGGGCAAATTCCTACCGGACTTCCTCGGGGTGCAGTTGCCGCTCTACCTGGGTTACAGCGAAACGGTGTCCACCCCACAATTTGATCCGCTTTCTCCTGACGTTGAGATTGCCGATGCCGGCTTGTCGCCTTCACGTCAGAAAAAATCCCAGCAGATTAACCGGATTCGAAGCATCAATTTCTCCAACATCAAGATTGATCCTCAGCTCGGTGGCCGGGAAAAAAACAAGGACAAGAAATCCAAAAAAGACAAGGAGGCAGAGACTGCGAAGCGCTTGGAAGGAGCTGATGAAGTGACCCAGCAGCGTGAGCTTGCAGCGCAGCGGGGAGCGGCAGGTATGGCCTCGCGTGGAGGAGGGGGCAACAAAAGCAGCGGTTTCTTTGGATTCCTGGACCCAGGAAACCTCAGTGCCAACTTCGCCTACACCGAAAACTACCAGCGCGACATCAACACCGAATTCAACCTGCGCCGCAATTACAGAGGGGGACTTCGGTATGACTTCACCAACCGTCCAAAGGAAGTGAAGCCGTTTGCATGGATGGGCCGTTCCAAGGCCATTCGCTGGTTGACAGACTTCAATTTCTACACTGGTTTGAAGCAGGTCTCGGTCAACATGTCCATGGACAGGACCTATGAGGCCAGCAGGGTGCGCAACAACACCGCGGAGCTTTTGGGCATTGAAACCGGCGTTCTGGTGAGCACCCAGGTGTTGAAGCAATGGAATTGGAACCGCGACTATGTGGTCAAATGGGACCCTACCAAGAGCTTGCGATTGGACTACAATGGCCGTGCCACGGCATTGGTGGGTGAGCCCATTGGTGTGATTGACCGGAACAATGCCGAGAGCTATGCGCAGTACCGCGATACGGTCCTGACCAACATTGAAAACTTTGGTGAGGTGACGGCCTACGACCACACCGTGACGGCGAGCTACAAGTTGCCACTGGACAAGTTCCCGCTCCTTGACTTTACGTCGGCAGATTTGCGCTACAAGGGCACCTACCGTTGGGACCGTGCACCATTCTCACAGGATTCACTGGGCCACACCATTCAGAACAGCCGAGACATCACGCTGAACGCCCAGGCCAGCTTGAAGACGCTTTATGACAAGGTGCCATTCTTAAAGGACATCAATTCTGGCAAGCGCAAGCGCGAGGCCATGAAGAAGCTGGAAAAGAAAAAGAAGGAGGTGGAGAACGAGGACCGCGATGGCTTCGGCAACTTCGATGACGACGAGAAGCCCCCGTTGTACATCGACCCCATTTCTTTTGTGCTCAAGGCCATGATGTCTGTGAAGAGCGTGAACATGAGTTACTCTCGGAACGAAGGGTTGCTGTTGCCGGGACTCTCAGTAGACCGCAAGGCGCGCTACGCCGGTTTTGATGAAGCACTCGAGTCACCTGGACTTCCCTTCCTTGTGGGACACCAGAACACCGACCTTCAGGGAAATCGGACTGGAGATTTCGCATTGGATGCGGCTGACCGAGGTTGGTTGTCTGCGAATCCCAACCAAAACCAAACGTATCAGGAGAACTACACAGCTACGCTCAATTTGCGCGCCCAGCTCGAGCCGATTGACGATTTGAAAATTGACCTGGATGCGAGCAGGACCGAGAGCCGCAACCAACAGAGTTTCTTCCGGTTTGACGATGCGTTGGGCGACTGGCAATTCGAATCGCCCCAAGACGGGGGAAACTTTACCTCTACGATCATGACGTGGGGTACAGCCTTTGTGGAGGACGACGAGACGTTCGATAGCGAGACGTGGCGGAACTTCAAGTTGGCCAGGCTCGACATGAGTGAACGGCTCAATGCGTCGAGCTACAACCTGCCCGACAGCGAGCCTACGGGCTACTATTCCGGATGGGGCCCTACGAATGCAGCGGTGACCATTCCCGCATTCATCGCCGCATACACAGGCCAAGAATCGGACCAGGTGGCGCTGGACCCGTTCAAGACCAAGCTTGCTCCGAACTGGAGGGTGAGCTATGACGGGTTGTCAAAAGGAAACCTGTTCAAGAACCGGATAAAGCGCTTCACATTGAACCACAGTTACAGGTCCACGATGTCGACTTCTTACGTGACCAACCTGAGCTACGAGCAGAACGACATCGGTCTGCCCTCGACGGGCGACGTCGTCGGCAACTGGGTCAATGAGCGTCAATACAATCAGGTGACCATTTCCGAGCAAATGTCGCCCCTCATTGGTGTTGACATCACGCTGAAGGCGCGCGGCAAGAATGAGCCTCAGATCAAGGTGGAAATGCGGCGTGACCGGACCATCAACTTCGGATTGACCAACAACCAGATCACTGAGACCAAGAGCAGCGCCCTTGTGATTGGAACCGGGTACCGCATCGCCAATGTGCCCAACCCGTTCTTGCGCACACGTGGCAAGCTTCCCATTCAGATGCTGAAGGAAACCGACGTGGTGCTGAGGCTCGACATTACCGTCAGGGACAATGCCACCATCATCCGAAAGTTGGATCCATTTGCCCCGACAGCAGGTGGTCCTGCAGGAGTGGACAACCGAGAGAACCAGGTGACTGCAGGTCAAAAAGTGGCCAGCATCAAATTCAGTGCAGACTTGGAGGTTTCGAGGAAATTGATCCTGCAGGCCTTCTTTGACGAGCAGCTGACCCGTCCCAAGGTGTCGACCAGCTTTGCTACAACCAACGTGAAAAGCGGCATTGCGCTGCGCTTCAATCTCACGCAATAAATCCCGCAAGAGATGCGCGGCTGTTTTACATTGCGGCCATGAACATCCCTCAGGAACTCCGCTATTCCAAGGACCACGAATGGGTGCGCGTCGAGGGTGACGTGGCCACTGTGGGCATCACGGATTTTGCCCAATCAGAATTGGGCGACATCGTCTTTGTCGAAGTTGAAACCGAGGATGAAACCTTGGATGTGGACGCCGTTTTTGGAACGATTGAAGCCGTGAAAACGGTCAGCGATATGTTTATGCCCATCGCAGGAACGGTGATGGAGCTGAACGCCGAACTCGAAGACAATCCCGCCTTGATCAATGAGGATCCCTACGGCGCAGGTTGGGTCGTTAAGATCAAACTGCAAGGGGAACCTAACATGGGCCACTTGTTGACGGCCGAGGCTTATGCCGCGGAGGTCGGCTGAAACCCGAAGTCAAGCCCGATGGCGCCGCGCCTTTCCCACGGTTTTTTTGGGTTTGGCGGTGGTGGCTTTGCATGCCATGCCGGGTGGTGAATTGGGCGCACACGACTGGTGGATGAATTGGCGCTTGGACACCGTGTTGCATGCGGGACTCTTCGCTGTTTTTGGAACTTCTGCCCTAATTGCGCTCCGAAAAGGTGGTGGTGCAGGTGCCGCTTGCCGCCATGCATGGTGGTGGGTCATCGCTGGAGGCATGATTTTGGCGGGAATTTTAGAAGCAGCCCAAGGGCTTGTATTCCCCGGTAGGGGCAGTGATCCTTGGGATTTGGCAGCAGATTTCTTGGGGCTGTGCATTTCCGGTTTCGCATTTCGGGCATTGTATTTGATGTGGCCTATTGGTAAGAAACCCCTTTGATTAATTTGGCCCTTCGAAAAGCAAGGCCCAGCAACACCTCCTTTCATGCAGCCACGCAAGACACCACAAGCTGATCTCGAAAACAAACGGGGGACCTGGAGGTCCATCGGATTTGTTTCGGTGCTCTCTCTGCTCCTCGCCGCTCTGGCATGGACCAGCTACGATGTAAACATCATTCGGGCCCTCGATTTTGAGGTCGACCTCCTCGAGGACGAGGTCATCCCAGTGAATGTGATTCCCCCTCCCCCTCCACCACCACCTCCGCAACAGACGACGGTGATTGAAATCGTGGATGACGAAGAAGAAATCGAAGAGGAGCTTGTCATTGAGGACATCGAAATCGACGAGGACACTGAAATCGAGATCATCGAGGTCGAAGAAGAGGAAGTGGAAGAAGAAGACATTCCCTTCATGATTGTAGAGGACATGCCTGGCTTTGGCCCTTGCAAAAGCAAGACGGGCACCGAGCGTGACCAATGCACCCAGTTGGAGATCATCAAATACGTGAGCTCCAACACCAAGTACCCTCCCATCGCCAAAGATGCGGGAATCCAGGGTACGGTTTTCGTCTACTTTGTTGTAGGAAAGGACGGCAAGGTGAGAGAGGGCAGGGTGCTTCGCCCGGTGGACCCTCGACTGGATGCTGAAGCCCTTCGCGTGGTGAGTTCGCTGCCGGACTTTGAGCCTGGACGACAGCAGGGCAAGCCGGTGAGTGTTCAGTACACCATCCCAGTAAAGTTCATCATCCGTTGATGGGACTTACCCGTTAAACCAACCCATAATGGCCATCGCGAGATAGATGGCGTAGAGCGCGGCCCCCATTGGAAGGCCGCGCTTTGCGTAGAGGTAAACGGCGGCAGCATCGATGGCGATCCAGTAAGCCCAGTTGGCATGGTGGTTGTTGACCATCAACCAAGTGGCCCAAAGGCTGAACACTGTGGTAAAGGCGTCCCAGCCTGGCAATGCACTTGTGGTGCGCTTGCGCAAAATGCGGGCGAGCAACAAGGTGAACAGTGCCGCAGTTGCAGTGGCGGTTAAATGAAACCCTGCGGTGGCTTCTTGTGGGGTCCAATCTTGTGGGCTTCCAGACAGCCAAGCGCCGTAGAACGCAAAGGCGACATAGAACCCTTGCAAGGCCGCTTCGGCCTGGATGTTGCGCTGCCAACACAGCCATGCGAGCAGGCCTGACCCAAGGGCTGCTGGAACAAAGCACCACGGTGTCCATCCTTGGATATAGCCCCACGTATATGCAAGGCTGAGCAAAACGGCCGCGGCTTCCATCCAGCGCTGCTTGGTGTTGGAAGGGTTCACAATGGGCAATGTTTGTGAATGAAGTCCAGGGCCTGTTGAAGTCGCCCGGAAGGTTCCTCAGGTGGGAGCTCGGAAAAGGGAAGCTCCATGCGGATGAGCCTCTTGCGGTAGGCGCCTTCGAGGTTCACCCGGTCTGCGTAAACGGGCATGTTGCGGAGTGGATCAGGCTCCCATCTAGGCAGGGTTTGACACAGCAGATGGAGTTGGGCCTGCTTCATGGCGAATTCGGCTCCTTCTAGGCCTTTTCCAAAGGCATGTTGTGACCACATGTCGAGCACCAATCCACCGGTGTCGCATAGAATCCCTTTCTCGGCGGTGGACAGGAGCTTCACCAGGCTGTGGTTGAATTGCTCCAGCATCTGCTGAAGGTGCGTCTGGTCTGCGTTTCCCTCGAGTACGCGCTTGTCGGTTCGTGCCGCCTCTGGAATCAAGTCCCACTGCAAGGCTGCCGCCAAACCTTCTGAAAGGGTTGTTTTGCCGGCGTTTTCAACCCCTGTTAAAATGACCACGGGAACGCGGTTCAGTCGTTGAATTGACATTGGCAAGGGGGACTAAATGACAACCGCCGGCCCGGCAACAGTTCTCTTACCCAGATTTGCTCATCCACCGACATTTCGTTGTTGAGCAGGTCGAGCTCTTCCAAAAATGCGAGGTGGCTTAAGGAGGGGGGGAAATGGCCGATGACATTCGACCAGAGCAACAACCTCTCAAGCTTTACCAAGGCGTCAATGTCCTCAGGAATCCCTTCGATTTCGTTGTCGGAGAGGTCCAACTCCCTCAAGTTGGAGAGGTTCAGCAAGCCTTGTGGAATGTTGGTGAGTTTGTTGCCGCGTATGCTGAGCCTTTCCAAATGCTCAAACTCCCCAATCCAAGGAGGCAGGCTGTCGATTTTGTTTTTGTCGAGGACGATTTCTCTCAACTGCCGGAACCTTCTCAGCCTCACATCAACGTCTTTCCACTTGCGTTTTGTAAGGTGCAGGCGCCACACCTGTTCAGGGCGTTGAAGTGCCGCATCGTAGTCCGTCCAAACCTTTGCTGTATCCCAGGGGACACTGGACTGCGCCGACACATGGTAAGGCCCAAGGCACATGGACAGCACGGTGAGTGCCATGCCCAAAGAGGGGGCCAAGAGCCTGTTCATGTTGTGATTAACGCAGGCCATGGCTTCCTTCTTGTCCCAAGATGCGCTGGGCGTTTTCCGCATCGGATTTGAGCTGGCCTATGAGGGCCTGTGGGCCGTCAAACTTTTGGATGTCCCGCATGCGCTCTACAAACACCACCTCTAGCTCTGTACCGTAAAGGTTGGGGCTCTCAGCAGTAAACAAGTGCACTTCCACAGTGGGTTTGCCGGTGGGGCTGTCAAAGGTTGGACGGGGCCCAATGTTGACCATGCCACCCCAAGTTTGTGGCGCCGGGGCATTGTTTTCCGAGCGCTCTTCATCGGAGACCAGCGCCACTTTCGCTGCATACACGCCCTCTGCAGGAAGGAGCTGGTGAGGTTCTGTGGCGGCGAGGTTGGCGGTTCTGAATCCCAACGTTCGTCCCCTTCCGTCTCCGGCCACGACTTCTCCACGCCAAGCGTGCCGGCGACCGAGCAAGGCATGGGCTGCGGTCAGGTCTCCATCGCGCAGCCTCTGCCGGACTTTGGTGCTGGATACTGTGAGTTCGCCTTCGATGTGGGCGGGAATGTGCTGCACGTTGAAACCAAAAGTCTCGCCGCAGGCCCGAAGCAGTTCCACATCGCCTTCGCGGCCTGCGCCGAAACGGTGGTCATGTCCCACTACAATGGTGGTGGTGCCAAGGCCTTCCACCAAAACGTCACGGACAAACTCTTCGGGCTTGAGCCTCGAAAACGCACGGTCGAAGGGTTGAATGACAAGGTGGTCAAGCCCGGTTTGAGCCAAACAAGCTGCACGTTGGCCCATGGATTGAATCAATTCGAGTCCGCTGGCATCGCCGAACAGCACTTGGCGCGGGTGGGGGTCGAACGTCAGAACGACGGTTTCGGATTCTTCCTCTCGGGCTTTTTGTACCATCCAATCGAGCAGCGCTCTGTGGCCCAGGTGCACGCCGTCGAAGGTGCCTGTGGTCACAATGCGCCGTTGGCCGGGCGGAAAGTGGGGAAGTCCTCGGTGAATGCGCACTGCTGCTAAGTTAGGATGGTCAAGCGAGGGTGCGTCCAAAAGGGTGCTTTTTGGCGCGAATTCACAGGCGTTGAAAACTCGTTTAGAGGGAGAAGGGCATAGAGATGTCAGCAGGTCGCCTGTTTGGGTTAATTTTGCGCCCAAATCAAGGGCCGAAAGGCTCACTCCATCAAGCGTTAATCCTCGCTACAATGAGCCAAAACTTAGGTTCCATCACCCAGGTCATCGGTCCAGTTGTGGACATTAGTTTCCCCGCGGACGCGTCACTGCCCAAAATTCTCGAGGCCCTTGAGGTCGATCGGGAAGGTCAACCCCCACTTGTTCTCGAGTGCCAAAAGCACATCGGACAGGATACCATCCGTGCCATTGCGATGGACGGGACTGAGGGTCTTCGCCGCGGAATGACGGCCCGCCTGATGGGCCGTGCCATGAGCATGCCGACTGGTGAGGCCATCAAGGGCCGCCTCTTCAACGTCACCGGAGATGCCATCGATGGTATTGACGGGGGCAAGGTTGCCAGCGCAGGTCCACGTGAGATTCACCAAGCTGCTCCGAAGTTCGAGGAATTGAGCACCAGTACGGACATCTTGACAACGGGCATCAAAGTGATCGACCTTATCGAGCCTTACTCCAAGGGTGGTAAGATTGGTCTATTCGGTGGTGCTGGTGTGGGCAAGACAGTCCTCATTATGGAGCTCATCAACAACATCGCCAAGGGCCACGACGG
>DDCX01000114.1:21054-23872 GCA_002336475.1 Flavobacteriales bacterium UBA1995 | reverse complement strand
GAGATGATCGAGTCAGGCGTCATCAATTACGGTGAGGCTTTTGAGAAGAGCATGGAAGAAGGCGGTTGGGACTTGTCTAAAGTGGACATGGAGCAATTGGCGACGAGCCAGGCCACTTTGGTGTTCGGTCAGATGAACGAGCCTCCAGGAGCCCGTGCCCGTGTGGCATTGAGCGGTCTCTCTGTTGCGGAGTACTTCCGCGATGGTGGTGGTGAGGGTGCAGGCCGAGACATTCTGTTCTTCATCGACAACATCTTCCGCTTTACGCAGGCGGGATCTGAGGTTTCTGCGCTTTTGGGCCGTATGCCTTCTGCTGTGGGATACCAGCCAACCTTGGCTACAGAGATGGGTGCCATGCAGGAGCGGATTACTTCTACCAAGAAGGGTTCCATCACATCAGTACAGGCTGTTTACGTGCCTGCGGATGACTTGACTGACCCGGCTCCTGCTACGACTTTCGCCCACTTGGACGCCACAACGGTATTGTCGCGGAAGATTGCTTCTTTGGGCATCTATCCAGCTGTTGATCCGCTTGACTCTACCTCGCGCATCCTCACCCCAGAGATTGTGGGTGACGAGCACTACCGCACTTCGGAGCGGGTAAAGGAGACCCTCCAGCGCTATGTTGAGCTGCAGGACATCATCGCGATTCTCGGTATGGACGAGTTGAGTGAAGAGGACAAGCAGGTGGTACACCGTGCCCGCCGCGTGCAGCGCTTCCTTTCTCAGCCATTCCACGTCGCCGAGCAGTTCACTGGAATTCCAGGTGTGCTTGTTTCCATTGAGGACACCATCAAGGGCTTCAACATGATCTTGAACGGAGAGCTCGATCAGTATCCCGAAGCTGCCTTCAACCTGAAGGGCAACATCGACGAAGTGATTGAGGCCGGAGAGAAGATGCTCGCTGAAAGCGCTGCCTGATGAAGGTTGAAATTCTCACTCCTGACGCCATTTTGTTTGACGGGGATGCACGCCATGTGTATCTCCCCGGTTCAGATGGTGCTTTGGGGGTTCTTGACCGCCATGCGGCCATGATCACCACCTTGACAAAGGGCACCGTGAAAGTGGACACTGCAGATGGCGAGCAGGCTTTTGACTTGAATGGCGGAACAGTCGAGGTGTTGGACAACAAGGTCCTCATCCTCGCAAGCTGACCTTTTTTATTCGTGGTGGTAAGGCTCTCCTTTGAGGATGGTCTGTGCCCGATACAGTTGCTCAACGGCCAAGAGCCGAATCATCTGGTGGCTAAAAGTCAATGCGCTGAGCGCCAGCTTTTCGTTGGCCTTTGATTTGACTTCAGGGGCAAATCCGTAGGCTCCTCCAATGACCAATGCGAGGTGCCGTATTCCCCTGTGGTGACGCACTTCCATCCATTGAGCCAGCTCAATGCTGCGGGGTTGTTTCCCGTGTTCGTCTAGAAGAACGACGTGGTCTGCTCCGTCAAGGGCCTTCAAAAGAATGGGCGCTTCTGCCTGTTTTAGCTGGTCAGGCGTGGGCTTAGAAGTCCTGAGTTTGGCGTCTGGAAGTTCCGTGTATTGGAAGGGGGCATACCGGGAAAGGCGTTTGACGTATTCGTCGATGCCTTGCCGCAACCACGGAGCAGAAGTCTTGCCGATGACGATCAAGGAAATGCGCATGTCCGAAGGTCTGTCGAATTAACTTGCCGTCCATATCTGAAGGACCCGTGTTGAACGAATATATGCCCACGTCAGAGGAACAAATGGATGCCGCCATAGCCATGGCTTGGCAGGAAGACATTGGCTCAGGCGATGTGACCTCGGCCGCGTGCATCCCATCTGAAGCCAGGGAGAAGGCCGGGTTCTTGATCAAAGGGACCGGTGTGATTGCTGGTCTTGAGGTGGCAAAAAGGGTCTTCGCTTATGGTGCGCCAGAGGTCGATTTCAGCACGGTGGCTTCAGACGGAGACCATGTAGAACCTGGCGACATTGTGGCTTGGGCATTTGGCCCAGCACGACAGATTCTGACAGCGGAAAGGCTGGCGTTGAATTTCATGCAGCGAATGAGCGGCATTGCCACGGGCACGCGCCGGGTGGTGGCCTTGTTACAGGGGACAGGTACGCGTGTGCTGGATACGCGCAAGACCACGCCGGGCCTTCGGGTTTTTGAGAAGGCCGCGGTGCAGATCGGGGGTGGAGTGAACCACAGGATGGGGCTGTACGATCAGATATTGATCAAAGACAACCATGTCGACTATGCGGGCAGCATGAGCGCAGCGGTGCAAGGCGCCTTGGATCATTTGAAGACGGAGGGCCGAAAGGTTCCCGTGGTGGTGGAGGTCCGCAACCTTGATGAATTGAAGGAGGCCCTGACTGTTGGTGGTGTAGACCGGTTGTTGCTGGACAATTTCACCCCCTCGCAAGCAGCGGCAGCGGTTGACTTTGTTGGGGGCCGGGTCCAGACCGAGGCCAGTGGGGGTCTCAATCCCGAAAATGTGCGCGCCTATGGCGAGGCGGGAGTGGATTTTGTGTCTCTGGGCTGGTTGACCCACAGTCCCATGCCGTTGGACATCAGCCTGAAGAGCGCGGCTTCTTTGGAGGGCTCAAACCCCAAACACCATGGGTGAGCAATCGTGGGAGCGTTGGATGCGGAGTACGCCTTTGAGAAGGTTGCTCATAGGGCCGTTGGAACGGCTGCACCCTTGGGGCTTTCAGGGCATGAGTGCTTGGGATGTCTTTCGGTTCTTTGTGGTGGGTGTGGCCGAAGGGGCATTGGGTATACGTGCTGCAGCCATTGCCTTTCAGGTGTTCTTGTCGATTTTCCCTGTCATCTTGGTGCTGTTGAGTTTGTTGCCATTGGT
>DDCX01000114.1:10929-20996 GCA_002336475.1 Flavobacteriales bacterium UBA1995 | reverse complement strand
GACCTGCTGGAGACGGGTGTGCACCCGGAGATTGCCAGCCTAGGATTTGTGCTGATGCTCTTTTACGCTTCCAGTTCCATCAATGGCATTTTATCGGGACTCAATGAAGCCCACCATTTGGAGCGCAAGGGAAACTGGCTGCTGCTCCGGGCCATGTCCTTGGTATTGATGGTCGTCTTTTCCTTGTTTTTGATTGTGGCCGTCCTTTTGATTGTGTTTTCGGGAACCGTATTGGATTGGCTCACAGGTCATGGACTGCTGGCCTTGGAGGATTTGCCACTCATCCAGGCGGTTCGATGGCTCGTCACACTGGCGTTGCTGTTTACCACGATAACGGCCCTGTACAACGCGGCTGACTTTTCGAAGGACCGGTGGAGGTTCATCACCCCCGGTGCCGTCGCCACCACCGCCCTCATTGTTTTGACGTCCATTGCCTTTGCGTGGTTCGCCACCTCGTTGTCGGGCTACAACCGGCTCTATGGTTCCTTGGGAACGTTGCTGCTGTTGCTCGTTTGGCTAAATGTGAATTGCTTCTTGCTCATCATCGGTTTTGATCTGAATACAGCCCTGAACAAGGCGCGAAGGGGCGTTTCTGGAAACAGGGATTCAAGCGATGGTCCTTCTTTGTCTACCACCGATTAATTTGGCCCCATGCAACGAATTCTCTTGACCCTCGCACTGTTTTGCGCTGCCTCTTGTCTCTCGGCCCAGTCCTTGGTCGGCAAATGGAAAACCATTGACGATGACAATGCTGGACGCGTCAAGAGTATCGTTGAAATCACGCAGGAAGGCGGTCAGTATTTTGGAACCGTAGTGGAATTGTTTCGCTTGCCAGATGAGGACCAGGACCCGCATTGCGAAAAATGCAGCGATGACCGCAAGGACAAGCGTGTCTTGGGTATGCAGATTGTCCGCGGCATGGAAGCCGGAGATGGAGAGTGGAGCGAGGGCTCTATCTGCGACCCTAAAAACGGCCGCGTTTACGATTGTAAAATGTGGTTTGAAGAGGGAGAGCCCGATGTTCTCAAAGTCCGTGGATACTGGGGGTTTGTATACCGCACCCAGGAGTGGCTTCGCCAGTAATCAGGACTTGAGCCACTTGGCCAACCAGGGGGCCCTGGTTGTGGCGAATTCAACCCCTTCTGGAGCGAGGTTGAGCTTGATGGTGGCAAAAGCGGCCCAACCCGTGACGGTGATGCTTTTCACCAAAATGGTGACCAAGTGAGGCCAGTCTGGATTCCACTGAACCATAACAAAGGCAGGCAGCATCAGTACCCCGCAAATCTGGAGGGTTTGAAGGCTGGGGACCATCCGTCTCCAAATGTGCCACAACAAAACCTGTCGGCTGATTACGGACACGACGATGGAAATGAGGGTGGCCAGAGCAGCACCTGTAAGTCCCATCCCCAGACCTGATTCAGGGATGAGCAGCAGGTTCAATGGAACCGCCAATGCGATCATGGTCCAATTGACCACCACCATCTTTCTGAAATGGTTGGACTGCGAGAGCAATGTGGCTGAGCCCGATGCAGACGCCAGCATCACCTTGGCCAACCCCAAGGTCAATATGACCCATGACATTCCTCGAAATTCGGGCTGCAGCAGCTGGTCTATTTGTGGAGTGGCCACCCAGACACAAGTGAGAATCCACCCGCTGCTCAGTAAAAGGATGCGGTGACTGAGTCGGATCAATCGGTTGATCTCCGCAGCATCATCGATGTCCAGTGCCCGGGATATGAGCGGCTGCAACAGGCGTTGGGCTGCACGCTGCGGCAAGGTGGACACGGTGGCGACAAAGGCGGCGACTGTAAATACAGGCACCTTACCGAGGCCGAGCAGGCTTCCGACCATGATGATGTCCAATTGGTTGAGGATGACCCAAGCACCGCTTCCCAGGACCAGTGCACCGCCGTATTGGCGAATTTCTTTGCGGATTTTTGATGGCCCAATACCGCGGAGATCGACTTTGAATTGATTGGCCAGGGACTGGGCAAACAGAACCAACAGGACCAAGGCGTTGAGCAGGAGGTATGCGGGCAAAAACTCTGGTTTGCCCAACCAGCCTAAGCCCAAGCTCAGGGCCAAACACGCGTAGCCCAACTTGAAAATGGTCTCCTGGGCAAACATGGCCAAGGTGGTTTTCAATTTGGTCGACAAGTATCCGGCCAGAAAACGCTGAGCGGTGAGGATGGCGGACAGCACCGCAATGGGCCGGACCGCTTGGCTGTGAGCTTCACTCAGGCTGAGCATGTTGCTCACGCCTTCGGGAAACACCAGGGCAGGAATTGCCACAAAAACAGTGAAGAGCACCAAGGGCGGCCTGAGCAAGGTCCCCATCAGCTTGGGGATTTGATGGGAGCGGCCCAACAAGCCTGAATACCGGTTCATTGCCGATGGTGCGCCGAAGAGCAGGATGGGGGAGATCAAGGAAGCCCACGCCATCACCGAGCGGACCAGTCCCCATTCCCCCAAATCATCGGCAAAGGCCCATGGCAGGATGACCAGGTTGTTGACTGCGCCGAGGAAAAAGCCGAGCAGTATGCTCAGGAAGTTCCGAAAAGCTTGGGTTTGGACTCTGTACCGTGCCATCAATCCAGGTTGTCGGAAATTTCATTCAGGCAACTGGCCATTTTTGTGGTCAGGGTCTTTCTCGAAAAATTCAAGGCCACTTGAAGGTTCGAAGTGTAGGGCAGGAAGAGGGCATGCAGCATGTTGGTGCAGCCTTCCACATCATCATGGTGTGCTGCGGTGAGCCCCCATTCCGCGGTGAGGTCGCCGAGGTCGCTGGGCATGGGGCAGACAACCGCAATGGGGATTCCTGTGGCGAGGTATTCAAAGGCCTTGCCTGGAATGGCCCACTGTCCCGTTTGGTTGTTGTTCTGAGCCAACAGCAGGGCGTCCATGGCCATCATTTTTTCGATGGCTTTGGCATGGGACATGTAACCGTGATCCGTCCACTCTGTGTCATTGAGCGCGGACGTTATGGATGCTCGGACGTTGGCGTTGATGTTGCCTGCCAGATCCAAGTGGATGGGTTTCCGCCCTTCAGGTACCTGGGCATTCCATTGTCGAATCGCTTGCCAAAGTCCCGGCATGTTCCGCGTGGGAAAAAGCGATCCAAAATGCCCCAAGTGAAAAGTGTCGCTGGTCTTCTCGGGCTGAACCTTCTCTGCGCCGGCAGTTTCTTTTTCAATGTCGCTCGGGTCCCATCCGTTGTGGATGAGTGAGAATTTGTGGGACAAGGCACCGTTCTGAAGCTGCAATGAACCGCTCACACCAGGTGTCGGCACCGTGACTTGATCGGCATGATGGACCACGGCCTGTTCCAACTCGGCGTGTCGTCTTTTGGTGCGCTCGGTGGGCAAGAAATCTTCCAGGTAGTCCATTTCTCTCCAGAGGTCTCTGAAGTCGGCAAGCCAAGGCATGTTGAGCCTTTTTTTCAAATCAAGGCCTATGAGGTGCACACTGTGGGGCGGTCCAGTGGTGACCAGTGCTTGGAAAGGATGGCCTTCTGCTTCTGCATTTTTCCAGATGCGCTCTCCTGCTTTGCGCGCACGGCGGCGCCACAAAATGCGGGGGTCAGGTATGAGCAAATTTCCACGTGCCCACAGCATGAGCGTTTGACTCAAGGACCTTTTGGTCGTAGCGGAAACCGACCCGAGACGCTCGGTGCCTTTTTTGCCTTGGAACAAGCCAATGGCCAAGTCATAAGGTTCGAAAATGGGAACCTTGACCACATCGATGCCCTCTGGAATTTCTTCAGTCAGGGAAGCATCGAGAACAGGATAAGCCGCCCCTTCGGGGACCAAGAGTGTAGGCGCCCAGCCGTTTTCGGGGAGGTACTTGGAGAATTTGAGCCAGCGCTGTACTCCGGGGCCTCCAGCAGGTGGCCAGTAATAGGCGATGATCAGCACCTTTTTCAAGGTGTTGCCCTCGTTTGAAGTGGAGCCGACCTGCATAAAGTGAATCTACTCCAGGGTCAGGCAATCGGCACACCACTTGCTTTCTGTGTTGTGCGCAACGGAGTCTTCATCATTGGCAGGAAGGAGTGCAGAGACCACCTCGCCGAGCCACGTTTTAAGGGCGTCGTCGTGTTCGTGGTTGAGCAGTGAAGTTCCATCCCATTCTAGGGTGAGCAGACTGGTGGCATCACCGGCGCCTTTGCGCCCAGCCCGAATGGCGGAACGAATGGCTTGAGCCTCAGGGTGTTTCTCGCGCAACATGGCAGCATAAAGGAGCAATTGCAGGGCCTTGCCATGCTTGCCTTTTCGCAGGGTCTCGTCCCAATTTCCCTTGAGTCGCAATTCCCTGCCTTCTACAGCGCCTGTTTTGTAGTCGACGACTTGCCAGACTTCGCGCCGTGGGTTTTTGTGGATTTCAACGCGATCTGCCACGCCCTTAAAGGAAATCGAGCGGCCGTCGTCGAGGGTGAACGTCCTAAAGAGGTCCTCCTCAAGACCGACAAGGGTTACTTCCGTTCCGTCTGACCATTCCCTCAATTCATCTCGGACCCACCTGCCGATCATGGCTGCGGCCATTCGGAGAACCAGGACGTTCTCTCCCGTATCGGCCTGCGCGCCTTTCTTGGTCGCGGCGAGTGCGGCGACAAGTTTGGGTTTGACCTCGCGAGCCAGGGCTTTGAGGTCTTGTTTTTGGAGGACCTTTCCCACGGCAGATTGCAGGCCTTCTTCTACAGCTTTGTGGATGACTGTGCCAATGGTACTGGCTTCGAGGTGTTCTTCTACAGTGTCTGTTTCTCCCAGTCCTAAGACATAGCGATAATGGAACTGGCGCTCACAAGTGAGGGCTTGGTTTAATGCCGATGGGCTGACACCTCTGGTGAGCATTTCCTCCATGGATTGCTGGGCATCTGCGCTCCACCTTAGGGCGGGGACAGGGGGTGCCGGGTCGGGCAAAGGAGTGGACCACAGTGACTTGTTGATCGCCACGCCAGATAAGGAAGACTTGGCCCAAGCCTCGAGTTGGCCCAAGAACCGACTGGGTTCTGTACCACTGTCGCCCAAGTCGGCTCCAACGCAGAGCAAGTGGACTTTGCGCGAACGGTGCAAGAGTCGGTGCAGGTAAGCGGAAAAGATGCCGTCGCGCTCCGGCCTTCCGGGCAGGCCGATGGAACGTTGCAGGTCCAAGGGCATAAAAGAGGGTGGGGGAGCACCGTCGGGTAGGGTGCCTTCATTGACATCCAACACAAACACTTCGTCGAAATCGAGTCCCCTGCTTTCGAGCAATCCCATGACCTGCAGGCCCTCTAAAGGTTCGCCGGAAAGATCGACGGCATGCTGTGCCATCCAACGTTGGACGCGGTTCCTTGTTTCTGCGAGGTTGGGCGGCGTGCCTGTTTTTTCGATGCTGCGTTCATGCAGCGCGACCACGTCTCGAAACCCCATCCAAGTGGCGCTGAGCCAAGGATCTTTGGCCAGGCTTTTGCTGTTGTTGGTCCACCGGGCGGCTTGTGAGAGCACGGCAGTGGTCCCATCGTCTCGGTCGGACAGTGCAGCATCTTGGCCGGCCCACCACGGGCTGAGCAGGGCTTCGACCTTCGGGAAATCCGCGAAGTCTTGGCGGGTCAGTCTGATGAGGGTCTGTTGGGTGCAGCGCTTGGTGAGGGCACCCAATTGTTCTGCCGCATCGGGATGAATGGCACGGGTCAGGGGGTGGGCCAAGAGGCCGCGAACCCTGCTGTGGTGCAAACGCCCATTGTCCCCGTGCAGTCCAAAGAGCAGGTGAAGGAAACTGCGCAATGGGGTGCGGTCCAAGGGAACCCCCATGGTGAGGTTGACTTTGTCAACGCTGGGTGGAATGGACGCCAATACCAATGGTGCGAGGTCGGCTGAGGGTAAAATGACCGCAACGCGGTCGAGGTCCTTCTGGCCAATAGACTCGAGGTGTTGGCGCACATATTGGGTCTGCATGGTGCGCGAACTGCACGTGACCATGTTCCAATCTCGGACCTTGTCTTTTCCAACTCCGGTGACCTCAGCCATCGGGTCAGGGAGGTCCGATTGCCGTTCCTTGCTCACAATTTCCCGGACGAACCGTCCTGCCTCCAATCCTTCTCGGACGTAACTGCGGTCGGTGTCCCAGATCCATTCACCCCATCCTGATTGAATCAGCCGGTCCACGGTCTTATGCTCTGCCGGTGTAAGGGCATTGGCACCGGCCATCCACACCGGTCCGGAAACATGGCGCAGTGCGCCCTCTTGGGTGGCCATGAGCCGGGCGAGCATGCCAGAGGTACAGGAGCCGTGTTCTTGAAGGTGCTCATGGAAAGCGGTGTGCAGGGGGTGCAGCGTGTTCCATTGTGCCAAAAACGCCTGTTGGCCCGCCGTCAAATCAGGACGCCCGAAACTCCAAGCTTCGATGTCTTTGATGTTGCGGAGGTCGCGAAAAACCTGCCGGGGCTCCAGCAGGTGATGGTCCACAGCATTGAAATCTGCCATGGCAGCCATGCCCCAGGGCTGAAACCGGTCAAAGGACCCCCATTCAGGCAAGGTGTGCTGCAGCCGCATGCCTTCGGCCACGTGCTGCAACTCCACAAGGAGCTCCATCTTGCTCGGGACGGTCAACCCGAGTTGTTCTGCGCTCCATTCTCCAAGCGTGGTAATGTGTGGAAGCCAATGGCCAGGTCCGGCTTCCTGTACCAGGGCTTCTTGGAGTTTGCGGCCGGCTCTGCGTCCGGGAAGAAGGATGGTGATGTCGCCCCATGCTTGCTTCTCCAATGCACTGAGCTTGGTGACGATGCGGTCTAGGAAATCGCCCGACCGGATCATGATCGGAACCCTTTTTTGACGAAGGCCCAGAACGCTTTTCGCTGACCGGGATTGGTCCATACTGCGCTCATTTCACGCCACAGTGTCGAAGGGACTTCTGGCCCTGGCTCTGCAATGGCCTCCACTTGTTGTTCAGCGGTTTGGGGAGGGTCTACCCCGGCGTCCTTGAGGATGCCCATGAGGGTGTCGGCGCGTCGGAATTTTTCTTGTGCCGATTTGCGCATGCCATACTGTTCCTCGAGGAGTCCGAGGTTGTTGAGTGTGATGGCGTCTTCGGGATCGAGTTCCAGTGCCTTTTTGTAATCGGCAATGGCGCCGTCGACGTCTTTCATGGCCGCTTTGATCCAAGCCCGAGAGGCATAGCGGTAAGCGCGATCGGGCTCTAAACCAACAGCGCGGTCAAAAGCTTGCAGGGCTTCTTTTGTGCGGCCCAGTTGAAATACGCAGACGGCATGATCGTGAATGATGTCCCCATCGGCAGGCACACCGGAACTTTCCCTATCGGCCATGAGGGTGGCGAAGACTTGCTCGGCCTCAGCCCATTTTTTGTCC
Organism: Flavobacteriales bacterium UBA1995; assembly: GCA_002336475.1. GTDB lineage: Bacteria > Bacteroidota > Bacteroidia > Flavobacteriales_D > Sanyastnellaceae > UBA8752. The sequence continues at coordinate 13,656 of DDCX01000114.1, read as the reverse complement.
GCGTAGAGGGATTCTGCCTTCTTGCGTCTGCGGTTAAAATCTTCGCTCATTTCCCTTGGTGTGTCAGGTTTTCGATGGCTTGCACCATGGATTCGAACTCGGCTTCCTCAAATAGTCGGGTGAGGAAGGCAATGCGGCCATCCCGGTTGACCACCACGTTGCGCGTGACGCCCGCTTTGGGAAGGGTGACCTTGGCAAACAGTGCCCCTCCAGGGTCGAGACATACGGGATACGTAACCCCAGTATCCTCCACAAGACCTGCGACTTTTGGGGCGGGTTCGTCCAAGTCTACCCCCAGCAACACGACGCCATCATCTTTGAATGCTTGCCAGACCCTTTGCTCTAAATGGGGCATTTCCTTTCGACATACGCCGCACCAAGAAGCGGTGAACTGCAAGATGTATACCGACCCCATCAAGGACTCCTTGGACCATGTTTTGCCGTCGAGATCGGTGAGAGAAAAGTCGGGGATGGGATCACCGACCTGAACTTTGTAGCCTCGACCGTCTGACTGGGCGGCGATTCCGTTGAAACCACTGTTCCCGAAAACACCGATGAACAGCAGCATGATGGCGGGCCAGTAGGCCATGTTACGGGTTGTTGTGGTCATGGATGGAAGTTCCGAAAATCGCCGGTGTTCAATGCGCTAATTTTCACGAATGACTTCCGCATTTTCACCGCAATGGTTCACGACACCCGAGGGCAGGTCCATATATGCGCTCGAGTCTTCAGAACGGCTGGTCGAACACCAGCAAATGGGTGCGCGTTACATGGTCCATGTATTGGCGGTGAAAACCTATCCAGACCGCTTGCACATTGCGGGTTTGTTGCAAGCTGTTGAGGCGGGTTCCTTGGTGCCATTGACACAGGAAGAATATCAGGAAAGGGTAAGCAACATCGAGCGGTTGGAACGCTTGGGTCCGGGGCCCGAATAGGCACCGCTGCGCGCCGTTTCTTCGCTGGGTGCGTATTCTATCTCAAGCATCCCTCGGGGATCTGACCACATTTGGATTGCCGGCGCAAGCCGAGCATTTCGCGTCTTGTACTTCGGAAGAGGAGGTCAAAGAGGCCTTGGCCTGGCACCGAGAAAATCAGGGGGAGCTCCATGTGCTCGGAGGAGGCAGCAATGTGCTGCTCGCCGGTGATTTGTCGGGTTTGGTGCTGCACATGGGAATCGGTGGTGTCAACGAAGTCGGGAGCACAGATCAGGGTGTTTTGGTGAGGGTCGGTGCTGGTGTGGGGTGGCACAACTTCGTGATGGATGCGCTGGATCGGGGCTGGTATGGTTTGGAAAACCTGTCCCTGATTCCTGGAAGCACTGGGGCGGGGCCTATGCAAAATATTGGGGCCTACGGTGTGGAGCTGGAAGAGCGCTTTCACGCTTTGGAGGCGGTGGAGGTTGCTACAGGAGAGACACACCATTTCACCCATTCTGACTGTGCCTTTGGTTACCGTGAGAGTGTGTTTAAGCGGGTCCTCAGGGGACAATACGTCATCACCGCCGTGACCTTTGAACTGCTCAAAACCCCGGAGTTGAGGCTGAAATACGGGGCCATCAAATCGGCATTGGCGGCCGCTGGCGTTACGGACCCCACCCCCAAAGCAGTGTCAGACGCGGTGATCGCCATTCGGAGAAGCAAATTGCCTGACCCCGCTGTGCTCGGCAATGCCGGCAGTTTTTTCAAAAACCCTGTGGTCGATGAAGCGCGCCACATCGCATTGGCCAAGAAATTCCCTGAGATGCCGCAATACCCCACTGCCGGCGGAATCAAGCTGGCAGCAGGTTGGTTGATTGACCAAGCCGGTTGGAAGGGCCACGATCGCGGTACGCATGGTGTCCATGACCGTCAAGCGCTCGTGCTGGTCAACAAGGGAGGCGCAACGGGCGCCGAACTGTTGAAGCTCGCTGAGGATGTGCAGCAGGACGTGCTGAAGCGCTTTGGAGTGCACCTTGAACGCGAGGTCAATGTGCTTCCCAACGCGGGGCTTTAAAGCTCGGCCTGCTCAGAATTCCGCACAGGGCAGGATGCGGTGTGGCCTCGTGCGCAAATGACTCGGGGTACGCCACACATAACTCAAGGTGATTTCATGGGCACCGTCTGAAATGCCCCAACCCAGCGTAGACACTGTGATGTCATAGCTGTATCCGACGCGGAAGTTTTCTTCGGTGAGTCCGAGCAGCAGGGAAATGGCATCGTGGTTTGGTGCACCATCAGGTGCGGACTTCATCAAAATCTGACGATAGGAAACGCCATAGGTGAGGAATGGGCTGTCTATGCTAAACCCAAAATCCATTTGGTCAAATGCCCCTTGAGAGCGGTATGAGGCGACAACCAAGAAGTCTTGGTCTGCACCGGTGGGTCCGCTCACGTAGGGAATCCGCACTCCTGTGTGTGCGCTGAACCAGATGGGGACAGGTGCAGTGGTGGCATCGGTCAGGCTTTCCGAAGGGCTGTTCAGGTGTCGGCTGCTCATGCCGAGCCAGAACCGCTTGCTGTAGATGACCCCACCGGCGGCCACATCGAAGTAGTTGCGCACCAGTTGGAAGTTCTGCAGGCCTTCCAGAGAACCGGTGGCTCCGGAACCCGCCGTGCCTCGGTTTATTTGGTCGCCAAAGACCAGGTCGTTCCAGTTCAGCAATCCGCGGCTGCTCCACCCCAGTTGAAGTCCTGGCCTAAAGGAGAGTCTTTCGCCGAGGGGCACTTCGTAGCTGTACTGAAAACCAAA
>DDCX01000114.1:0-10877 GCA_002336475.1 Flavobacteriales bacterium UBA1995 | reverse complement strand
CCGGGCCATTGGTTCCGGTAATGGAAGCTGAACCTGTTCTCGAGCGTTCCGCCAGCGAAGGCCGGGTTGAGGTGGGTAGCCGCAGCATAGAATTGCGTGAGCTGCGAATCCTGCGCGCGCGCATTCTGACCGCTTGTGGCGATCAAGACCAGACCGAGAACGGCGGCGGCCAACGTTGTATTTCGAATTGCAGTCATCGTCTAATCAGGGTCACGTCACCAGCTTGCTCCGCTGTGGTTCCATCTAAAAAGACGGCAGCCACGCGCCACACATACACATCTTGCTTGCAGAGTTTGCCCTGGAAGTATCCATTCCATCCGACGTTGGGGTCAGAGGTGCTGAATATTTGTTCGCCCCAGCGGTTGTACACCGTGAAGCTGTAGGCAATGGGGTTGCCCCGCAGTTGCGGGAAGAAGACGTCATTGTCCCTCAGGTCATCGTCTCCAAAGGCCTGTGATCCGCTTCCATCCCCGCCGAAAGTGGGGGTGAATGCAGAGGGGACACCGACACTTCCGCCTTCGAATTCGATGACGCAAGTGTTGCGGTCCGTGCTGTCCGTGCAAAGTTCGTTTTGGATGGTCAGCGTGATGTTGGGATCTCCCGAGGCGCTGTAGGTATGGGTGACGATGCTGCCGTCCGGAGATTCAATCACCGTTCCATCCCCTAAACTCCAAGTGTAGCTCGCGTCACCGTAGTTGAAGTTGGGGGTCAGTTCGACCACATCGCCGACCTCTACGCATTCGTTCGGGAAGATGCTGAAGCCTGCATTGACCTGTTCGAGGACGGTGACTGTTTGCGACTCTGAAACTGCGCTTCCACCGGGGCCATAGGCTGTGACCCAAACGGTGTAGATGCCAGGTTCGAAATAGCTAAAGCCAACAGGTTCACCGAGCAGGTCTGTGATGGTCCTTGTGGCTCCTTGTCCAAAGGACCACACCAGGCTGTCCACGACACTTTCTGTTGATGGGTAGAACACGGCTTGGAGTGGGGCACAGCTGGTGGTGTCGCCTGTGAAGCTGACCAATGGCGCTGGGGGAACCAAGGTGACTGCTGCGGTCAAGGAGTCGGTGCAGCCAAAGTTGTCCAAGGTGACTTGAACCAAGTGGGTGCCGTAGGCGTCATCGGTCCATGCAATGCTGCCACCGCTGGTGTCGTAGGCGCCATTGGCTTCAATGTCCCAAGTTTCGGTGGTGCCCGCAGGGCTTTGGTTCATGTCGATGACATTGGTGACATACGGCGCGTCGAACACCACGTCTGGCGTCAGAATAAAGCTGGCTTCGGGTTGTCCCAAGACGACAATTTGGGTGGACACAGCATCACTGCAGCCATTTTCTGGGTGAACCACGTTTAAGCTCACAGGCAACAGGGCGTTGCTGAGTGGCCCAGAGTTGAGCAACAGGGTATCGGCAACCGGCCCCGTGGGTTCGAACCCGATCAGCGTGTCTCCTCCAATGACCCAGGTCCATGCACCTCCTGCTGTGCCGATGTCCAGAGGAATGCCAGTGGACAGGTTTTCTAGGGTCACGGCTTCGCCCAAACAGAGGGTGTCTGGGATCGCGAAGTCAGCAATGGGCAAAGCGGGCACCGACAAGTCCAGCGCATCATAATCGCTGCAACCTTCCGAGATGGCCGTTACAGAGGCGACGGTGACGTACCCAGTACCGAGTGGATTGGGGTAGGCGTGGGAGATGGTGTTGACGTTGGTGACCTCCGATGCCGGTGAGAAGGGGTCTCCAAAATCCCATATGAGGGAGTCCGCTGTTCCAGTGTAGCTAAAGGTGGCCAGTACATCGCACCCGCTCAGTCCTTCGATGACCAACTGGCCTTGGGGCTGGGGTTCTACGTTGATGGAGTCAGAAGCTGTTGCTGTGCACCCTGTCAGGGGGTTAGTAACGCTGAGCCCCACGTGATAGGTGGCCGCTGTTCCATTGGATCCTGGGCCGCCTGGTGCAGCGGTCCACTGGGGTGCAGCGGGGGCGTTCCCAGTAAGGGTTTCAGTGCCAAAAGGCGTATCGATGGTCCAAGTGGCTATGGCCCCATTGGATACCGCAACGTCGTTTACACCAAAGGCGATGGGTTCACACCCTCCTTCTGGAAGGGTAAAACTGGCTTCTACCTCCTCTTGGACGGTGACTGTGGTCGAGGTTTGCGCCGAACACCCTTCATCGTTTGTGGCCAGCAACGTGAGCAAGTGTGTGCCGGGAGTCAAAGACAAGAGGGTGTCTGGACTTCCATTCCAAGGGTAGGTGGTGCCCAAATCAACCTGAAGTGTCCAAGAAGTCGCTCCATCTTCTGGAGTGCCGGAACGTTGCGGATTCACGGGCTCAGGAGCACACAGCGTGTTTTCTGCCGACAGTGTTGGCGTTGGGGAACCAAAGACCTCAATGGCTGCAGTGGCGCTTCCATCGCAGCCGAATACACTGGTTCCTTGGCCGGTTACGATGTAATTGCCCGCAATGGTGTAGAGGTGCGCACTGGCTCCTTCTGGGCCAGGATTCCCGCTGTCACCAAAGTCCCAATCGACGGAAAGGGCGTTTTGGTTGGGCACTGTAAAAGCAAAGGGAGTACAACCAGCGGCGTCGTTGATTTCGGGCTGGAATTCCGGCCTGACCAATAGCGTTGCGGAAGTGGCGGCATAACACCCATTCAACCTGCTGACCTCGAGGTCGATGGTCACGGTATCGGTTAGCAAGTCTGGGTTCTCGAAAGTGTAGGAAAACCCTTCGAAGTCACTGGTGATGGTCCCGTAGTCTTGGGCAGCACCAGACCAGACATTGTCTACTTCCCAGAACCATTCTCCCTGCGCTCCGAGGTTGAAGGCGTTGCCTTGAAAGCTGAAAGATGTTCCGCTGCAGACCTCACCTCCTACGGTCTGGACAAACGGCGCAGGCGCGACCGATACAGTGACGGTTTCAGTGTCCGTGCAGGTGCCTATGCCCGCTTCCACGAGCACGGTGTAGTGCACAGTGTCTTCCCCATTGTTGGGGGGCCAGGTGTGCGTGCCATCGGAATCAAGTTGGTTCGTTGATCCGTGACCGAAATACCAATTCAGTGCATTGTCTGAAATGGTACCTGTGGTATCTGTCGCTGAAAAAGGGAGGACCAACGGGCTGCAACCGATGGTGTCTGTGGCAGCCCATGCAATGGAAGGCGTGGGTGAGACTTGGGCAGAAGCCGAAACGGTATCCATGCAGCCGGTGGCCGTTGTGACCACGAGCGTGACAGGAAAGGTGCCCGTTTCGTCAGCTGTATACGAAGCCGTTTCACCACTGAGCCCGTTTCCGTTGACCGACCATTCGAAGGCCGTGATGGGGCCGCCTTGGCTTGCATCTGTGGTAGATGTTCCCGCGTCGAGCGTCAAAGGGCTGCCCAAACAAGCGGGCGCCGTGGTGAAGTTTGCCTGTGGCAATGAAGCCAAAACGATGGTCTGACTTTCGGAATCTGTGCAGCCGTTGGAAGAGGAGACTTCGAGATCAAAAGTGAAATTTCCTGGCCCTTCCACGGTGACTGTGGGTGGTGTCGGCCCTGTGCCAATGACGCCTGTGCCATCGAGGCTCCAGGTATATCCAACGGCGTCTTGAGAGGCATCGAGGGGTTGCACTTCCAGTGTTGTGGCGCAAGTGTCCGAAGGCAACTGGAAATCGGCGTTGGGTGGGGAGAGCACGGTGACAGGAACGGCATCCATGCCGAGGCACCCGGAGGCCAGGGTAGGAAAGACCAACACAGCGGCATTGTATACGCCGGAAGCGTCGTACACAAAACCGGGTTGCGAGGGAATGCCTTCAAATGGAATGAGGCCGTCCACCATGGCGATGGTCATGGAGTAGGCGCCATTGCCATAGGTAAATGAGAAACTCAAATCCTCGGCTGTCAGCGGAGCAGAGGCCTCCCAACTGACGTCGTTAAATTGGAAGGGTTCGCCAGGGCAGAGTGTGGTGACATCGGAAGTGACCTCCACCGTTGGAGGCAGAGTGACCATGATTTCTTGGGTGGCGGTATCAATGCCACAGTGGTTCTGCGAGTAGAGGGTGACGGTGTAGGTGCCCGGTCCGGGAAAGGAGAGCAAGTGATTCTGTTGACTGGCACAATCCGCGCCCCAATCAATCCAGTTGGTGGGATCCGGTCCAGCGCCGATGTACGTCGCCGCACCAAAGTCCCACTTTTCGGTCCTGACCGTGCTGTTTCCCCCAATGTTGTTGCCTTCAGATGCGCCACAGCAATTGGGGCATGACCCATTGCTCACTGTGGTTTCATCTTCAGGCCAACAGAGGACAGGATCTGCGACTTCAATCTCTGCTTCATCGATGTCCCACGTCAGAAATGCATTGCCCAAAGTGGCCTCTTTGTATCCGGTTCCGACAATGCTGCCGCCAGGCACATAGGGGGAGTTCGCCCCTCGCACTGAGCAGAAGTTGGAATAGATCAATGTGAGTGTGTGGTCGCATTCTCCAGAGGCACAATTTTGGGCGTCGTAAGTGTGCGATGCCCCCAGGATGCGGTAAATCTCATCGCCCACGCTCGAAGAGAACTTTAGGGTGTCGTATGCGGGATTGGTAAGTACCTCATCCATGGTGAAGTTGTCGGGTGCAGAACCGTCGCCCCAATCCAAACTGAAACTCCATGTGGGGCTGAATGCCAGGTTGATGTCGACCTTGGGAAAGGCGTCAAAAGGCGCGCAACCGGCGTTGTTGTCGCCATAGACCAGCACCGCCCCTGGGTTTTCGGGCTCATATACGAGAACGCCTAATTGACCTCCGGGGCAAGCATTGGTGGTGACGGTGATGTTGAAGGTTTGCCAATCGTCAGGGGAATAGGTATGGGACAGAGGCGCATTGCCGTTCCAATTCCCGATGGCCTCAGGGGCAGAGCCATCTCCCCAATCGACCACCACTCCGGTGTGGTTTGCCGGTGCGGCCGTCAGTTCAAAAGTGAAGGGGCTGGGGTCTGCTGTGACACTGCCGATGCATTGAAACCAGTGGGGTGTGCTGGTTGTGGCAGGCAATGCAGCGATGCTCTCTGTGCCAAGGAACACGGGGCATTGTGCGGTCAACTTCACAGTGATGGAGTTGAGGGCAGCGCACGATAGCGCGAATATGAGCCAACGGAGGAGCGCCATGTAGTGTTCTATACGGGGTGGAAGCCCCAATTGTTACGGCATACAGATTGCATGGAAGGAAATTACCTGAGAGCGCCTGTCCATATGCCGAGGCAGGGCGGACTTGTTCACCTTGCGTTGGTCACTTCTGATGGCTGATCCGGTCTGATCACCAAAGACTCCGCAGGAAAAAGAGGGTCAAACCCAATAAAAAAGCCAGCCCCAGGTAGGCGGTCCAACGCAGCCATCTTTGGGGGCGTGCGGCTTCTGGAAATTGGCCCCGGGTGACCAAGATGAGCATGGCCAAAGCGGAAGGTGGGGCGATGCAGAAGCTCAGGATGTTGCCCAGGTCAAGGAGCGTGCGAATGTCCTCTGGGAAAGCGACGATCAGCAACAGCGCACCCAGTGAGATCAGCACCAAACTGGTGCGTTCATGGCCCAGGCGCACAGGGGCATTGCGCAGAGCGGCGATCCCATGGCTGAAACTTCTGCTGAACCCATCGAGGCAAGCGATACAGGTGCCGAGCATGGCTGCAAAGGCTGCGGAGCCTACAAAAGGAGCACTCCACGGCCCCAACACTTCGGTGTAGAGTCCGATGATGCCTGCAGCAAAAGCAGCGGTGCCACTGGGCAAGGCCATGTCATGGGTGCGCAACAACAAGGCGCCTAGCAACAGAAAACACAACGCCAACACGACGCAAAAGGCATAGCCGAGGTTGAATTCACGCAATGCAGAGCGCAGCCGAGGAGTGTACCCTGTTTGCCGGTAGCGCTCAAGGGTCCAGATGCTCACCCATGGACTCAGGTCTACGGCAGAAGGCATCCACCCGAGCAGGGCGATCAAGAAGGTGAATTCGGCGCCCCTCCATGGGTTAAATGATGCGGGGGCTGGAGGAACGGCGGAGATGGGGGTGTGCAAAAGGGCTCCTGCTGTGGCCCCTAAGGTTCCGATGAGCAGCACCAAGCTGATGGCCTTGATCACTTTGTCGAGGGCAGCAAACTTGCCGATGAGCAGGATGCCAACACACCCGGTAAAAGTGACCACGGCCACATGTGGTGTCGCATTGAAGCCAAGGATGCGGGAGACGCCAAAAAGGTGGTCCAGAAAGGAGGCGGTGACTATGCCCACGCCACCCATCACAAAGGCACAAGTGAGGGTGGTCAGAATGAGGTAGGTCCACGAGGCCCATTTGCCGAAAGTGCGGTAGCCTGCAATCAAGGATGTCCCTGTGGCATTGGCGTAGCGGGTGCCGAATTCAAAGAAGGGGTACTTGGCGATGTTGGCGGCGAGCACTGCCCACAACAATGCGAATCCATAATCGGCTCCGGCTCGGGTGGCCTGCACCAGGTGGCTTGTTCCGATGGCGGTAGAAGCGAACAAAATGCCGGGTCCGAGCGTGAGCAGGAGTCGGCGGAGGTTCATGGTTCAGTGGGGGTCGGCGAATGCTGGATTTGAAGCAAACGCAGTATCGGTCAAGGTATGAAGGAAGGCGATGAGCGCTTCTTTTTGCTGGGGTTGCAGCATCAGCCCGCCAGAACTGTACTTCATGAATGGGTCGATGGTCTGCGAGGGTTGCCCTCCAGAGTTGTAGTGATCCAACACCTCTTCCAATGTCTGGAAGCGGCCATCGTGCATGTAGGGCGGCGACAGCGCTACGTTGCGCAGCGTGGGTGTTCGGAAACGGCCACTGTCCAAGGCCACCCCGGTAATGCCAGCCAGCCCGGGGTCGGCGCCAAACGTGGCGTCTAATCCATTGTTGTGGAAGAGGTAGTCGGAAAATTGCAATCCTGCTTCACCGTGGCAATGGAAGCAATCACCGCCGAACTGACCGCCGCTGACCACTTCTGGATCACCCCCTTCCCGGTTGAAGATTTCATAGCCTTGAAATTCCAGTTCCGAAAGTTGGGTCACCCCCCTGCGCCACCGGTCAAATTTGCTGTCGGCAGAAATCATGGTGCGCAAGAATTGTGCAACGGCTTTGCTCACTTTTTCTGAGGAGACGCCGGCTTCACCAAAGGCTGTGAGGAAGCGCTCCGCATATTCGGGGTCGGCGGCCAGTCTAGCTTCTGCTTCTGCCCACGGCAGGTTCATTTCGTCTGGGTGGGGAATGGGATCCAGTATTTGTTCCTCCAAGGTTGCTGCCCTGCCGTCCCAGAAGAAATGTTGGGCCCAGCCCATGTTGACCAAGGCCATGGCATTGCGGGTGCCTTGGGCCCCCGTCACTCCGGTGGAAACAGGATTGGGATCGGCAAATGCGAAAGAGGGCAAATGGCAACTTCCACAGCTCATGGTACTGTCGGAACTCAGCCCCGTTTCCCAAAAAAGCAGCCTTCCCAACTCCACGCCTTCCACGGTCATGGGGTTGTCCGGCGGGATGTCCATGGGGGGGAAAAACGGCGGAATGTCGATTTCGTAAGCGGTGGTTCCCGGTGGGGTCTTGCACGTGGCCGTTTCGTCTGGCCGACACCCAGATGCTGCCAACACCCCCCACGCCAAAAGCCACACCGCAGAGCGGTTCATCAGTGAGGTGAGCGGGCGGGGCATCATGGCCATCAAGATAACGCGGAGTGCGGTTTTAGTTCTTGACCAGGGTCACAGCTGCTTGCTGACCCGCCACGTATCGCTCTGCGAGTCCGAGGTTGTCGCCAGTATGGGTCACGTTGTCCTCCCGAACATCGATGGTGTCGTTTCCAAGGACCAGAAAGTCCAGCAACTCGCCTTCCAGGCTGAATTCGTGGGTGCTACATTCTGCCACGGTCCATGGCTCGTTGTATTTGATCTCCACGAGTTGCGGATCACCGCCGATGTGGAAGGCATACGGATGGATGAAGTTCTCCCCTCCGGTGGTGTCGGCTTTGCCATCGAATTTGCTGAAGATGTATCCGGTGTTCCAGCTCCAGAACATGCCTGCGCTGCCATTGACGCCCAAGGGATGGTCGTTGGGCCAAATGGTCGGGTCGGTATCGGTATTGTACTCGGTGGGAACACCAAGGTGTGCACGGAAACCTGAGTAGGTGCCCGGCTCTACGATGTAACTCCAGGCATTCGGTGCACCGGCATCCCACCTTTCAGCGTCGGACAGCCGCACGGCCCCTGTATCGTTGAGGAGTTCAATGCCGCCGAGGTATATCGAGAATGTCTCGAGCCTCAAACGGTTACCTGCTGCATCCAATGCCGTTCGCCCCACCAAAACGGAGTCTCCGTCAAAGCTAAAATTGGCGCTCAAGGTCAATGTGCCTGGACCACCGTGCATGGGTTCCGGCTTGCACCCTGTGGCCATGATGCCAATCAAGACGGTGGATGCAAAAAAGAAGCGGAATGTCGATGATGTGGCGTTCATGGTGTGAATTTCCTCCTTTCTAAACGGTTGCACAGGGGTGCAGGTTGCAAATGATTCACCAAAAGCGTGTGAAGGGGCTTGGGTGACTTCAGAGCTTGGGCGACCTTGGAGGCCATGAAGCAAGCTGCGCACGGCGAAACCCCTCAGAACGGTGGGATGGAGGAGACTGGTGGTTTCCGTGTGATGCGGGCCTCGGCGGGCAGCGGTAAAACGTTTCGATTGGTCGAGGCTTACCTCGCTTGTTGCTTGGGGTCAAAGGAGCCGCTGCGCTTTCGGCGCATTTTGGCCTTGACCTTTACCAACAAGGCGGCCCAAGAGATGAAGGACCGCGTCATTTCTGAACTCGACATATTGGCGGTAGACGTCGCCCGCAGCAAGCACCTCAGTGGATTGCTTCAGGCGACGGGATTGGACGAATTGGAGCTTGCCCAGCGCGCGGCTCAGCTGCGGCGCACCTTACAGCGCCATTATGGGGAGTTGTCGGTGATGACGCTCGATAAGTTTGTGGGCGGGTTGGTCCGGGGCTTTGCTACGGACTTGCAGTTGGAGCACGACTTTTCGATCGAGCTCGATACGGCCCGGCTGCTGGAGTCCGCTGTGGACCGTGTGCTTGACCGAATGGGGCGCGATGAAGACTTGACGGAATTGTTGGGTCGTTTTGTAGAGCAGGCGGTGGAGGATGACCGCGACGCCAAGGTGCGCAGGCAGCTCATCGACATTGGTGAGGCCATCGAGCAAGAGCAAATGCAGCCTCTTTTGCGGGCCTTTGCAGCGTGGACGCCCGCGGAATTTTTGGAAGTCCAAGACGGGATGCGCCAGGAGGTCAGCCAGAAGCGCGCTGCCTTGCGCAAAGCGGCGCGCGAACTTGCTGAGGCGTTATCGGCCGCGGGTTTGGATGAGGTCTTTACCAGCAAATGGGTGACCACCAAATGGCTTCCCAGCATCATAGCGGGAAAGGCGGAGGAGCGGGGAAGCACCCTCACCAAAGGGACGGAAAACGGCCAGTGGGCGAAGAAAACCGATCTAGAAGGCGCTGCAGCCATTGCCCCTTTTCAGGAACAACTTGAGGCCGTGGCCCGGTTGGAATTGGAGCAAGCCAAATGTGCCTCAGGGCGGGATTACAGAACGCGGCGATTGCTGGCTGAGCGCTTGCCGTTGATTGGAACCCTCACCGCGTTGCGTCGGGCGAGTTTGGAGGTGCAGGCCGAAGAAAATGTGCGCACCCTGGGTGGCTTGAATGCCATGATTGCCGATGTAGTGGCGGAGAATCCGGCGCCTTTTATTTTCGAAAGAACCGGAGAGCGCTACGATCACATTTTTATCGATGAGTTCCAAGACACCTCTGTCACGCAATGGCACAATTTGGCCGTTGCCGTGAGCGAAACGCTGGCTCAGGGGTACTTGTCGTTGGTGGTGGGCGATGCCAAACAGGCCATCTACCGCTGGCGCAATGGAGATCACAGACAGCTGTTGTCGCTGCCCGATTTGGTTTCCGATGCTCCCGGGGGATTGCCCCCTGCTTTGAGCGATGCTGCCGGACAAATGGCGGCTGCTTTTGAGGATGAGCCCATTTTAGACAACTGGCGGAGTGCACCGGAAATCGTGCGGTTCAACAATGCCCTCTACACCACTTTGGGAGAAGGTTTGGGGGCAGACTTGAGTGCCGTTTACACAGGGTCTGCGCAGGAACCGCGCAAGGATTTTCCCGGTGCCGTGGAGGTGGAGGTGGTTCAAGGTGAGACGGCGGACGAACGGTTTGAAGCGGTGTGCTTGTGGATGGAAGCCCGCATTCGGGGCGCCATGGAGGACGGGTTCTCTCCAGGAGACATCGCACTGCTTGTGCGCACCAACAAAGAAGCCAAGCAGCTCGCTGAGTTCCTGTTGGGATGTACCCCAACCATTGTGCCTTTTACAGATGAAAGCTTGGCCTTGGGCCGGCACCCGGCAGCTTTGGCTGTGGTGCAGTTGCTGGAGCTTGTGGTGGACCCCGTAGCCCCGGGCCCCTTGCTCAAATTCGTGCAGGCATGGGGTGCGATGGAAGTCGAGGCCGGTCGGCCTTGGAGCGAAGCTGCACATTTGGCCAAGCACCACAAGTGGAAGGAATACACCCGGAGCAACGGAACAAAAGGGAAGTATGGAACCCTCGATACCGAAAAGTTGGTGCAGGATTTAATTCCCGGTTTTGACCGCGCGCAATGGTCGGCATTGCCGCTTGGAGAATGCATGGGCCGGGTCTTGAGGAGCCTCGATGTGGACACGCGTTATCCGGCGCACGCTGAGGCGCTGATGGAATTGACTTCGGAGCGGGCTGCCATGGACCATGGCATTGCCGGCTTTCTGTCGCATTGGCAGAGAAAAGGGGCACAGCAGTCCATTCGCGTTTTGCCGGGTCCTGATGCCGTTCGAATTTTGACGGTGCACAAAAGCAAGGGGCTGCAGTA
>DDCX01000117.1 GCA_002336475.1 Flavobacteriales bacterium UBA1995 | reverse complement strand
CCGCACCTTTCTGGACAATGTGACGGACCGCACGGTAGAGATCACATCGACCAGGGTCCACGACCACAAAGCTTCCTACAGCAAATACATGGCTTGGCGCGAAGAAGAATTCGCCCGCCAAGAGTCCGCCGCTAAACAGCAACAGAAAGACATTGCACATACCGAGGAGCTCATCAACAAGTTCCGCGCGAAAAAGAACAAGGCCGCCTTTGCCCAAAGCCTCATCAAGAAGCTCGATAAAATGGAGCGCATCGAGGTGGACCAATTCGAAAACGCCGCCATGCGGTTCCGCTTCCCTCCTGCACCGCGGGCAGGCAAGGTGGTCGTAGAAGCCCAAAGGTTGGCCAAACGCTTCGATGACCTCGAAGTCTTCAAGGATGTGGACCTCATGATCGCCCGCCAAGACAAGGTGGCGTTGGTCGGCAAAAATGGAGCAGGCAAAACGACCCTGACGCGCATCCTGCTCGGCGAGCTCGAAGGCGACGGCACCTGTGGGCTCGGCCACAACGTTGACGTCGGGTATTACGCCCAGAACCAAAGCGATGAACTCGATGGTGAGTTGACCGTCTTTGAGACCATCGACAACGAAGCCACGGGCGAAGTGCGCAAACGCGTGCGGGCCCTGCTCGGCTCCTTCCTGTTCAGCGGCGAAGACGTCGACAAGAAAGTCAAGGTCCTCTCAGGGGGTGAAAAGGCACGATTGGCCCTGTGCAAGTTGCTGTTGCACCCCTACAATTTGTTGGTGCTCGACGAGCCCACCAACCACTTGGATATGAAGGCCAAGGATGTACTCAAGCAAGCCTTGATGCATTACGACGGCACCCTCATCGTCGTCTCCCACGACCGGGATTTCCTCACAGGCCTGACCGAATTGGTCTACGAAGTCACCCCCACCGGTCTCCGCCAATACATCGGCGACATCCAGCAATTCTTGGTCGAAAAAAGGTCCGACACCATCGCCGCTTATGAGGCAGGAAGAACAGATGGCCCCAAGGGCAATCCCGGAGGCAAGGACACCAAGGGAAACCAAAAAGCGAAGACCAAGGCAACCTCAAAAGAAGACGGCAAACAGGCCTACGAAAACCAGAAACTCGTCAAAAAGCTGAAAAACAAAATCAGCAAACGAGAGAAGGAAATCGCAGAACTGGAGGCTCAGGAAGTCGCCCTTAACGAGGAGATGATCAACTTGGATCCTGAAAACCGCATGGCTACTGTAGCCAAAGCCCAAGAATACGAGCAACTTCAAACAGCCTTGCAAAAGGCACTCGACGACTGGGAAGCTGCAACAAATCAGCTAGAAACCCTCGAGGGATAATCCACCCTTCAAGGCTGCTGGGTCGCGCCCAAGTATCGGCGCCAGCGGGCGAGGACCGTGGTCATGTCCTCGGGGAGGTCGCTTTCGAATTGCATGAACTCACCGGTTCCTGGATGGGTGAACCCCAACGACTTGGCGTGCAGCGCCTGTCGCGGTAAAATGTCAAAGCTGTTTTGGACAAACTGATTGTACTTGCCGCTGGGCAAGCCTTTGACAATCTGCGCACCTCCATAGGTCTTGTCGCCAAACAACGGGTGCCCGATGTACTGCATGTGCACGCGGATCTGGTGTGTCCTGCCGGTTTCGAGCTTACACTCCACCAACGTCACTGGCCCGAGACGCTCCAACACTCTGTAGTGGGTCACCGCGTGTTTCCCCTCTTCTCCGTCAGGAAAAACAGCCTGAACCTTGCGGTCCTTGTAGGACCGGCCAATGTGGCCTTCCACCTTCCCGCCATCTTCCACTTCCCCCCAAACCAAGGCGTGGTAACGGCGCTCTGTGGTGCGTTCAAAGAACTGCTCGCTCAAGCTTACCATGGCCTGCTCGGTTTTACCAATCACCATGAGGCCCGTGGTGTCTTTGTCCAACCTGTGCACCAGACCGGGGCGGGGGGCGGGTTGGCCCTCTGAAGACGGCAGCTGCGCAAAATGGTGCAGCAGTCCGTTGACCAAGGTTCCATTGTAGTTCCCTATCCCGGGGTGCACAACCAAGCCGGCCGGCTTATGAATCAGCGCGACCTCCGAGTCTTCGTATCGGATGTCCAGTGGGATGTCTTCTGCAATCAACGAGAATTCCCGCATGGGTTGCGGCAACTCCAGCGTCACGATGTCCGCCGGGCGGACTTTGTAATTGCTCTTGACCGCAGCACCATTGACCCGCACATACCCCGCCTTGGCTGCCATCTGCAGTCGGCTGCGTGAGGTCTTGGGCAACAGGTTGAACAGGAACTTGTCGACCCTCAAAAGGGCCTGGCCTTTGTCGGCCACAATGCGGTGGTGCTCGAACAGCTCGCCGTCTTGTTGCTCCTCTTCTTGAGGATCAGGAGTCAAATCAGATGCCACTGGGGGTCAATTGAGCAATACACGCTGTACGCGGACGACGCCGCGCTCGTCCTCGACCATCACGAGGTAGGGGCCACGGGGTTGATCCGCCACACCGAAGGTCATCTGCTCCCTGCCGCGCATCCAAGCTACCTCGGATACGGTGCGGCCCATCATGTCCACCATGCGCAACCACCGGGGTTGCGTTTCACCACCCGTCATCACCGTCAAGCGGTCTGCCGCAGGATTGGGCCACAACTTGACCTCACCCTCGGCCACGGGAGCTTCCCCGATCCAAGTGAAGACCTCCTCCACACCGGCTTGCAAGACCGGGCGGATCATGACAGAGCCTTCAATCGTTGACGTTGTCCATTCTGCGCCCAACCCCAACTGGTAGTGGACCCTCGAGAAATTGTAATCCGTGTTCTTGTCCAAGCCTATGTTGAGTGAAAAATCGTCCTCCTGTACGATGCCCACGTGAACCGTTCCCTCCACCGGGATGGGGTCGTCGTATTCATAATACGCGAAGACATCATGCCCATCGGTGAAGTACGCGGGCTGGTGGAACAAGTAGTTCTCCCCCAGCTCTTCACCGGGGACCCCGCCATCGTCCGCCCAAGCGCGCATCAGAAAATTGAGGTTGGTCTGCTGGTTGAAATACGGCGTGAAATGGATGGCAAGGCCATGCAGGGTGTCTGCCACTGCGAGGTCATAGCGCACCGCGAGCTTGCCCCCTCCCGTCGTCAAGCCATATGCTTTTTCGGCAGTACCGTCGTCATAGGCGTATTCATTTCTGAATGGCTGAACGAACACAATGCTGTCGTTGTCCGGCACGCCCACACGCTCCTGCTCCAAAATCCCGATGGCGTCCTCATACAGGCTGACCTCAAACACCGCAGCGGTATCGTTGCCAGGGTCGGCGAAAGCAAAGCCACTGGGCACCACACCGTTTGCACCGGTCTGCACGTAAAACGGCGTTTGGAACTCCTCAAAAGGCGCCACAAAAGTGTTGGAGAAGGGATTCAAGAAATCTTGCTCCTCCCCGGTGACCGCATTGCGAACCTTCAAACCGCACGTGACATTGTCCGCCTGGAAGCCACTCATGTTGCGGTGCTCGGTCTGCAAGCTGTCCCGCATGTACACCGCAGGATCGCTGAGAAAATGCGACCACGGCATGATGCTATATGGCTCGGTGAGTGCATAGCGAGGTTCCGTAAACGCCACTTCGAAAAAGCCGAAATTCTCGGGGTCGATGTTGTCGTCAAGGAGCACGTAATCAATGTGCCAGAGGTCCACGTTGCCCCCAAGGGCACCGTGGTTCCTGAAACGAAAACGGAAACCGTCTTGCAAGTGAATCAATTGATTGACCGGAACTGCTGCAACCGCAAAAGTGTCCATCTCAGCACCGATGGCCGACCACACCTGGCTCCATCCCAAATCACCGCCATCCGGTGCAAGGAATTCCACCACCAGACTGTCGTTGTCATCAGGGGCATTGCCTCGGCCACCTCCTTGATAGAAGAACGTGAGGTAAATGTTGTCGTTGGGGGTATTTCCCGCGAGGTTAATGGCCACAGAAGTCAGGGTGTCTGCCCATCCCGTAGACTCTTCATTGAAAGCATAGGGAAACCCGTCTGCCCGCAAACCGTCTAAAGTCGCCTGACCCACCGTGGGCGCATTCAACGCAAATGTGGCCGTGCGCCGGGCGGAAGCATCCGTCCAACGCACCAGTTCAGCAGGGCCATCCTCCACGGAAAAAGTCGGAGATGCAAAATCGTCGAAGAAGGGCAAAGTGAAATTGCCTCCACCCCTGCGGGCATCAGGAGACGACAGCGCCGACCATTCCGCCGGAACGCATTGCAAATCGCGCTCCACTTCCTGGCTGCACACCACACTGGAGATCGCAGTCAATACAGCCAGTGCGGCACCCTGAATACTAAAAGAGAAATGCGGGTTCATTCAATTGGAGGTTGTTCCACCTGTGGGACATCTGATGCGGCAACCGGCTGCTCAAAAGTCAGGTCAATGGCCGTTCCAGCATTGACTTGTCTTCCGGGCGTATACGCCGGCACTTGTGTTGAAATTACGGCTTCGCTAGAGTCTCGTCCGGAGATGGGATCAAAGCCCCACCTTGAGAAACCCGCTGATAGTCCCGCCTTTTTCAATGCCACCATGCCTTGCCTTCGGGTCAGGCCTACCAATTCTGGCAGGGACACCTGTTGGGACGAGGCCTGTCCAATGACGAGGACCAAAGGAGCGCCTTTGCGCAACCTGTCGTCGGGCATTTTGCTTTTTCCCTTGCTGTCCTCGATGCGCATCACCAAACCCGACAATTCAGTCGAGGGCTCATAACGCTCCCTAAATGGAAATCCCTTGACGTCCAACAGGATGCGGGCGACCACGGCATCCATGCCCTCCTCGACCTCCAAACGCTCACTCGGTGGTGTTGTGCGGTACACCGTCAAATACACATTGCGTGTGCCCTTGACCTCTACTCCGGCTGCTGGATCTTGCTCTACCACACTCCCAGCAGCGCCTTTGGCGGAATACAAGCTGTCCATCACCACAGGCTTCAGGCCTGCTGCTTCAAGGGCCATTTCGGCCTCGTTCATGTGGATTCCCACCACCGATGGCACGGCAATCCGCTCGCTGTGGCGGGTAAAGGCCCTTAGAAACACATTGAGCGCTACAAACCCCACCACAGCCAACACCACAACCACGCCCAATTGGACCCAGAATGTGCGGCTGATGAGAAAGCGGAGCAGGCGCATGCGGTTGGAACGTCGGTTCGTTGTTTTTATTGGGCCATGGCTTCGGGAATCGCCGTCTCCATGGCTTGGTGGTATTCACCAATAAACCCATAGTGTTGGCCATCCACGACACACTTGCCCTTGGTGGTGTGTCCCAGCAAGGTCACGGGAATGCCCACCTCTGCGAGGACATCGAGAAAATCTTCTTGGTCGGCCTCTGTAGTGGTCACAACGATGCGGCCCTGGGCCTCTCCAAACAAAAATGCGTCCAAGCGCACTTCGCTGTCGCTCTCCACATCAAAACCGAAGCCGCGGGGCGAGCCCATCTCCACCAGCGCGGTGAACAATCCACCATCGCTGACATCATGGGCACAGGCCACCAATCGGCGGTCAATCAACATGCGCGCCGCCTCGTGCAACTTTACTTCAAAGTCGAGGTCGAAGTGAGGCGCAGGGCTGTAACGCACACCGTGCATGGCCACCAAATATTCTGAGCAGCCGAGGTCATTGTGGGACTCTCCCAACAAGAAAATCAACTCCCCTTTTTCCTTGAAGTCAAGGGTCATCTGACGGCTGGCATCCTCCAAAAGCCCCAACATGCCAATGGTCGGCGTCGGATACACCGGCTTTGCAGTGCCGTCGGCATCCACCGTTTGGTTGTAGAAGCTGACGTTTCCTCCCGTAACAGGGGCATTGAACGCGCGGCAGGCGTCTCCCATGCCTTCAATGGCTCCGACAAACTGCCAGTACACCTCAGGATTGTAGGGGTTACCGAAGTTGAGGCAGTTGGTGATGGCGCTGGGGGTACCTCCCACACAGGCGATGTTGCGGGCGGCTTCAGCCACAGCGATGGCGCATCCTTTGCGGGGATCGGCTTCGACATACCGGCCATTGCAATCCACACTCAAGGCGAGGCCTTTAGTAGACCCCTTGACCTGCACCACAGCGGCGTCGCCAGGGCGGTTTGTGGAACGGTTCACCGTCCCCACCATGCTGTCATACTGCTCGTAGACCCAGCGCTTGGAGGCGAGGTTGGGGCGTGAAACCAAGGCCTTGGCCGTGGCCACGTAGTCCTTCGGTTCAGGGACCTCATTGAGGTCAAATTTCTCAATCTCTTTGACGTAAGCCGGCTCGCTGTATTCGCGCTCGTAGACCGGGGCGCCTCCGCCCAAAATCAGGCTGTCCGCAGGCACTTCACCAATCAACTCCTCCCCATCGAAATAACGCAGGGTGTTGCCTTCGGTCACCACACCAATGTTGACCGCGTGGAGGTCCCACTTCTCAAAAATGGCCTCGATCTCGGATTCTTGGCCCTTGTTGACGACCACCAGCATGCGCTCTTGGCTCTCGCTGAGCAAAATCTCAAACGGCTCCATGTCGGCCTGTCGCTTGGGCACGAGGTCCAATCGGATGTCCATACCGACGCCACCGCCACCGCTCATTTCTGAGGTGGAACAGGTGATGCCCGCGGCACCCATGTCCTGCATGCCGACCACAGCATCGCTGCCGGCCAGCTCCAATGAAGCCTCGAGCAACAGCTTTTCCTGAAACGGATCGCCCACCTGCACTGCGGGGAGGTCTTCTGCACTGTCCTCAGTGATGTCCTTGGAGGCAAACGAAGCGCCCTGGATGCCGTCCTTTCCTGTAGCAGAGCCGACGATGTACACCGGGTTGCCGGGACCGCCAGCCTTGGCGCTGATGATTTTGTCGCTGTCGAGCAAGCCGACGCTCATGGCATTGACGAGCGGATTGACCTGGTACACGGGATCGAAATACACTTCGCCTCCGACGATGGGCACACCGAAACTGTTGCCGTAATCGCCAATGCCACGGACCACGCCGTCGAGCAACCACTTGGTCTTAGGGTGGTCGAGGTCACCGAAGCGCAGCGAATTCAGCTGGGCAATGGGGCGCGCGCCCATGGTAAAAATGTCGCGGTTGATGCCACCAACACCGGTCGCCGCTCCCTGGTAAGGCTCGAGGGCACTCGGGTGGTTGTGACTCTCAATCTTGAACGCACAACCGATGCCATCACCGATGTCCACAATGCCGGCGTTTTCCTCGCCTGCCTTGACCAACAAATGGGGACCATCCTTGGGCAAGGTCTTGAGCCATTTGATGGAATTCTTGTAGCTGCAGTGCTCGGACCACATCACCGAGTAGATGCACATCTCGGTGAAGTTGGGCGTGCGGCCGAGGATCTCGGCAATCTGGTCAAATTCCTCAGGACGCAGGCCCATGTCTTGGGCTTGCTGGAGGGTGGCAGGGGCGGTGGATGCGCGTTGGGCCATGTTGCGAACGTATGAAGGTGCGAAAGCGTGCAGCGAAGGTAGGAACGGGCTCGTCCGTAAAGCCTATGTTCACGTCACAAGGATGCAATACGTTGTACACGTTTGCCCTGATTTTTTCTGACATGTCACAGGAGGAACCCCAAGCAACCGAAACGACCGGCCACAATGGCAAGGAGGGCACAACAGGCTCAAGCACGCCTCC
>DDCX01000096.1:8290-24507 GCA_002336475.1 Flavobacteriales bacterium UBA1995 | reverse complement strand
CGCCGCAACTAAAAACAGCGTCTCCTGGATCATGCGAAAGCCCCGAAAATTGGGGAATTTCAGCATTGAGACATCGTACCGCACCATGCACAGCGCATGGCCTTCCGAGCATCCTTCGCCCCACACCCACACCGTCAGCCGCTTTACCTCGGGGCTGCTGGCACGCTGGGCCATCTGGCGGGAGGTACGGGCATTGGACCACCGCATTCTTCACATCACCGGCGACATCCATTTTACCGCCATCCAGCTCCAACACCGGCTGGTCGTTTTGACCATCCATGACTTGGGCCTGCTGGATGAAGGGAGGGCCATAAAACGGTGGCTCAAAAAGAAGTTCTGGCTGGACCTGCCCCTCAAGTCTTGCGACCGGCTGATCGCCGTTTCAAACCGCACCAAAGAAGACATTCTAACCCGCACCTCTTTTCCCGCCGATCGGATTGTTGTCATACCAAGCATGATTTCGCCAACCTACCGGCGCCGCGAAAAGCTCCCACAAAACGGCACTCCCAAATTGCTTCACATTGGGTTGGCCGAAAACAAGAACCTCGAAGGACATGCAGCCGCATTGGAAGGCCTCGATGTCCACCTGCGCATCATTGGAGAGCCCTCTAAAGCACAACATGCCATGTTGCAGCGCTTCAATATAGACTACAGCCATGCTTCGAAACTGAGTGAACAGGAGCTCCAAAAGGAATATGCGTCATGTGACGCCCTCCTATTCTGCTCCACCTTAGAAGGGTTTGGCATGCCCATCATCGAAGCACAAACCATTGGGCTTCCCGTGATCACCAGTTCGCTGGCCCCCATGAACGATACAGCAGGAGAAGGCGCTTTGCTCGCAGACCCCACAGACATCGGGGCCATTCGAGAAGCCGTGCTGACCCTGGTCAACGATGACGACCAGCGAAGGCAGTGCATTGAAAAGGGGTTCGCCAATACAGAACGGTTTGCAGCAGCCACCGCAGCCCGGCGGCACGCAGAGCTCTATTCAGAACTCATGGCCGCCAATAACAGCGACTGAAAGATTCCCGCCGCAAGGCGAAAAGCTGGCTACAAAAGAACCCTGAGTCGCTCAGAGGCGGGACTGGAGGAAACGCTGAATTTCAAACCAACGCTCGGGCTTCAACACAATTTTACCGGCGTTGTCGAGCAAGAAATAGGTGGGCGTTTGCGTGATTTTGTAGTCGTCCGTAATGGGCGCGTCCCATCCCTTGAGCTGGCTAACGTTTGACCAAGGAATCTGATTATCGGCGATGGCCTTGGTCCAAGCGACCTTTTGCTGGTCAACAGAAATACCAATCACCCCAAAGCCTTTCGGGTTGAGGTCGTTGTACATCGGAACAAGGTTCGGAATTTCCTGCTCACACTTGTGGCACCAGCTTGCCCAGAACATGACCAATGTGTACTTGTTCTTGGCCACTTCTTCTGACAAATCCACCACTTTGCCATTCACATCAGCAATGCGGAAGCTGGGCGGCGTATTTCCAACCCTCAGGTTGATGATCCCTTGCGCCCGCTGACGAATGACATCGGAAAGGTTGGCCCCACAGTCCTCGTCAAAAATGTAATTGTCCAGAATGTATTGGCAGATGGTCTCCTTGCCGGTGTTGTAAAAACCATCCAGCATGTTGTACAAGACAAACTCAAGGGCCAAAGGATTCTCCTCGCAGGACGCCTTTACCAAATCAATGCAGCTCAAGAAGCCGGAGTCCTTGCCCCCACTAAAGGTCCGCATCATAGATTGGATGCGGTCTGGAAGGGCCATGGAACGGATAATGCTGTTGTCGGTGACATCAAGGTCGCTGAGAAAAGTCCCTTTATCGCCGAGAAAACGCGGCTGCTTCCAAGTCAGGAACTTGGCCAAGTAAGTTCCCGGATATTCTCGGATGAATTTGTGCTGGGTCTTGGCCAACTCCTCTTCTTTGAGTTGGACCTGACGTTTGGTCTCTTCCTCTTTGCCCTTGCCGTTCTTGTACAATTGGCGGATCTGGTTCTTGTTGGCTCCTTCGGCCCCTCGGTAAGCAAACCACCCGGTGTTCTCAGCGCTCTCTGTCCCCCCGCCCACAAGACGTGCATTTTGGAAGTCAATCTTGAGCACAGGCTCATCCGGGTTCATGATGATGTCCCCTGTTTTTTTCGTGGGCTCGAAACCAAGGCCATAAAAACCCCGTCCAACTTCTACAGAACCGAAATCAAACTGGCCATTGACCAAAGTGACTGAATCAATCACCGCCACATTGCGGCCCTCTGTTTCGAAGAGGTAGAGCTTGCCCGTGCGGTTTTTGATGCTGCCCGAAAACTGGACTTTGCCCAATTTGTCTCCACGGTTCTTGTCATCAATGCCGTTCAAGAAGTTCGGGTTCTCACGGCCACCGCCGGAAACTTGCTGTTCAGCACTTTCCGGAGCTGCAGCGGCTTGAACGGCCGCGTCCTTTTGGACCTGCGCCGTCAACGCAGCTGTGGGGTCAACATTTCGATTGACCTTCCCTGCTGGCGCATCACTTGCACAAGAGCCGAAAAGGAGAAGAGAGAGACTGAGCGAAATCCACATGACTTTAGGGGTCTGCATTTGCATGTCTAAAAATAATGCCGGTTTACACCTACAACCAAGCTGGTGAACACCTGCACCAACGAAAGAAAGTGAATTACAAGGGCACTGAACCTATCCTGCCCCACAGAAATCCGTAATTTGGATGGATGGACCGCCAGACTGCCTTGCTCATTCTGCAGCTTCCCGAAGCTCCCACGCCTGAGGAAATTCACGACGCATTTGAAGCGCACGTTTTTGCCCTGCGCGACTTTTTGTTTCGTCAAACGGTCATTCCCCAAGTCTTTCGCGCCAAAGTTGACCGCTTACTCACGGCCTCTGAAGTAGGAGAGACACTCGGTGCAGAATTGCCTTGCTTGGACGGCAGGCTCCCCGACATGTTGCCCTTGGAAGGAACAGCAGATGAAGTTGTGCGCCTACACGCCGCCAATGTGGGTAGACTGAGAACCGCTATGGCGGCCACCTTGGATCCCAACTGCCTCACCAGGTTTGGTGAATGCCTGGTGCGCATTCAGCAACAATACGTGCGTTGGATGTCCGATTGGGCAGAAGACTTGTCCTTGAAAGACACCCAGAACCGTCCCATGCGGGATGAATGGCCTGCGGACGCGCTTGCCGGCGCCATTGAAGCCCAGCGCAAAGGACACACCTTGGACGCCACAACCGGCGCCCGGCTAGCGGAAGAGCTGCTCCGGCTGAGGAAATTGGACCAATCGGCTGTTCCGACACCTGCTTGATTCAGGGGCGGTTTAATTGATGGTACAGGCTGAGGATGATGCCATCAGCCAATCCCACTTTGGGCACTAAAATGCCCTCTGCACCCACCATGCTCATGGCATCCAAATAAATCCGACCCGCTGGGACGATGACGTCCGCGCGGTCTGGCTTGAGCTGAAAACGCGACATGCGCTCCTCATAGCTAGAGCCATTGAGCAACTCTACCAATGAGGCCAAACGGTCAAAGGACAGCACCTCCCCACTCTGGCACCCGCCGAGCTTGAACAGCCTGTTAATGTTGCCTCCTGCTCCTATCGCTAGAGGTGCATTCAAACCCCGCTCGGCACTCAACCTCGAGCACCACGCATTGATTTCATGCCAAATGCTGTCGTCGACTTTGTCTTTGAGCAACCGCACCGCACCCAACTTAAAACTGCGGCCTTCCACCCGCGTTCCTTGGCGAATAAGCGTCAGTTCTGTGGATCCGCCACCCACGTCGATGTAGATATAGTCGCGGTCGCGGTCAAACAGGCTCACCTCGAAATTGGAAAAGATCAAGTCCGCCTCGGTCTTCCCGTTGATCAATTCCACCTGAATACCGGTTGAAGCGGCCAACCGATTCAAGATGTCTGTTCCATTGTCCGCCTCGCGCATTGCACTGGTGGCACAAGCCCGAAATTCGCTGACCTGCATGGCCTGCATCAGCATGCCAAACCCCTCCAAAGCCTGGCCCAGCAAGCGCTCCTTTTTGGTGCCGATGGACCCGAAACCGAAAACGTCCTCCCCCAATCGAATGGGAACACGGGTATGCGCCAACTTGCGCACCTTCAGACTGCCCCGCTCACCACGGATCTCCTTGACAATCAAACGGACCGCATTGGAGCCGATGTCTATGGCAGCCAACCTCATCCCTTGTCTTTGAGTTGGCGCTCATAAAACGAATACAAGGCACGGTGCGCCTCCATGGGCTCCCCGTCATCGCCTGACGCAGCATAACGGTTGCGCTGTTTTTTGTCGAGTCTTCGCCGTTTCACGTTGTCCCGAATCTGGCATTCGAGCATTGCAGAGACTTCGGCCTGCAAAACCGGATCGTAAATGGGGACACTGACCTCAATCCTGCGGTCCAAGTTTCGCGTCATCCAATCTGCGCTCGACAGGTAAAATTCCGGTGTTCCTCCAGCTCCAAACGCCACCACTCGGGCGTGCTCCAAAAACCGTCCCACCACACTAAAAGCCTGAATGTGGTCGCTCAGTCCTTTGACACCCGCGCGGAGAGCGCAGGTTCCACGCACCAGCAAAGTCACCTCAACGCCCGCCTGGCTGGCTTCATAAAGCTTGCGGATCATGCCGGCATCCGTCAAGTTGTTACACTTGAGGACCATCCACGCGCTGCGTCCCTCCAACGCCTCTTTGATCTCACGGTCGATCATTTGGCTAAAACGCCGGCGCGTGCTGTACGGGGACACAATCAAGTGCCGATACACCCCCCTTTGGTAATTGTGCTCAAAGAATTGAAAGAGGCGCTCCACTTCAGAGGCGATGCGCCGGTCCGCGGTCAACAGCGAAAGGTCACTGAAGACGCCTGAGGTGGCCTCATTGAAATTCCCTGTCCCAACATGGGCGTATTGGCGCTGCACCCGCCCCTCTTTTCGGGTGATGAGCATCAGCTTGGAGTGGGTCTTGAGGCCCGCAACCCCAAAGATGACCTGTATGCCCACCTCCTGCAGTTCGCGCGTGACCTTGATGTTGTTCCTCTCATCGAACCTCGCTTGCAATTCAATCACCACCTGCACCTCTTTACCGTTCAAGGCGGCGCTGGTGAGTGCATTGATGATGTGGGAGTTGCGCGCCACCCGGTAGAGGTTGATGCGGATGGCCGTGACCTTGGGGTCAATGGCCGCCTCGCGCAGCATGTCCACCAGCTGAGAAAAGGCATGGTAGGGATAATGGAGCAAGATGTCGCGCTTGGCCACCTGATCCAAGATGCTCCTGCGGTTGACCAAATGCCGGTGTGGCAAAGGCTTCAGCTTGCGGAACACCAAATCTGGATGGTCCAAGTCGGGGAAATCCATCAGGTCTCGGCGGTTGTGATACCGCCCACCAGGGATGATGTTGGCCTGCTCAACCACACCGAGTTTGCGCACCAAAAACTTCAGGAGGTCCTCCGACATCTCACGGTCAAAGAGGAAACGCACATAATCGCCGTGCTTTCGCCGTGCGATGCCTTTTTTCATCTTCTCCAGAAGCGACTTGGAGAGGTCGTCGTCCATGTCGATCTCAGCATCGCGCGTCACCTTGATGGCATAAGCCCGAACAGAGTCAGGCTGTATGGTGGAAAAGAGACGGGGCAAGCCCACGCGAACCACATCATCCAAAAACATCAGCCCCCTCCTTCCCGCCTTTTCTGGCAGGACCAAGAAGCGGTCGAGGTGCTCTGGAAGCTCCAACAAGGCATAACGGACGCGCTTGGACACATCCCCCTCCAGTGCAATGGTCAAGTAGACCAGGCCGTCTTTCAACTCCGGCATGCCCACATCGGAAATCAAAATGGGCACCAAGTGTGGACGCACTTTCTGGTCGAAATACGCTTGAACGAATTCAGCCTGTCCCCCGTCGAGGCCCTCTTCGGTCAGAATATCAATGCCCTCTTGGGCCAATTGACCCTCTAAATCTTCAAATGCCTGGTTGTACCGCACCTGCAGTGCGATCACACGCTCAGATATGCCCTCTAGGGTCTGGGCAACGCCAAAACCCAAGGTGGTGGTCGTGCGTTTCCCCAAGGCATCCATCCGCTGCAATGCCGCCACCCTCACCCTGAAAAATTCGTCGAGGTTGTTCGAGAAAATTCCCAAGAACCGCATGCGCTCGATGAGGGGCACACGCGCATCTTCTGCCTCTTGTAGTACCCGCTCGTTAAAGGACAACCAGCTGAGCTCTCTGTTGAAGAACTCCTCCTCTGGGAGCAATGCTGGAGCCGCCTTTCGGCGCTGAACAGTAGACTTCTTTGCGGTCACGACAGCAAAGATACTTTCACCTCCGAAGCCGAGGTACTTTCGCCACCGAACAATTCACCGGTTAAGCCACTTCTCTCCGCAATTTCCCCTCTCCATGAACATGATCGGCAAACCCGCTCCAGAATTCACTGCCACCGCCGTTGCAGATGGCAAAGTGATGCGCGACTTCTCCCTCAGCACCTACCGCGACCAATATGTCGTGCTGTTTTTCTACCCCGAAGACTTCAGTTCGGTGTGCGGTTCCGAACTCCACGCCTTTCAATCGCGGCTCAGCGAATTTTCCTCACGTGAGGCCGTGGTGGTAGGGTGCAGTACGGATTCCGCCACGACCCACCAGCAATTCCTCAAGACGCCCGCTGCCGAGGGTGGTGCGCAAGGGGTCACCTACCCCCTCATTGCAGACATGAACCGCAACGTGTCCGACCGTTTTGGCACATTGGACGGCCAATACGATTATGACGAATATGGCCGCTTGACCGCCACCTCAGACCTCCTCTGTCAGCGAGGCCTGTTCATCCTAGACAAGACCGGGACCATCTGGTTCCAATCTTACCACTTCAAGCCCATCGGCCGCGACCTTGACGGCATCATCCGTGAACTCGACGCCATCCGCCGCCTCCAAATCGACGGCCAAATCTGCATGGCAGGCTGGAAGGGCTGAACGCATTCTTTAAAATTCCCGAGATTGAAGGCATGCAATCCTTCAATTTCACCTCTGCCCTCTTGGGCTTTTTTCTGGCCATCGGGCTCTCAGCATTGTATGCATTCAGCAACCCGAACGTTGCTCCGCAGCCTCCTGTGGCCCTTTCCGAAATGGCCACAGAAGTTCCAGTCAACGGCTGGAGTGACCTTGGCGGCGCCATTTACAGTCCGTCAGAGGGGATCTACCAAGTGGTATACGGCGATTTTGGTGAGGGCGATGAATTCTCCATTGTGGAGGTGGTGGGTTTTGACTGAACCTCAATTCGCCGCCAACCACCGGCGTATGTAAGCCTCCATGCGGTCTGCGCTGGAACGTGACAGGCGCATGTCAACGCTGCCCGAAAAAGGCGTCCCGTCTGGGCCCGTCCAACCGCACCACACGGTCAGGCGCTCCCCGTCCCCTTCAGGCATGCGGGTCACTCCGCTGATGTCCCCTTTTTCAAAGGGGGCGCCATAAACTTCCAGTCGGCTGCGGAAATAAAGGATCGCACCTTCCGTGGTGCGCTCAAAGTTGCAGCCAGTTCGCGACGATGCGACGCCCACCAATTCATTGAGTTCGCCGGAGCCGCCCACCAGTTCGGCGCGTGGAGAGCCTGTGCCGCCGGCCTTGACCGACGCCCAGAATCCCAGGGGCTTTCCCGAAATGGCGTGGACTTCGGCCCAGCGCCGCGGATCGTTATAGGTCAAGTTCCAAAGTCGCATGGCTCCAGTGACGGCGGTATTTGCCGTCCGCATCATAGCGTTCGGCTTGTCCGGTGGTGTTGAATTTTCGGTTCGGGCGCGGGTCGTTGCCGACTCCGGCCACATAGATCCAGTTGCCATAATTGCTGGCAGGATCGTGGTCGAGCAGCAGGTGCTCAAACCAACTGGCACCGAGCCGCCAATCGACCCCGAGGTCGTGGACGAGGTAGCTCGCCACATTCTGGCGGCCGCGGTTGGACATGAAGCCCGTGGCGGCGAGCTCCCGCATGTTGGCATTGACGAAGTCACACTTCGTGCGGCCCTCACACCACGCCTCAAACACACGCCGGTCTGTGCGCCACTTGGGCGCCTCCTCCTTGATGCCGCGCTTGTGGAAAATGCGGTTGCCGTAGCGCATGGCCACGTAGCGGAAATAGTCCCGCCAGATCAGCTCGAAGATGAGCCAGTAGGTGTCCTCGTTCTTTTCGATCTCCTTTTCGAAGGCGCGCACTTGGGCATGAATTTCACGTGGGCTGATGCACCCCAACGCCAGCCATGGAGAGAACTTGGAGCTGTAGTCGCCGCCGAGCAGTCCATTGCGCGTCTTCTTGTACACCCGCAATTTCTTGGTGTCCCAGAAATAATGGTCGAGCCGCTCCCAAGCTGCTGCCGCACCTCCTTTGAATGGCAAGACCCCCCGGGCATCGGCCACCTTGGCTTCGACACCGAGGTCATCCAATGAGGGCACAGCATCGCCTTTCAGTCCTTCTGGCAGGGTCAGTCCTTCAGGCTCAGTGAGTGGATCTCGGACCTCGGACCGCTTTTCCATTTTGCCTCGAAAGCGCGTGAACACATCGGGCAGTTGGTGCAACTCAAAAGGCAAATCGTCGGGGTGGTACATCGTCAGCTGCTCCTCGAGCCTGAGGTCCAACACCTCAGAAACCTGCTCCTGGCGGTCCACTTCCTCACGGGTGTGCTCCGCAGTTGCAAATACCGTCTTGGCGTCAAACTCCTCCGCCAGTGCTTTCAAGACCTCAGCGGGTGCGCCCCGTCGGATGAGCAAGGTCCCCCCCATGTCTTCCAAGTCGGCCTTGAGATCCGACAGTGATTCCAACAAGAATTGCGC
The DNA here is from genome assembly GCA_002336475.1 of Flavobacteriales bacterium UBA1995. Taxonomy (GTDB): domain Bacteria; phylum Bacteroidota; class Bacteroidia; order Flavobacteriales_D; family Sanyastnellaceae; genus UBA8752. The sequence goes on along the minus strand of DDCX01000096.1, from coordinate 15,719 downwards.
CCGGAACGGCCCGGTTTTCGCGTGGCCCCAGCGGTTCTCGGACCACTGCTCCGGATCGAGGATGTACACCGGAATCACCGCTGTAGAGGCTTTCACGGCCGCATTGAGGGTCGCATTGTCGGTGACCCTGAGGTCGTTTCGGAACCAAATTAGGCTGCGCATGGTCAGAGGTTTTCGAGGTTGGCCAAAACGGCATCCCCACGATCGAGCAGGGCTTGCTGCTTTTCAGCGGGCATTTTATCCCAAGTGCGGTAGGCCATTCCGATGCGCGGGTTGCGCTCCAACTTGGCCCGGTTGCGCACGTGAAAATGCCAATACAGGCTGTTGAGCGGACAACTATTGGGACCGCTTTTGTCGGCTGCGTCATAGCTGCATCCACTGCAGTAAGGCCCCATTTTCTTCATGTAGTTGGCAGAAGCCGCATAGGGCTTGGTCCCCACGATACCGCCATCGGCGAATTGGCTCATGCCACGCGTATTGGTGATTTCCACCCATTCAATGGCGTCGATGTAAATGCCCAAGTACCACTGGTCCACCTCATCCGGATGAATGCCGGCGATCAGGGCGAAGTTGCCCGTGACCATCAGGCGCTGGATGTGGTGGGCATAGCTGTATTGGAGGCTCTGGCCAATGGCATGGCTCAGGCACGCCATCTTGGTTTCCCCCGTCCAAAACCACGAAGGCAAGGCATTGTCGGCCTCGAAGAAATTCAGACCCGCATATTCTGGCATGTGGGCCCAGTAGACCCCGCGCATGTATTCGCGCCAACCCAGGACCTGGCGAATGAACCCTTCGACCTGCGTGATGTCCGCATGGTCCGGATCACTGCGCCATTTGTCTTCCACCGCCCGGATCACCTCCAGGGGAGAGATCAACTTGGCGTTCATGCAAAAGGAAATGCGCGCATGGTACATGGACCAATACTCTGGATGCATGGCGTCCTGAAAGTCCCCGAATCGAGGCAGGCAATCCTCGACAAAAAAGTCGAGCAACTCCAATCCCTCTTGGCGGGTGACGGGCCACAAAAAGCGGCCCGCATCGACCGTTCCAATGGTCTTCACTCCGCATTCCGCCAGCATCTGCTCCAATGCACTCAAGTCGCGCTCAAACAACCTCGGCTCCACAGGCCGGTGGCCCTTGGGCAACTTTTTGCGGTTGGTCGCATCGTAATTCCACTTTCCTCCTGCGGGTTCCTGCCCATCGGTATCCGCCTCCATCAACACCCCGTGCGCCTTGCGCATGCGGCGGTAGAACGACTCCATGAGGTAAGTCTTCTTGCCTTTGAACTGCTCGGCGAGGTCGCCGCGACGGGTCAGGAAGTGATGGGTATCCGCTGCTTCGGCCCGGTCCCCAAACTCAGCCGCGAAAGCCTTGAGCTGGGCATCCAAGCGCCACTCGTCCGGCAGCTGATATTCGAACCGTTCACAGCCCTCCTCTGCCATGACCATGCGCACATTGGCCTCAAGTCCTTGGGTATTGCGGCCCTCGTCCAAACTCAGATAGACCACCCGGTGGCCATCCGCCCGGCGTTCCTCCGCAAAAGCGCGCATCGCCGCAAAAAAGGCCATCACCTTTTGGATGTGGTGCGGCGCATAGTCGGTCTCCTGCCGCATCTCCGCCAGCAGGTATACCACCTCATCGGACACCCCCTCAAACCAAGGGTGGGACGCATTTAATTGATCTCCAAGAATCAAGCGAAGGGTCTTCATGCAGCGTTGCTTTTTGAGGTCCGACGGCACCGCTCGCTGCAGTACTTCACTTCGTCCCAGCACCGCGCCCATTTCTTGCGCCAATCAAAGGGGCGGCCGCAATGGACGCAGTCTTTGGAGGGGAGATGTGATTTGCGATGCATGTAGATAGAACACCCACCCAAGCCGACGGTTCACCCACCTATACCCCTATTTTGCATGCGGCAAATCACAACGACATGTTCTCCAACCGCATCGGTTTCGGCCCCCGCTTGGGTGCCACCCTCCTCGATATTGTTTTTCTCGTGCTCCTTCTGGTCCCCATTTCGCTTTTGGGCATAGGTGCCGCTGCCGCAGCTGCCTTTGGATTGGAAGAGGCCATGGCTGGCGATGAGGCCGAGGCACTGGCCATGCTCGGCATCGGTGCAGGAGCCATTGCCATCATCTTCATCGCAGGTGTGATCGGCCTGGCTTAAACCTTGATTGAGGCTTTCACTGGCGCTTCACCGGGTAAGCGGGTAATGGGATTACAAGTCACCCGAGAAGATGGCAGTGCTGGCGACATCAAGCTCTACTTGTTGCGCTGGGCGCTCAAAAACAGCGGCAGCATCCTTCAGTTTGTCCTTCCTTTAGTATCCAACCTTGCCGGTCTGGTCTTTTTCTTTGGCTGCTTCGCTGCCCTTGGCGACAAAAAGCAGGCCCTGCACGACATCATTGTGAAGTCCGCTGTGCACAAGAAAGATGACATTACAGGCTGAAACAGTCAGGCCCTATTGCGCGGATCTCAACGGTTGGGCAAGACCAACCAGCTGAATCCAATCGCCGTATAGTTCATCCGGTAATTCAGACCTGTTCCATAGCTGATGTCCCATTGCCACGTATCACTGGCGAGCATCGTGATGCCCGCATCAAAACTGGCCCAGTGGGTGCCGGTATTGACATCGATTTCACCATAAGGCTCAAAATACAGCCCGAGCTGATCGTTGATGGCCTTTCCAACCGCCACAGCATAGGTCGCAGTGGAGCGTCCTCGCACCAAGTCAAGTCCGAGGTTATAACCCAGCGCCCAGTCTGGACCTACGTCATGGCTGATGCACAGCTTGTTGACCATGCCCCAATCGTAATCCGTCACCTCTGCATCTCCCGTTGGAACAACCGCATGGCCGAGGTAGGCGATTTCGGTCTTCTTCCCTTCACGCTGGAACAGCTGGATCTTGGTGCCCAATTGAACATCGCTGGTTCCTTCTGACAGGACTTCATCATTGCCAAAGCTGCGCTGACTGATCCGGTCCAATTGGTGCACTACACGCAATTCCACCCCTTCAAGCAGGCTCACACGAAACAGTGAATTGGGCAAGGCCATGGAACGGATGTTCCCACCAAACCCAGGCTCCCACATGCTAGAGAAGCCGCACTCCCATTGAAAAGAACCCAAGGGCACCACCGCTGAACTTTCCGTTTGGTCCGGCCGGTCGGTGTTGATGGTTTGAGAAAACAACGAGAAGGGCAACGCCAAGGCGGCCCACAAAGCGCATTTTTTCATGGACGCAAAGATGCGCCAAGCATGCTCAGCCCTGAAAGGCTTTCAATTCTGCCCAGCTGGATGGAACAGGCGTCGCCGTCACCTTAGCTGGCACCTCTTGGTCTGCAAGGAATTTGAGCACGAGGTCATTGAAAATCTCTGGCGCTTCAATGGAGCAGACATGGCCGCAGTTCTCAATCACCGCGAGGCGCATGTTCTTCTGAATCTGAGTAAACCGCTCCGCTGCGCGGAAAAAGATGTGGTCCTGAGATCCCATGACCACCAGCCCACGTTTGTCCACCTTGCGGTTGACGTAGGCCTTGACCAACAGAAAGAACGGTTTGTAGAGCTCTACCCACTTCAGGTACTCTCCGGGCGTCAATCGGCGGCTCTGACGGCGGAAAATCCAGCGGCTCATCCGGTGGTTGCGGCGCGGCAGCACGATGTAGCTGAACAGCCAATAAATGGCCCGATACGGCAAGATGTAATTGAGGATTTTACCGCTGTGCACAAACAGATGCATCAGCCTGGACCCATCGAAAATGGCCCCTGCCATCACCATGCGGTCGATGAGCTCAGGGCGCTCGATGTCCAGCTTCTGCAGGATCACGCTTCCTATGCTCAGGCTCACAAAATGCGCCCGCCCAATGCCCAAGTGATCGATGACCGCGAGAATGTCCTCCGCAACGATGTCAAAATCGTATTCGGGAAATTCCGGCAAGATGTCCTTGCTGTATCCATGGTCCCGGAGGTCGATCAACAACAACCGGTAATGGGGCTTGAAGGCGTCGATTTGGTACTTCCAAGTCCGTATGCTTCCGCCCGCTCCGTGCACGAACACCAGCCACGGCGCCTCAACACCAGCCTCTGCGATCACTTCGTGATACAACAGCGTGCGGCCATCGGAGCTTTCAAGAATGGGTCGGGCTTTTTCCATCGGTCAAACGAAGGTCGTAAAGGTTGGCGTTGTTTCGTCAATCCATCGGACGTGCACCCACAACCACATGCCTCCGCAAGATCCGGAGCCCCTCGGCCTGAACGGCGGGATGCTTGCGGTGTGCCCACAAACGCTCCCGGGCATCCCGGGACGCCTTTTCCAACGACACGATGGGCAACGGGTAATGCTCCCCCAATCTAAAATCCAGCAAGGCAGCCTCGATGGGCGGCATGGTCCACGGGGCAAAAACATAGGGCACGGGCACTTCTGCCAACTCCGGCACCCACTTGCGGATGAAAGCCCCATCCGGGTCGTGGTCCTCTGCTTGCTTGACAGGGTTGTAAATGCGGACCGTGTTGATGCCCGTTACCCCTGCCTGCATTTGGAATTGGGGATAATGAATGCCAGGTTCAAAATCGAGGAACTGTTGGGCCAAATGGTCGACGCCCACTTGCCAAGGCTGCCACAAATGGTGGGTCAAAAAGCTCACAAGCATGGCCCTCATTCTGAAGTTCAAATAGCCTGTGGCAGTCACACAACGCATGCAAGCGTCCACCAATGGGAACCCTGTCTGCCCTTGTTTCCAGGCCTCTGCATGGGTTTGATTGACTTCTTTATTCAACAGGTTGTACCCACCGTTCACGTTTTCAAACTCCATGCGGTCTTCCATCTCAAATTTTTGGATGAAATGGCAATGCCAACGCAGACGGCTGTCAAAGGCACTAAAATTGCGCAGCTGCCCTGTGGGGCCGTCTCCACCGCGCTTTCTAGAAATCGATTGGCGCTGGTGGACCTGTCGAATGCTCAGGTTCCCCCACGCCAAGTAAGCGCTCAAGCGGCTGCACCCTTCCCGGCTCCCTTCCGGCTTTGAAATGGCCTTGGCGTAGCGGCGTATGCGGTCTGTCACAAACGATTCCAAGTAGGCATGTGCGCGGCGCTCTCCTCCAGGCTGAAAGCCCTCTGGACCTTCGTCAGGCTCAGGAATGTCCAGCCATTCTTGTGGCCAATTCAAGGCAGACTTCGCGATGGGTTTCGCCAAGGCGAAGTCCGGGTGTTCCTGAGGCTGCTCCATGTGGGCAAACCACTGCTCTCGCCACTGGTCTCGGTTCCGACGCCCCCGCTGGACACCGTCGCGTTGGTGTTCCAACCAAGGCACGCCTGCGCCGGCCAAAAGGCCCTTGACCCTTTTGTCTCGGTCATAAGTATGCCGCAGTCCCGACTCCGAATAACTGTGCACTCCGGTCAACGTGAAGCGTTTTATGAGGTGGGCCAAAACATCGGTAAATGATGCGTGGAGTGCAGCCGTTCTGAGGCCTGCACACATCCTCCCCTCTTGCTCCCATTCGGACCATTGAACGTCCATATCGGCCANNTACACCACCAAATGAGGTCCTCCCATGCGCATCGCTTCTGCCAGCGGGGCATGGTCCCTCAAACGGAGGTCCCGCTTCAACCAGACTACACGCAAGGATGGCAAGGCCGACATGGCTCAGTCCCAGCCTTTCATAAAATCAGTGCGGACCTCCGGCATGGACTCGGGTTTGGCATAGCTCAACCTTCCCAGCCGTGACGCGGTGTAATAAGCATCCAATCCACCAATGCAAACAGTATCCAGCGCAGCCAAGTCCAAAAATCCATCTTCAGCTTGGCCATTTGACCTGTAATCCACCCATTGAACCGCTCCGATGACAAAGCGGCACCCATTGGGCAACGCCAGGTCCTCGGAAACGGTCAACCCCATTCGAACCGGCGACTCCGCCACAGCAGGGGCCTGAAACTGGTCCTCTGCCGGGCCATGCCAATGTGGCGTGAGTCCCACTGCTTCGAATTCCGATACGTTTTCTGGATACCGGGCACTGGTCTGGTGCGCCGAGGTGTACATGTCCGCCGTGACATGATTCAGGGTGAAGCAGCCAGAAGATGAGAGGTTGCGGTAGTTGTGGGCGTCGGCGCCTGGGGGGCGAAACACCACCCCCAAGAGCGCGGGATTCGAGCCCAAATGGACCACGCTCGACACGATGCAACAGGCTGCATTGCCATGAGCATCTGCAGTACCGACAAGATTGGCCGGCTTAAACCCACTGATCGAATTGATCAAGCGGGCGCGCCTGCGCTGCGGCATTTCAGCGATTTCGTTCAGGCCCAACACCTGCCGAGGGCCACCATCTGTGTGGCTCATCGGACGGCGCTCATCCCATTGTCGACCTGCAAGACCTGGCCCGTGATGGCAGCGGCAGCTGGTGAAAGCAAGAATGCCGCTGTACCGGCCACATCTTGGGCGGATGCAATGCGCTTGAGGGGATGCCGTGCGGCACTCGCCTCCCGCTTGGCGTCTGAGGACAGCATGGACGCAGCCAAAGGGGTGTCGGTCAAAGAAGGCGCAATCGCATTGACGCGAATGTCTGGAGCGAATTCAGCCGACATGGTGCGCACCAGTCCCTCTACAGCGCCTTTGGCAGCAGCAATAGAAGCATGAAAGCCCATGCCTGTTTGCACCGCCACAGTCGAAAAGCCCACCACCGATGGCGCTCCTCCCTCGGGAGAGGCGGCTGCAGCCTTGAGCAGCTTCAAGTTGGCCTGAACAGTCTGTAAAAACCCCATCGCGTTGACCCTGAAGTCTTCCATCATTTGCTCGGGCTTCACCCCCCTCACCGGCTTTAAGGAAATGGTGCCGGGGCAATACACCAGTCCATCCAAGCGGTCTGTAAACGAGGAGAGGTCGCAAGGGTGAGCGACGGCATCAAAGACAAGGCCCGTGTATTCGCCCGGAGCCTGGGCACCCGTCCGTGAAACACCGATGACACGGTCCCCTGAAGCGAGCAATTGCTCACGCAACGCCAGCCCAATGCCCTTACTGTCTCCAACAATGGCTACCGTCCTCATGCGCCGCCTTTTTGGGTCAAAGCCACGAGCTCCGCCTCTATTTCTGCCGCCTTGGCGGTCATTTGATCGCTTTTGGTGCGGTCAACCGTGCTGAGCCTGTGGGCTTCTGCCAACAACCGCGCGTGCTCCTTTCTGAGCTTCTCCACGGGATCCTTCTTGAACATTCCGAACATGACCTTACAACAGGCGCAGCCGCCACAGGTTCGGGAAAAAAGAAAGCCGCCCCGGATTTCCGGAGCGGCTTTCACAAGGTGCACAGCACCTCAGGTATTACTGCTTGTTGGTTGGACCAGCTGCGTTCTTAACGGGAGCGCCGACTTGCTGGGCAACAGCCTCGACCTTTCCCTTGATGCGGATCACCTTCGTTGGCTCGTTCGAAGCATTCGAAGTGATGGTCAC
>DDCX01000096.1:0-8274 GCA_002336475.1 Flavobacteriales bacterium UBA1995 | reverse complement strand
CCTGGCATGATGGGATCCTTATCGCACTGAGGAACAGTGCAACCACATGAACCTTTGCAACGAGAAATGATGAGCGGGTCTGTACCGTCATTGGTGACTGTAAAGACACAGTTTCCATCAGCGCCTTGGTCAATGGTGCCATAATCGTGCACTTCTTTGTCCAGGCTAAGGACAGGACCGTTGACCACTTCTTGGGCTCCGGCAAGGATAAATCCGCCGAAAACAACGGCGAGGGTGAGGAAGACCTTCTTCATAATGAGGGTTGATTGATTTCAACTTTAAAGATAAACCTGTCTTTCTCTTGTTCAGACCAAGGTTAACGCCATTTTAACAGGCTAAATTTGAGGCCGCAACCGCACCGTTCGTTTTCGCCATGGCACAAGACATTCCCTCACAGTACGATCCCACCACCGTAGAAGACCGCTGGACACAAGCCTGGGAAGATGCCAAAGCGTTCCGAAGCGTCCCTGACGAGCGCGAGCCTTACACCGTGGTGATCCCTCCCCCCAATGTGACCGGTGTGCTGCACATGGGGCACATGCTCAACAACACCATCCAAGACGTCTTGGTGCGACGGGCCCGCATGCAAGGCAAGAACGCGTGTTGGGTGCCGGGGACCGACCACGCCTCGATTGCCACCGAAGCCAAAGTGGTGCACAAGCTCCGCGATCAAGGCATCAAAAAATCAGACCTCAGCCGCGATGCTTTTCTTGAGCATGCCTGGGATTGGACGCGGGAACACGGCGGCATCATATTGAAGCAACTCCGCAAACTCGGTGCCAGCTGCGATTGGGAGCGCACCAGTTTTACGCTGGACGATCACTACAGCAAAAGCGTCATCGACACCTTCCTAGATCTGCATGAGAAGGGCCACGTCTATCGGGGCCTGCGGATGGTGAATTGGGACCCTGAAGCCCTCACCGCTGTCAGCGATGAAGAAGTCATCCATACCGAAGAACAGTCCAAACTTCACCACGTCAAGTACCAGGTCGAGAACAGCGACGAATGGCTCACCATTGCGACCACCCGCCCGGAAACCATCCTTGCAGACACCGCCATTTGCATTCATCCCGAAGACGAGCGCTACACCCACTTACACGGCAAGCGGGCGATTGTGCCCATCGCTGGACGCAGCATTCCCATCATTCAGGACGAATACGTGGACCGCGAATTCGGCACCGGCTGCCTCAAGGTGACCCCTGCCCACGATCCAAATGACCACGAATTGGGGCAGAAACACAATTTGGAAGTCATTGACATGCTCAACCCCAACGGCACGGTCAATGCCGTCGGAGGTATCTACGAAGGCCAAGACCGGTTTGAGGCGCGCACAACCTTTACCGCAGCGCTGGATGCCGCAGGGCACCTTGTCAAGGTAGAGGAGCACCCCAACAAAGTGGGCCGCTCTGAGCGCACAGGAGCCATCATCGAGCCCCGACTTTCCATGCAGTGGTTCGTCGCCATGGAAGAACTCGCCAAGCCCGCACTCGATCGGGTGATGGACGACACCATTCAATTCCACCCTGCCAAATTCAAAAACAGCTACCGGAACTGGATGGAGAACGTCAAGGATTGGTGCATTTCTCGACAGCTCTGGTGGGGACACCGCATCCCTGCCTGGTACTACGAAGGAGAACCCACATCTGCCGAAGCCAAATTTGTGGTCGCTGCAGACGCAGAAACAGCAGCGAAACTGGCCACTGCAGCCGCTGGCCGCACAATCACCCCCTCGGACCTGCGTCAAGATGAAGATGTGCTGGACACCTGGTTCAGCTCTTGGCTCTGGCCCATCAGTGTATTTGATGGGTTCTATTCCAAAGAGGAAGTCGATTATTACTACCCCACCAACGACTTGGTTACTGCACCGGAGATCATGTTCTTCTGGGTGGCCCGCATGATCATTGCGGGATATGAATACCGCCAGGCACCCCCCTTCAAAAACGTCTACTACACGGGCATTGTGAGGGACAAGCAGGGCCGCAAAATGTCCAAGTCTTTGGGCAACTCTCCCGATCCCATTGAGCTGATGAAGCAATACGGTGCAGACGGCGTTCGGGTCGGTATGCTCCTCACTTCGCCTGCGGGCAACGACCTGCCATTCGATGAGTCTCTCTGCCAACAAGGCCGCAACTTCTCAAACAAAATTTGGAACGCCTTCCGCCTGGTCAAAGGCTGGGAAGTCAGTGAAACCGCAAAGCAACCCGAACATGCGGCTGCCGGCATCCGGTGGTTCGAAGCCCGTTCAGAGCAGGTGCTTGGCGACATCGAGCAAGCCTTCGCTGAATTCCGACTCAGCGAAGCCTTGATGGCCACCTACAAGCACATCTGGGACGACTTCTGTTCCTGGTATTTGGAGCTCGCCAAGCCCACTTATGGAGAGCCTTGTGACCGCGCCACCTATGACGCGACCACCCGGCTGTTCGAGCGCATGCTTTCGCTGCTGCACCCTTTCATGCCCTTCCTCACCGAAGAGGTATCGAGCCTCTTGAAAGTGCGCGAAGCAGGAACATTGTTGTGCAATGCCCCCTTCCCTTCACGCGCAGGGGAACCTGCCGATGACCGTTTGCTCACGGACTTTGAGCTCACCACCCGCATCGTTGCTGAAGTGCGGAGCATTCGTCAAAAGGGTCACATTCCGAACAAGCAAGCTTTGGAACTTCAGGTCATTGTGGATCCCGCAGGAAAGCCCTACCCCGCCAGCCTTGAACCTGTGGTTTGCCACCTGTGCAACGTGTCTTCAGTGGAGCGCATTGAGGAGAAAGTGACGGGTGCCTTTGGCTTTGTAGTGGAAACCCACGAATTCTTCATCCCAGCCGGCGACGCTGTTGACCTGGACGCAGAAAAAGAAAAAATCCAGAAAGACCTCGATTACCAGCAGGGCTTCCTGAACATCGTGCGCAAGAAGTTGAGCAACGAAAAATTCGTCAACGGCGCTCCAGAACAAGTTGTAGCAGCAGAGCGGGCCAAGGAGGCAGATGCCATCGCCAAGATCGAAGTTCTACAGGCCCAACTCGCTTCATTGGGCTGAGCCAGACTGCTTACAAGCCATCGGCCCAATCTCCAGTCTGCTCCAATCTTGATCAACCACAAGGCGGGCTGAATCAGCGCGGCCGGGTCACCCGACTGTCCAAGCTGTACTTCCCTCCTCCCATTAAGGCCAACACCAAATACGGCACCAAGAAGAGCAACGCGTGCTCCTTGTCGCCGATGGGATCACCGGCATGTGCACCAAACGCTGCAACAGCCATGGTAATGGCCGCAGGAATGGACATCCAGCGTGTAAACAACCCCAGCACGATAAAGACTGGAGCCACGAGCTCTCCACAAACCGCAAGGCCCAAAGAAGCCTCCGTTCCAATGCCCATCCAATTGTAAAACTGCACCTCTCCGGCATTCAAACCCTCGATGAGGCGGTTCAACTTTCCCCATCCATGGGGCACCATCAAGCCTCCTGCCCCCAAGCGCAACAACAACAACGAAAGGTCTTTTCTCCAAGCCATGTTTGCAAAGTAGCACCTCAAGGGCAAACGGTTGAAGGAGGCCATTCGACGTTTCGAACGGCCTCCCGTAACCAAAACCTAGAAGCTGTCAGCGGCTTCTCCACGACCAGCTGACAAGGCGAATCTGCAGCATCAACGCCTTGCTCAAACAAAGCCTTCGTGTGCGTCAGCATCCCGTTCACAAACGGCCTTAAAAGCAGAAAGGCGCCCGAGGGCGCCTTTCCAATGTTGTTTGATTGCTGTGATTACTCGCAGTTCTGACCGAAGGATCCGAGCAGGAGCAACAGGTCACCTACCGCAGTAGCTCCGTCGCCATCCAAGTCCGTAGGACAAGGGTTGGCGCCACTGACTTCACAAGTTCCGTCATCAATGGTGGCTGCTGCATTGTAGTTAGAAGCATCTGGGTAAGTACATCCGTATACAATCGCCGTGGCGCAACTTCCGTCGTCTTCTCCGGCAAATGGGTTGTACTCAGCACTGAATGGGTCTGTACAACCAGCGCATGGACCACACTCGCCGAAACAAGATGCATCCAAAGTCATTGGAGCGCTTGCAACTTCCAACATCCGCTGGGAATCGCAGTCGCCAGAGATGTTCTCTGTTGCGGCACCATTGACATAATTGAACTGGTAAGAACCCACACCCAAAATGAGTGAGGTCTCCCAAACACCATAGCCCATCTCGGTCATGCCTGAAGCGGCAAATCCATTGAAGGAGCCTGCAACACCCATGGCACCATCAACGGTGATGTTTGTTGCATTGACGCGGAACACAATCTCAAACTGGCAACTGCCGTCGTCCGTGTTGGCACCTGAGTCAAAGTTCACAGCGTCAGCGTTGGTACAGCCGTTGTAGTTACAAGTACCTGGATCCGTTGCGTTGGCATTGTAGTTGTCTGCAGACTCGTCTTGGCAACCTGCAATCTCCTGGCAGTCGAGGATTTCATCCCCGTCGGTATCCGTGTAGTCACACAGCAAGCTGATGTCACAAGGGTTTGTGAACCCACAAGCCGTTGGGTCACCACAACCTGGCGTAAAGCTGCTCAATGGAGCGGCCCAGAGGTACTGTGGACCCAGAACAGGTACAATCGTCCTCCAAACACCATTTTGCTCTGCGAGCGTCAAAACGTTGCCCGACAGGTTTACCGTGAATTGACCTCCACACATGCCCACTGGGGTGTTGCTCGCAATGGCTACAAGATCAAAGAGCAAACCACCTGTGGGGTCGGTCACATTGGACATCACCAAAGGCCCTCCAGTTCCATCGCCGAGGAACACGCCGTTCACTGCAATGTTGGGGTTTACACCGCCGGTGACTTCACATCCACCAGCGAGGGGCTCATTGTCTGTACCAGTCAAGGTGAGACCCACCAACCAGACATTTGTAGCACCCGTAGGCAATGTCGTATCCATGTAATCACATGATCCGTCATCTTCCGTTGCAAAGCCATCATAGTTACATGCGATGACATCGGTACATCCAGGAACGATGAGTGAATTGCCGTCACAGTCAAATCCTTCGGCAGCATAATCACAAGAGCCATCGTCCGTGGTAGCCAAGGCGCTGTAGTTACAAGCTGACTCATCATTACAACCAGGTCCGAGGGCTGCAACACCGAGGCTAACCGCCAAACGGGGTGCAGTGTAGTTGGTCACCTCGTTGATCCAAAAGGCCGCTTCAGCAGGACCCATCGTTGGGTTCAATGTCAACTGAGTCGCAGCAATGTTGGTGCCGTTTTGGCTGTCCACGAACTCCGTCGTAGCCACATCCCACCACTGCCATGGAGCACCGTCAAAAGGCTCAGTAGGCGCACCGTCAACGTAGTTGTTGAGCACAGGATAAAGACCATCCCAGCCTTGGTTGCCGTAACCAACCGCAGGGTCGGGCAATCCAATCTCTGCAAAGACGGCATTGTTATTGGTCGCAAAGCCATTGATCTCAGCGTGAACATCAAACGCTCCACTGACCTCTACTACAGGCTCGTTGGTTGTTGGAACCACCAAAACACCAGTGGTGTATGGGGCGAATTGATCGTGAGGACCGTGGAAGCTGACCATGGGAACATCACCTTCATCCAACCAGTCCAAATCTCCAAGGGCACCACCCAAGTTCATCTGAAAGTCAAAGTCTGAGCTGTAGCCAACGTGGTTGGCCAAACACAATGGGAAGCCACCAATTTCCGCAGGAGCGAAACCATTTGATGTAGCATCGGGGTTACCGTGCACGTCTTCGATGACCATTGGAATTTGTTCTCCTGAGCCTGGATCGTACCAGAACTTGGCAATGGGGACACCGGCATCATCCAAGATGATGTCATTGTAACTGGAGATGCCAGCTGAAGCGAGGGTGATGTAACCACCCGTACCCTCTCCAAACATGGCGATCTTGTTGTCGGCAACACCATAAGGGTTACCACTTTCGGCAATGCTCTTGCGGAAGAAACGCACTGCAGTACGGCTGTCCTGAACACCGCGATAAGCCGCTTGAATCAGCTGCAAAGTGCGCTCATCCTGAGTCCCTGCCAAAGCATTCCAACCCAGACGATAATCACAACTTGCGACAACGTATCCTTTCTTGGCAAATTCGGTGCACAGGGCGACCGCGCAAGAGTCAGTGCGGTTACCAACGGCACTTCCGTTTACATACTGAGGCAAGAAGTTTCCTGTGTGGAAATACAAGATCAAAGGACGGTCTGACTCGGTATCACCAACAGGCTCATAAATGTCACAAATCAAATCTTCCGCTGCAGGGGGAGCACCTTGCAATGCGGGAATCACCGTGATGTTGTTGCCGTAGACCACACCTGAAGTCACCTCTACATCGGTGAATACCTCATCAACGTAACGCACACCATTGCTGTTGATTTGACCTTCGGACAAAACACCGAGCGCCAATCCCATTCGGGGGCTGTTGTAATCCACGATCTGGTCAATCCAGAACATCGCTTCAGCCTCACCCATGGTGGGGTTCAAAGTCAATTGGGTAGCAAGAATTGTGGTGCCGTTGGCATCATCATAAGCCTGGACAGCATCCTCGCTGAACCACTGCCATGGTGAGCTGTCAAAGGGCTCAGTCGCGGCTCCATCTACATAACTGTTCAAAACGGGGAAAAGACCATCCCAACCGTTGTTGCTTTCTGAAGCGGCATCAGCGATGTCTGCGTCTGCAAACACCGCGTTGTTGTTTGTCGCGTACCCGTTGATCTCTTGGTGGACATCATAAGCACCGCTCACTTCCACAACGGGCTCGTTGGTGGTAGGAACGATCAATACCGCAGTCTCATAAGGAGCGAATGGGTCGTGAGGACAATGGAAACTCACCATGGGAACATCTCCCTCATCCAACCAATTGAGGTCACCCAAGGCACCTCCAAGGTTGAATTGGAAATTGAAGTCGGAATCATAACCAACGTGGTTGGCCATGCACAATTGAATTCCACCGGATGAGGCAGGAGCATAGGCATCATTGGTAGCATCTGGATTGCCATGAATGTCCTCTACGACCATGGGGATTTGTGAACCTGTTCCTGGATCATACCAGAACTTCGGAATGGGGACACCTGTATCGTCAAGGATGATGTCATTGTAGCTGCTGATGCCAGCAGAAGCCAAGGTGATGTATCCACCTGTTCCATCTCCACCCAATCCAATTTTGGTGTCGTCGATGCCGTAAGGGTTGCCGTCATCCGCAACTGACTTGCGGAAATAACGAACAGCTGTTCTGCTGTCTTGCACACCACGGTAGGCGGCTTGGATCAATTGAAGTGTCCGCTCCTCTTGGGTGCTCGCGAGTGCGTTCCAACCGACGCGGTAGTCAACACTGGCCACGACGTACCCCATTTTGGCGTAACGCGTGCACAGCTCCACAATGGCGCTGTCCGTTTTGGTTCCCTGGGCTCCACCGTTCAAATAAACAGGCAGGAAGTTTCCAGTGTGGAACATCAGCAACAGCGGACGGTCAGACTCCGTGTCACCTGTAGGCTCATACAAGTCCAGTACCAGAGGCTGCGCAGCAGGTGGTAGGCCTTGTAGGGCGGGGATGATGGTAATGTTTGTACCGTATTGAATGTTGGAGGATACAGTGACATCACTGAAAACCTCGTCGAGATACCGGGTCTGTGCACCGGCAGTAAGGCAAGCGAAAAACGCTACCAAAAGGAGACAAGTTTGCTTCATGGTTTGGTCCCAAAGTTGAGAGGGTAAGATAGGAAAGCGCGAATGAGTGTGTATGAATTACACGCTGCATTCCACGCATTCCCAATCAAGAAATTTGTAAACGCTAAAATTCAATCTTTTGTACTGACTTCATAAAGAAGGCTGATGTACGCTAAACGGCCAACCGAAGGCCCGCCATAAGCCTCTATATGCCAGTTCTTCAATACGTTAGACGCACCCGCCTTGACCGTCATATTGAGCTGGTCAATGTGAGCATTCGCCTGAATGTCCAACAAATCAAACGTGGGCACATACCCTGTGAATTGAGGTGAACCCTCAAAAACAAAGCCCTGAACCCACTTATAATTCACGCCGAAACCCCATGTACTTGCTTCACGCAACCGGAGGTCCCTGGTGCTAACGCCAAAATTGTACTTGTGCTCGGGTGTATTAAAGGCTGGAATGATGGGATCGTTTTCGTCGGTTTTGACCAAGCGGTTCCAGCTGTAGTTTCCGGATATCATCCAATTGTCCCCGACATACCAATTGGCTCCCAAAGAAGCACCTGTGGTTCTGACATCATTGATGGAGTTGGCCGCATACCGGTAAACGTCGATGCC
>DDCX01000119.1:5454-6350 GCA_002336475.1 Flavobacteriales bacterium UBA1995 | reverse complement strand
ACAGCGGTCGTCATCGGCGCCATGCTCATCAGCCCGCTTATGGGGCCGATTATGGGCATCGGTCTGGGCTTGGGAACCAACGATGCGTCCACGTTCAAAACCGCCATGGCCAACCTGGGCATTGCGGTGGGCATTTCGATCCTGACCAGCGCACTCTACTTCGCATTCTCTCCCATCAACGAGGCCTCGAGTGAACTGCTCTCGCGGACCCAACCCACCTTACTCGATGTGGTGGTCGCCCTCTTTGGTGGTCTTGCAGGCATCTTGGCTGGCTCGAGGAAAGAGAAATCCAACGTGATTCCAGGTGTGGCCATCGCCACCGCACTGATGCCTCCCTTGTGCACGGCAGGCTATGGATTGGCCAACGGCGAATGGAATTTTCTTGCTGGCGGGTTTTACCTGTTTCTCATCAATACCGCCCTGATTGCGCTGTCCACTTGGTTGGTTGTGCGGTACTTGAGGTTTCCCATTCTGCACTATGTAGAGCCTGCCCTAGAACGCAGGTACAAGCGCCTCTCTGCCCTCCTCTTCCTCGCACTTCTCGGCCCTTCTGGCTACATTTTTTACAACATCGTTCAAGAGAGCAGGGAAAACGCCGCATTGCAACTGTTTGTCCAAGACAACATGGAGATTCCCGGCAACACGGTTGACTTGGAGATCAACCGCGATGTGGCTCCGCCGGAACTCGAGGTTTCGATCTACGGCTCAATGGTCACGGCCGAACAGGAAGAACAGTGGAAACAGCAACTGGCCGCCGACCATCCCAAGTTCAACCTCAACCTCATCAACAACGGCATCAATGAAGCGGACATTGAAGAGATTCGAGAGCAAATGGAGTTCATGATGAGCAGCTTCTCCGACCTCACGGCCAAAGACCGACAAATTCAACAGCTGAA
>DDCX01000119.1:0-5419 GCA_002336475.1 Flavobacteriales bacterium UBA1995 | reverse complement strand
ATTGGCAGTGAGCTCTACACCATTTGCCCCAATGCCACCCGGGTGCGCTGGGGACGGATCAATGAACAGGGCAAAAACGCACAGGTACCAGAGACCTTCATGGCGCAGTTGGAAGTCACTTTAGACGCGCCTTTCCCCCGGCCTGAAATGGAGGATTCCTTGCGCAATGTGCTGAATCAATGGCTGCAGGTCCGGCTTGAGTCAAACCACCGCATGGAGGTGTCCATCCAATACGAGACCGCACTGCCTTGAGGAGGTTCCTGAGACTGGGTCTTCAGGGCTTGCGCTGGCCCTTGGGTATGGTGACCTTGTTTGGACTGCCTGCCGCCTTGCGCGTCATTTGGAACGAAATTCACCCCCTGATGCGCACAGACCAATGGCCTTTTTGGGCAGGGTTTGCTGGCATTCTCATCTTGTGGGCCTTGTGGTGGCGACACATACGATGGGCCCGGTTCATCACCACCATTGAGCACGAATCGCTGCACGCCATCGTGGGCATGCTCACCCTCATCCCTGTCCGCGAACTCAAGGTGAGAGAGGATGGAAGTGGCCATGTACTCTTCGAACCTCCCGGACACTGGCTGCTTTATTTGGCTCCGTATTTCATCCCCCTGCTGCTGCTGATAGAAATTGGACTGACCGGGCTCATGGGGCTTCCAGAATGGGCGGAACGCGGATTGCTCGGCGCCCTACTGGGACTGTCATTGGTCGGACACTTGCGGCAAATCCATCCGAGGCAAACCGATTTCCGCCACGCAGGAAGGGCCTATACCATTGCGTTTTTGCCCACAGCATTCCTGCTCGCTTATGGAGCTGCGTTCACCATGCTTCAAGGTGGACAATTGGGGGCCATCCCCAATTTCTTGGGCGCTTGGGGAGAAGGTGTACTCAATGATGCACAATGGGCATGGCACCACCTGCATCATTGGTGGAACAGCTGAGCCCTGCCGTCATTCCCAGCGGGAAACAAAGTCGGCCATGTCAGATTGATGGCGCTTGTTCCACCGGATGACCTTGACGACTTGCGTGGTGTAAATCAACCCCGACAAACCGGCCAGTCCCCATTTGGCGATTTTGTAGGGCTGGGCTGCCTCTTCGGCAGACGTTGGGGTTCCAAACGTCCGGGTCAATTCTTCGTCGTAGGCTTTCGATTCTTGGTTGGCCAACAAGGCCGCAGCCCCACCGAAAATGGCAATGGTCCAGAAATTCCCGTTGCCCTTCTTGGACTTGCGGTCGTTGTATTCAACCGTCCAGTTTTGGGCTTCTCCGTAAGTGACATAGGGAATGCCTGAGCCGGGCAATATGGCACTAAAGAGCATGCCCAGCGCTGCTGGACGGTGCCGGTAACCCAACAGTTCAGCTTTGGAATTGACCCCTGTGCCACTCAGCTCATGGTGCATCTCAAAATCGTAATTCCCCGAAGGCGCCTTGGCCTCAATCCCATTCCAACCCGGCACCTGACGCAGCCGGAATGACGCGAGGTCTTTGTCCTCCCCGAAGTCCTCGGAAATCGCCGCGGGCACATTGAACCACCCTTCGCGAAACTTCATGGAAAAAGCATAGTGCTCACTGGTCTTGACCTTGAACCTGAAACGCTCACCCCACAGCTCTTCCACTTCCTCTGCGAAGTTCCAGATGATCTTCCTCTTGCCTGGAATCACCCCTGGGCCCACATCACCTGAGACCGACTTCAAAGGCCCCCGCCAGGTGTAGCCGTCGTCTTCGCTGAAGTAAAGCTGCACGGTCAAGGGGCGGTCAGCCTTGAGCTGGTAACTCACCTCCAACTCCTCTGCAAAATCCTTGACATTTAGCTTATTGACGCTTTGAGAAGCCCCCATAAAAGGAGCCCCAAAACAGAGCACACACAGCGCTAAAACGAAACAAGATGGGGTAGCCTTCATACTGTCCATGGTTTCAATCAATCGTCCAATCCCCAAGCCCTCCATTCATCGATGATGGTGGGCGCAACCCTCACCGATGGCTCTTGATTGCGGCCGTCTCGGTTGGACTGCAACTTCACCTCTTTGCGGACATAGTCAAACATGTCCCCATAACTCAATTTCCCTTTGGACTCCTGCATGTATTTGAGCAAGAAATAAGTGAAATAACCGTGCTCCTGGTTTTCAAAGACACCGCTGGACTGGTTGCCAGAACTGGATGCAAACACGACCGCATTGCCTCCTGCTTCCACCTCCTCAGGCACCCTTGCCAATCCTTTCATTCCCGCGATGAGGCTTTCGTTGCGCGCACCACCAGAAAAACAGGCGTCCAAGAAAACAGTAGTCCGCAACGTTGGCGTCTCCCCCAATTGGACATACACCTGCTCCAAGGAAAGGCCCAGTTCGGGCGCATCGCCATCGACATCCACCGGAATCAAGTAAGGCTCCTTGGTAGACTCCGAAGGCAGACCGTGACCACTGTAGTAAAAAATCAACTCAGCCTCCCCTTCAAGCGCTGCAGCGAAGTTGGACAATTGCGCCAGTGACCGCTCCATGGTCACTTTGGTGGCATTGATTTCCACGATGATGTTCTCCTCGGGAATGCCCCACAGTTTTTGGAGGTATTGCTGCATGATCCGAGCGTCAGCCTCGGCAAATGGCACGTCCTGAGTAGGGTTCAATCCGGGATTGGCAGCGGCATATTTTTCGTTGCCGATGATCAGAGCAAAGCGCTGTTCATTGGACTTTTTGGAGGCGGGGATGTTGCGGTCCACGTCAGAGCCAAAGAACACGGAACCGCTGGAACCTGCACCGTCTGTAGTCGGCACCTGCCACATCGCCTGGTCCAACATCGCCTCCAAGGGCAGGGCTCCGATGAACGTATCTGCATAGCGGCCGAGCGACTCGTCCAAAACAACTTTGAATTGAACCTCTTGATGCGGGTAATCCGGCGGAACAATCACCGACACCCACAGCTCCTTGACTTCACCCGGCTCTAACTGATTGAATTTAAAGCTCTGGGTGGACAAAGGCTGCACCCCCTCATCGAGCAATTCCAACTCACAGCGCACATCATATGCAAAGCCAGCCCCCTTGTTGCGCACCAAAAACTGATAGGTAAAGGCCTGACCTCGTTTGATCTCTCCTTCCTTGACCCTGTGGTCGACCACCAACAATTCAGGCTGTCTGAATTCCAACGTATTGATGCTGATGGACGTTTCGGGCGGACCAAAGCCCAACGGCTCTTGAATTTTCAGGAACACCTTTAATTCGCCGTCCTTGGTTTTCATGGACGACTGAATGGGAACGGCAAACTCCATCGTGGTCCCACGCGGCAAATCGGCCAACCGAATCTGCTCAGAAACAGTCACTCCAGAGGAGGCACCTTCCAAACGCACTTCGCAGACCATCCCTTGCGCATCACCCAAAGCAGTAGACGCATTGTTGAGCTTGTAGGTCAACGTGGACTGCTCATTGGCGTCCAAGTAACCGTTGCCATTGTCGTCTTCAAACCGCATGCTGCCCTCCACAATCGACAATTGAGGAGGTGCAATGACCGGGCGACGGTGAATCTTCATGGACCGTTTGGTCACCACCTCTACTTGGGCCACGGCATTGAACGCGGCAAACGCCAACAGCACACACACAACATATCGCACCAAACCCCTCATTAGTATCGTTGTTTAGGACGGATGCGAATGGGCACCCGTTGCACTTGAAAATGATCCGAACGGCCTGCATTCTGCTTGATCCACCGTTCGAATTTCTCTTCTTCCACCATCCACATCTGGTCCTCTTCCTCCCAATTCATGTTGGGCGGTGCAAATCCGTGCGTCGCAAACGCGCCCACCAACATGGCCTGCGCATCCATCATGTTTTCATTGGTGACTTGAAACCCCCAAGCATAACGTGCCAAGCGGCTCAATTCACGCTCAGACGCAACAGATTCTAGCCACTCAGACTCGTTGCTGAAGAGCGAATAAACCTGCTGGCCCTTGACTTCTTCTGCGAATTCTGCGTTGTTATTGGACAGGGCATACACCACGCCCTTCTCGATATAAAAGAACATCACATGCCCATCGACAGGAGATTGGAAGCGGGCACGGACCCGGTCTCCTGCCTCTAAAAATGTCACCGGATCGAGGCCCAGCAAGTCGGAACACAATTCCAAGGTCAAATCCACCCGGCTCTCTTTCATGGGTTGCGCCTTTCCTTGGATGCGCACTGACCACCATATTTCGCCGTTGCGCACCTCCGGTTTAGGCCCCTCAAGCGCAGTGGTAGAGAGCCATTCACCCTTCACTTGCAACACATTCAGCTCCGTAAAGGACCCGTCTGTCTGACCATTAAATTCAGATGAAACCTGAACCGTTTCGCTCTTGACCCTGGTGCCAAAGGCCGCGGCCATGGCCCTGATTTTGGCCTGTTCAACAACCCATTGCTTTGCCTCCTCCGTGGTCCTCCCTTGAGGGTTTGCAAAGTATTCCCAGCCAGAATCCACTGTTTTTACTTGGCCTTCCACTACTCCGCTACCCCACACCATGGCGAAGAGGAAGACAAGCCGGCAAACCTGTGGCAGAGAAAAAGTGGAACAATTCATGACAAGCGAGGCTGCAATTTACCGAAGGAGATCAAGAAGAAGGCCAAAAGAAGGCCATCACCTTGTCAGTGAACCGGGAGGGCGCGGGAATCGAATGCCCTTCCTAATTTGCCGTCATGAGGGCTGTAGTGCAAAGGGTCAGCCGCGCGGAAGTGCGGGTAGAAGGAGAAACCATCGGGACATGCGGCCACGGCCTCATGGTCCTGCTCGGCGTGCATGCCGACGATGCAGAAGCCGATGCAGATTGGCTGGCCTCAAAAGTGGCTGCCTTGAGGATTTTCTCGGACAGCGAAGGCAAAATGAACCTATCGGTGGTGGACATTGAAGGGGGGGCCTTGGTGGTCAGCCAATTCACCCTCCACGCGAAGTACAAAAAAGGCACCCGCCCCAGCTTCATTCATGCTGCCCGCCCAGAGACCGCCATCCCACTGTATGAACGCTTCGTGAAAAATCTCGAGGAACACCTCAAGCGGCCGGTAGGGACCGGTAAGTTTGGTGCCATGATGGAGGTGGAGCTGGTCAATGACGGCCCCGTCACCATCACCATGGATACCCAAGACAAAGAATGACCCCAGATTCACCCACCCTCGCAGCCGTTCAATCCACCGTGGACGAGTGGATCACCACCATTGGCGTTCGGTATTTCAGCGAATTGACCAACATGGCGATCCTGACGGAAGAAGTGGGTGAATTGGCCCGCATCATGGCCCGGCGCTATGGAGACCAAAGCGAAAAGCCCTCCGATGCCAACCGGGACCTCGGCGATGAAATGGCCGATGTATTGTGGGTTTTGGCAGCCCTTGCCAACCAAACCGGCGTAGACCTGAGCGAAGCTTTTCAGCGGAACCTCGACAAAAAAACCACCCGCGACGCCGACCGG
>DDCX01000118.1:811-7455 GCA_002336475.1 Flavobacteriales bacterium UBA1995 | reverse complement strand
GGGCACAAGGGAGTCCGACCAGGGTGAGGAAATAAATCAAGTCGTAGGAGCCGATGACCCCGTTGCCATCTTGGTCAAACATGCAATTGTCCGGGGATCCACAGTCAAAAGTGCAGGTGCCGTTGTCGCAATCCGCCTCCGGCGAATAGTTCTCGGCATCGGGATAGGCGCAACCTGCAATGCCTGTGCAAGTATGCACGCAGGTCCCATTCTCGTCGGTTGCTGTAGGATCGTAGTTCGAAGCGCTTAAGTCGGTGCACCCAAAGACCTTGCACGTGCCATCGTCATTTGTAGCGTCAAGGTCGTAGTTGGGGGCTTCAGGATCTGTGCAGCCCAGCACTTCATCGGCGTCACATATTCCGTCGTCATCGTCATCGAAGGTCACCAGCTCGGTGCCATCGCATGTGCTGCAGTTGCCAGGGATCAAACACGAGCCATCATGGTCTGTCGCGGCAGGATCATAATTGCAGGCCTGAGGGTTGTCACAGCCTAAGACCTCGAACGGGTCGCAAATGCCGTCTTCGTCGGTGTCCTGCAAGCAGTTGTTGTTGCAATCATAGGCTGGTTCAGGAAAGGTGCAGCTGCCGTTTTCTTCTGTGGCCTCTGCTGAGAAATTGCAGGCCGACGGTGCAGTGCAGCCTGGGACCTCAACGTTGTCGCACACCCCGTCTTGGTCTGCGTCTTCTGTGCAAAGGCCTCCACAAACTCCAAGAGCATCAAGTTGGTTGCCGTCACAGTCGCAATCACCCGATGGAAGTTCAGTGCATCCGCAGTCCAAAAGGGGGCCGTCGCCATTGCAAATGCCACAGGCATCTAGGGCTCCAATGCAAGGGTCGGATTGATCACAAATGCCGTCACTGTCGAGGTCAACAAGGCAGTTTCCTTCACAGTCATTTCCAGGCGTTGCAAAAATGCAAGAGCCGTCTTCGTCGCTTGCTGCGGGGTCGAAGTTGCAAGCGGACAAATAGGTGCAGCCGGGGAGCTCGTCGTCATCGCAGATTTCATCGCCATCGGCGTCGAAAAGGCAGAATCCGTCGCAGTCCAAGCCTTCTTCAGGGTAGGTGCATTGGCCACTGGGATCGGTAGCGTCGGGGTTCCAATTGCAGGCATTGGAATCCAAGCAACCGCAGATGGGCATCGGGAGGTTGAGGTATACCGTGCCGTTGATGTTGTCTCCGTTGAGAAACAACTGAATGTGAAGGTTGCCGGATAGGGTTCCGTTGGTGGTGATTTGTGCCACCAAAACGCGCAGGTTTTCGCCTGCGGTGCCATTGTTGAAGTTGGGAAGGACAAACCAGCTGCCTCCGGTGATGTCGTTCATGACAATTCCGGTGCCGAATTCGCCTGACTCAGGCTCGAATCCTTCCGTCCATGGGTTCGCAGTAGACTCTATGATATTGATGTCGCCTTCTCCGTTAGCGCCATTGGCTGGCTCATCTATCCCAATTGTTATAAAGCTGTCGAATTCGTTACTGGGGAAGCTGCTCCAAATGGCTGGAATGATCCCATCGGAGGTGACTTCTCCGAGTGGTGTAGATTGAAATATTTGGCCTGAACTGACCAGTTCTGTAGGTTCGTTGATGTTGCCGTAAACGGCAGAAACTTGGTCTTGGGGATCTGAGGTTGAAACGTAAATTCTATAGGTGTTGAATCCTGTTAAGTCGCTGTCTGTTAGCTCTCCAATGTCGAAATGGGTGGTGTCAACTTCGAGGTGGTATTCGGTTGTATTGGGAAGTGAGGTGGTGGTTGATTGCTGCAGATTGTAAGGCAGACCCAACGGCGTCTGCGCGCCTGCTCTAAGGCAGAACAGACACGCAAAAACCACACACGAAAGAAGAACTTTACGCACGATTGTTTTGGTTTGGTTCAGAAATATAAATATGAGACGAATTACATATAAAACGGCACCGTTCACGAATTGGTGTCCCTTGAAATTTGGACCCATCTTGCACCATGCGCGTGCTTCACTTGGCCAGTTGGCACCCCAACAAGGTGCATTCACAATTGGGGAATTTTGTCCGAAGACACATTGAAGCACTGCCCAAGCAAGCAGAAGGGACCGTTTTGCATGTTTGGCCGGCTGACCGCAGTGCATCAGACCGCATGGATCCTGGTTTGGGTATCAGTGGCAGAGGTTTACTGGAGACCCGTTTCGCTTATGTCAGTGATTTCGCGCCTCGGCGATGGCGCATGGAGCGCGGATACATGGGTTTAATTCGGGAGCTGCATGCCGAGGGTTTCGAACCGGATCTCATCCATTTGCACATAGCTGCTGAGGCTGCAAGGCCCGCATTGAATGCAGCAAAACTGTGGAATGTGCCGTTGGTGGTGTCGGAGAATTGGACCGCGTACCATGCTGAACATGGACGGAGCTTTCGTGCCAAGGAGGAGCGGGCAGTCCGAAAAGTCTTGGCTGCGGCAGCATTGCACCTTCCTGTTTCTGAGCATTTGGGAAGGGCCATGGGGCGGTATGCACCTGGTGTGCCATCAAGGGTGATTCCCAACGTTGTGGATGGCCGTTTTGATGGGGCTCTTGGCAAGCGTTCAGCCGATGGGCCATTGCGCTTGCTTCATGTGAGTTCGATGGTAGATGCCCACAAGGACATTCGTGGCATGATCAGGGGAGTGGGGGCAGCGGTGAGCTCCGGGGCTGATGTGGTGATGGATTGTCTGGGTGGAGCTGGAGCGGGGGGGAGGGAAATTGCGGATTACCGCAACCTTGCGGTGTCATTGGGCTTGGGTGAGCGGGTACGTTTCTTGGGTCCAGCCGCTGTAGATGAGGTGGTGGTGGCGATGCAAGCAGCGGATGCCTTTGTGCTGTTCAGTCGCTATGAAAACTTGCCTTGTGTTTTACTGGAAGCGTGGATGACGGGATTGCCTGTAGTGGCTACAGATGTTGGAGGGGTGGGGGAGCACATCCGCGGCCACAAGGATTTGGGCGCATTGTTGGATGCAGGGGATGAAGAAGCCCTGGCAGAGGTTTTGGTGCAATGGGGAGCGCGCAAGCAAAAGGGGATGATGCCCGATGGTGTGGACATCGCCCAATACGCCCGTGCTCGTTTTTCAACCGAAGCTGTCGGCCAAGCTTACCTCGAAGCTTACCGTTCTGTATTGTCTTGACCTTCTGGAAGGGCGAGGCCGTTCACAAACTCGGCCAGTACACGCAAGCTGTCTGCAGTCTCGGCACCACTAAATGGTGCGCGGGCCAAATCTCGAGTGTCAATCAGATGGTTGTAAGCGTTGAGCATGGGCCCTGAAGTCGGGAGGTAAGACCAGTGCCACCGTTCCAGTTCATAACCGGTGCGCCCGGTGGACTTGTCGTCGTAGACCTGGTGGAATCCAAACTCTCCTGCGTGTGCCGTCAGCCATGCATAGATCTGTGCCCCTTCACTTGAGGTAAACCAGCTGTTCTCGAAGCTGTTGAGGTCAATGTCGGTGCCCCAATGGTGGCGCGAAGCGCCGGGCATGGCGCTGTAGGTGAGGATGTCCCTGGCCTTGTCGAAGTCTTGCCAGCCCATGTATTGAGGGCGGTTCCATTTGCGCTCCCAGATGCCCCGCTGGTATTCGAAATTGCGCGTGGCACTGCGGATGATCAATTCAATGCCCGCTTGATCGGCTGCGGATTTCATGCGGCTGTAGGCCTCCAGCACTTCGCGGCGGAGGTAGATGCCGTCTTTGTCGGTCCATGCATCGGGAATCCGCTCAAATCCAGCGTGCTCAGCGGGATTGAATTGTCCAAGCAATTCATCGCGGGTGAACACACCGAGCGAGTCGGATGCGGAGGGCGACAGCAGGGAGGCGGGATGCTGGTCGGCCGAAACAGGGAGGGCCGATTGGACCTGTGGTTCACTGCACGTGCAGAAAGCGCCCAAAGCAAGCACTCCCAACGCCCACCTCCAAGAGGGCTTCAATGGAGGCCTTTTTGTGCGAGCCAGCGTTCAGCGTCCAACGCGG
Source organism: Flavobacteriales bacterium UBA1995 (assembly GCA_002336475.1). Lineage (GTDB taxonomy): Bacteria > Bacteroidota > Bacteroidia > Flavobacteriales_D > Sanyastnellaceae > UBA8752. Next base: position 3,501 of record DDCX01000118.1, on the reverse strand, counting down.
CCATGCATCCTGTGCCTGCAGCGGTAATGGCCTGTCTGTAAGTTTTGTCACAGGCATCCCCACTCCAGAATACGCCTTCCACATTGGTGTAAGCGGTTCCGGGATTCGCTGCGATGATGTACCCTTCTCCGTCGAGGTTGACCTGTCCGGCAAAAATGTCGGTGTTGGGCTTGTGACCAATGGCCAGGAAGAATCCGGTCACATCGATAGTGCTCTCCTCTTTGGAGACGTTGTTGAGCACCTTCACGCCTTCTACCTGCTCAGCGCCTAGGATGTCAACCGTCTCCGTATTGAAGTGAATTTCGATGTTGTCCATGCCCATCACGCGGTGCTGCATCGCCTTAGAAGCGCGCATTTCATCGCGGCGCACGAGCATGTGAACCTTGGTGCACAACTTGGCGAGGTAGCTGGCTTCTTCGCACGCACTGTCTCCTGCACCGACAACGGCCACTTCTTGGCCGCGGTAGAAGAATCCGTCGCACACGGCGCAAGCCGACACTCCTCCACCGTTGAGGCGCAGACGGGTTTCGCTCTCAAGGCCGAGCCACTTGGCGGAGGCTCCCGTGGAGATGATCACGCAGTCCGCACTCAACACGTGCTTTCCCTCTTCGATTTCGACGACCTTCTTGTCGCCGCTGAAGTCCACTTTGGTCACCCAACCGTTCCGCACATCGGTGTCAAACCGTTTGGCTTGGTTTTCGAGGTCCACCATCATGGCCGTGCCATTGATGCCCTCGGCATAGCCGGGGAAATTGTCGACGTCTGTCGTTTCAGTAAGCTGGCCACCGGGCTGCATTCCCTGATAGAGAACGGGCTTCATGTCCGCGCGTGCGGCATAGATGGCGGCGGTATATCCTGCGGGTCCTGATCCAATGATCAGGCACTTGACGTGTTCCTTGGCTTCCATTTCACTGCGAATTTACTGTCCGGAACGCGGGTCTGAGCCGCTCTGCTGGACCTTTTCGTCCAACTCGAGCATCTTGTCCCACAGGTTGTCCTCTGGCGGAGGGGCTGTGATGCGCACCACTTCCCGTCGTGTGGGGTGGACAAATTGAATTTGTCTGGCGTGCAAATGGATGGAGGCGTTGTCGTTTGTCCGCCGTGCACCGTATTTGATGTCCCCTTTAATGGGGCAACCCAAGGAAGACAGGGTCACCCGGATTTGATGGTGTCGCCCTGTTTTTGGGTGGACCTCGAGGAAGTTGTAATGGTCACCCTTCCCGAGGAGGTAATACTTGAGTTCGGATTCCTTGCGGCCATCTCCGGGACGGTCGTGGGCGTAGCTCTTGTTGCGCTCTTGGTTCTTCTTGAGCCAATTGATCACATGCCCTTCCTCTTCTGGAGGCGTCCCTTTGACCACCGCCCAATAGGTCTTGGCGACTTCGCGGTGTTTGAACGCCTTCATCATGCGGCTGAGGCACTTTGAGGTTTTGGCATACAGGATCACACCGCTGACAGGGCGGTCGATCCTGTGGATGGTGCCAAGCCAAGCTTCGCCCGGCTTTTCGTACTTGATGCGCAGGTATTCGCGGATGACATTGTCGAGGGTCCTGTCGTTGGTGATGTCTCCTTGGACGATGTCGCTGGACCGCTTGTTGACTGCAATGAGGTGGTTGTCCTCAAACAGTATTTCCAAAGTCTCTGGGGTGCTCATCACGATGGGCACCTTGGGCTTGTGGGCGAAGGTTTTGCCCTCGGCCATCAGTACTGCTCGTTTTCGTTGGGGAAATCCTTGGCGCGAACGTCCGAGACGTACTGCCCGATGGCGTCGTGCATCTGCTGTCCCATGTCCAAGTAACGGCGCAAGAAGCGCGGTGAAAAGTCTTGGGTGATGCCCAGCATATCCGGCAACACGAGCACCTGACCATCGCACCCTGCGCCCGCGCCAATGCCAATGGTGGGCACATGCAGGCTCTCGCTGACGGCCGTGGCCAAAGCGGCAGGCACTTTTTCGAGCACGAGGCTAAAGCAGCCGATCTCTTCGAGGAGCTTGGCGTTGGCCTTGAGCTCGTTGGCTTCCTCTTCTTCTTTGGCCCGCACGGTGTAGGTGCCAAACTTGTAAATGCTCTGCGGGGTAAGCCCCAGGTGGCCCATCACCGGAATACCAGCCGTGAGGATGCGTTCGATGCTTTCGCGGACTTCGGCACCGCCTTCGAGCTTCACCGCATGGGCTCCGCTTTCCTTCATGATGCGGATGGCGCTGTTGAGCGCTTCCTTGGAGTTTCCTTGGTATGTGCCGAAGGGCAGATCGACCACTACGAGGGCTTTCTTGGCTGCCCGGACCACACCAGCGGCGTGGTAAATCATTTGGTCGAGCGTAATGGGCAGGGTGGTCTCGTGACCGGCCATCACGTTGGAGGCGCTGTCGCCCACGAGGATCACATCGACCCCTGCACCATCGACGATGCGGGCCATCGAATAATCGTAGGCGGTCAGCATGGCGATTTTCTCACCGTTGTGCTTCATTTCCTGCAGCACCTGTGTGGTGATGCGCTTGGCGGAGGCGTGTACAGACATGGTCTTGCAAGTTAAGTCCCGCCACCACGGAAATGGCGGAAGGTGAGGTTCAATCGGGGCGCATCGATCCGCGCCCGCCGAGGGAGGGCATGTTCGTGGTCCAATTGCAGGTGCTCCATGGACAGGAGATCGCCATGGCCCAAGGGCACGGTCCAAGTTTCTCGGGTGGTGCG
>DDCX01000118.1:0-650 GCA_002336475.1 Flavobacteriales bacterium UBA1995 | reverse complement strand
TGAAGGTCAACTGGGATCTGGGCCGAAGGCCAGGCAATAGAGCTGTAGGTATAGGCAGGGCCAAACCAAGCTGTGAGCCTGGGTTCGTCGTAGGTCTTTCCATAGACCGTGATTTGATTTTGCTGCCAAGGGATGCTGGTGGTCCAATTTTCCAGAGATTCAGACTGCAGCAGGCCGGGCCAATGCCGACATCGGGCCACATGCCCACTTTCCAAGGGGGCTTCGATTGGGGTTAGGCTGTCCACGTGAGCGCGATGTAGGCCACATAGACCAGCACAAACAATCCGCCTTGCCAACGTCCCATTCGAGGAACCTTCAGGCCTCCAAGCAGCGCCAGGGGAATCAAGGCACCTGCGGTGCCCAACATCCACCAAATGTCCCAGCTCAGGACCGACGCTTCTATGGGGAGTGGGGTGATGGTGGCCGTGGTGCCCAGCACCAAAAGCAGGTTAAAGAGGTTGGACCCGACCACATTGCCGATGGCCAGGTCAGACTGGCCGCGCATGGCGGCGATGCCTGATGCCACAAGTTCGGGGACGCTGGTGCCAAAGGCGACAATGGTCAGCCCAACAACGCGGTTGCTTACCCCAAAGTCCAAGGCCATCCTTCTGGCTCCATCCACAAACCCTTCCGAGCCCAAATAAAGTCCG
>DDCX01000105.1:1608-8013 GCA_002336475.1 Flavobacteriales bacterium UBA1995 | reverse complement strand
GAGTTAGCCGGTGCTTATTCATACACTACCGTCAGCCCGGGACACGTCCCGAGGTTTCTTGGTATATAAAAGAAGTTTACAACCCATAGGGCCGTCATCCTTCACGCGGCATGGCTGCGTCAGACTTTCGTCCATTGCGCAATATTCCTCACTGCTGCCTCCCGTAGGAGTCTGGTCCGTGTCTCAGTACCAGTGTGGGGGATCATCCTCTCAGACCCCCTACCCATCGTAGCCTAGGTGAGCCGTTACCTCACCTACTAGCTAATGGGACGCATGCCCATCTTCCACCGGAATCCTTTAACCATTGAATCATGCGATTCTTGGTTCTATGGGGGATTAATCCAAATTTCTCTGGGCTATACCCCAGTGGAAGGTAGGTTGCATACGTGTTACGCACCCGTTCGCCGGTCGTCAGCGGAAAGCAAGCTTTCCCTGTTACCCCTCGACTTGCATGTGTTAAGCCTGCCGCTAGCGTTCATCCTGAGCCAGGATCAAACTCTCCATTGTAAAAGTTTGAAAATTTGACTCTCAAAGTAAATTAACGTTGGTTGGGCTATCACATCATTTCAAAGAACTTCTATCTGAATTGAACCCTTCGGTTCAAAACGTCTCCCGTAAACGGGGCGACAAAGATACTTCATATTTTAATTCCGGCAAGCTCTTTTCCTCTTTTTTTTCTCCTTCTCCTCGTTGCTTGCAGCGGCGCCTTGCGTTCAAAGCGGGGGCAAATGTACCTCCCTTTTTTATACTCGCAAGCCCCCCTTGATTTTTTTTTCGGGCATATCGCAAATGATTCTTTAAACCCCTGATTTCAAGGGCCTAACAAGAAGTCTAAATCCTGTACCAATTGGTTCACATCGTCCAAGTCTGTCCCATCATAGAATCCACGCAACCGACCTAAAGTGTCTACAAGGACCATGTTCTCCGTGTGAACGAAATCCTGAAAGCCTCCATCCCCCTCATCTAATGCAGCGAAATAGCTCTTTCGAGCCAGCTTATAGACCTCTGTTTTGTCTCCAGTCAGAAGCCACCAGCGCCGAGAATCGACACCTTTTGCTTCGCCATAAGCCCACAACACCGAAACGGAGTCCGCCACAGGTGTCACAGAATGGCTCATTAGCCGCACCCGGTCATCCCCCATCACGCGGTCTTGAACCCGCTTCATATTGGTGGTCAACAATGGACAGATCGTGGCGCACCGGGTAAAGAAGAAGTCGACCACCAGCAATTGCCCCCGCACATCTTCATTCCGAACGGTGTCTCCAAGTTGGTTGACCAGTTCAAAAGGGAGGATCCTGTGGTCCTCATGGCCCAGGGCTGTTGCATCGACCAAGGCCGGATTTAAATCTGAAGGTTGGTAGACTGGCAGCTGTCGCTCAGGCGTCAACATGACGCCCCCTATGGCGATGGCCACCGCAGCGATACCGACGTAGGCAAAGAAGGCCCAACGGGACCTGTTGGTTTTTGCAGCATTCATAGCAGAAGAACCATTCAATGGCCTTGTCGTTCAAAGACACGCTCGCCACCTATCCACGTCTGCAAGACCTTCGTCTCAAGCAAGGTGGACGCGGCTGCAGTCAGGGGGTTTCTATCGAGCACAGTAAAGTCCGCCCGATAACCAGGTGCGATCTGACCGAGGTCATGCTCTCTGAAGCAAGCCAAAGCGGCCCAGGACGTCATGCCCTTCAGGGCACTCTCGCGATCCAGGGCCTCCTCGTGCTGGAACCCTCCCTCGGGATACCCCTCAACATCCTTGCGTTCGACCGCCGCATAGTAGGTGCGCAGAGGGGCAATCCCTTCGACAGGGAAGTCCGTGCCCAATGGCAACCAACCCAGTTGCGATTGAAGGGACTTGTATATGTATGCGCGCCTCACTCGATTGCGGCCGAGTCTCTGGCCCGCCCAATACATGTCACTCGTGGCATGGGTAGGCTGTATCGAGGGAATAATGGTGTGGGTGCGAAATGCATCGAGGTCATCCTTGTGCACGACTTGGGCATGTTCAATGCGCCAACGCAAATCATTGACCCCTCCCAGCAAATCCCCATACACGGCAAGCACCCTGCGCACGGCAGCATCTCCGATACAATGTGTGGCCACCTGAAAACCGGCAGCCTGGGTGCGCTTGACCTTCTCTATATAGTCCGCTTCATCTTGCAGGAAGAGCCCCTGCGTCTCCGGACGATCGGCATAAGGCTCTAGCAAGGAAGCTCCGCGCGAGCCCAAGGCACCGTCCATGTAGAATTTCACGGCGCGTACATCCAGCATCCCCGCTGTATCGATAACCGGTCCCGCTGGCAGAAAGTGGTCCAATGCTTCGGGACGGTCAGCCACCATCACCGAGAAGCGCAAAGGGAGTTCACCCGAAGCCTGCAAGGCCGCTATGGCCTTCACGTCTTGAGGATCCAATCCTGCGTCGGTAATGTGCGTCAAACCCACCGCCGTGAGCTGGCGTGCCGCCTCTTTGAAATAGCCCGCGCGGATCAGGCTGTCTGGCTCAGGGACCCATGACTGCAAACTGTCTGCAGCACCATCGACAAGCACCCCTGTCAACCGGCCATTTTCTGTTGCGATCAGCTCCCCGCCTTCTATGCGCAGACCAGGCTCCATGCCTGCAAGCTTCAATGCGGCTGCATTGCACCACACGGCATGCCCATCGACGCGCTCCAACATCACCGGACGATCCGGGAACAGAACGTCCAAACGGTCTACGCGGTCCGGAAAATCCATCACAGCCCAATCGTTTTGATCCCATCCCCTTCCAATGACCCAACCCTCTGGAAACAACGCCGCATGGGCCACCACTTTATCCAGCACCTCATCCACCGAAGCTGTTCCTACCAAATCAGCAGCCCCTAGCCCATCGGCAAACCCCACAAAATGAGCATGCGCGTCCATCAATCCTGGAACGACCACAGCCCCCATCAAGTCCACCTCTACATCTGAATGGTACTTGTTGAGAATGGCACGCTCTGGCCCTACCTCAACAATGCGTCCATTGCGCACGGCTATCGCTTGGGCTTCAGTTGAAGCAGCATCTAAGGTTAAGACCACACCATTGTGCAGCACCGCATCGGCATGGCTTCCACGAAAACCGCAACCACTCCAAGTGGCGCAGGCCACGCAAGCCAGCACTGTAAACAATCTCATCATGTGGCGAATGTCGCCAATGGATCGGTTTCAATCCTTCTCCTTGGGGGCTTGGACGCGCGGCCGGCGAAAACGCATGGTCTCTCCTTCCTCTGACAGGGCGGAATCCGTGCCCTCCGTTTGGGGGGGCTCCACATCGGAAGTTGCCCGCTCATCGCCCGCCAGGTGATCCGCCCGCTTTCCCTTGAAGAGGTCGTACACCGCCCAAGTGCAGGTCAGCGGACCGTTCATCACAGTGTGCTTGATCCTGGGTTTTAAACCTATCCTGTGGTGGGCCTCCAAATCCTTTGGAAACAGCAAGCCCGCGCGCCAGCCAGACCAGCGGTGCTTCAATGCGCCGCCAATCCCCCCGTACAAGTGGTCGAGGTCATCTACATGGACACGCTGTCCATAGGGGGGGTTCAATACGACCAAGCCCGGCTCGGTATCTCGAGGAGGGCGCATTTCCAAGAAGTCAGCCACCTCGACCCGAACAAGGTGCTCCAATCCCGCCGTCCGCACGCTCTCACGTGCATCTCCAACCGGGTGCTTGTTCCAATCCGAAGCCAAGATGGGCGCTCGTTCTATGCGCTCTTGACGAGACGCTTCGCCCACCTCACGCCACAAGTCAACATCAAAACTGGGCATTCCAAACAAGGTCCATTCTCTGCGACCTGCGTGAATGGGCACACCCGCAGTCCACAATCCAGCTTCAATGGCAAAGGTGCCAGAACCGCACATGGGGTCCACCAGCGTTTCTCCCGGTCGCCAGCCTGCCAGGCCAAGCAAACCCGCGGTCAAGACTTCGTTGAGCGGTGCCCTTGCGCCCGGAGCGCGGTATCCCCTTTTGAACAAGGCATCCTTTCCAATCAAGTCCAATGAAATGGTCACTTGTTCGCCTGCAATGTGCAAATGGATCAGCTGCTCGGGATTCGTGCGGTTGATGTCCAAATGGTGAACAGCTCCTGCTCGCCCGAACGACTTAAAATGATCGCTCATGGCGTCCTTGAGGCGGAACATCGCAAACTGATCGTGTGGAAACTCGTCACTGTTGACCGTGACATCCAACGCCATCGACCGCCGTGGATCCACCCAGAGTCCCCAATCAAGCTTCAGCGCCGCCTCGTACAAAGCATCGGGGCCCTTGGCCTTGAACTCGAAAACAGGACGAAGGACCCGAACAGCAAAACGCGTGCTTTGCAAATAGCGGTACAGTGTGGCCTTTGTAGCGCCGAATGCAGCGCTTCGTCGACCGAGCTCAACCTCGACCGCACCGTGTTCCTCCAGCTCGCTCACCACTTGTGGCTCCAGCCCCATGAGGGTGCGCACCACATAGCGGGTCACCCGCTCCTGTGGCTGAATCTGTTCTTCTTGTTCTGTGCTCATCCCCCCTTGTGCTTCACTGTGTATCCCTTGTTGCGCAACCACTGCGCCACCCGATCTCTATGGTCTCCTTGCAGCAAGATTGCTCCGTTCTTCCATCCTCCTCCCACACCGCAATGTGCCTTGAGCGACCGCGCAGTCTCAACAGCCACCTCAGCATGCTGATCGGCATCGAAACCCTCCACCAACGTCACCTCCTTCCCTTTGCGGGCCTTTTTGTCCCGGGAAACATACAAGAGGACCGGACCAACTGCAGGCACAGCGCCCTCTTGCTCAGTCGGCAAGGCCGCACGCTCTCCACCCATTGCCTGGTGCAAATCTGCCAACGCATCCAACCCTTTCAGTTTCTTCATGGCGCAGTCTCCTTGCCGGTTAAACGAAGATAGACGGCGGCGTGCGAGATTTAGTATATTTATATAATTATAGATGAATAGGATGCCCTCTTTACTTTACCGACATTTAATGGTGACCGCAGCCTTGTTGTACTCGGTCTCAACGGTTCAAGCCCAATGCAACGAATACGACTTAATGTTGCTCTGCGACAGCGCAACACAAGTTGACATTGCCACCTCATCTGCCGGTTTGGACTGTGCGTTCGACCCCGATCCCGCAGGCTGCTTCACTGACGAAGCGACCATTCTGCTTCCCACCATGTCTGCAGGGTGCATCGACTGCTTCGCGCAGCAAGCCAACTGCGTACTGGACAACTGCGCCACCATTTGCGCCTTTGGCAGCACCGCGTCCTGTGACGCTTGCATCTACAGCAACTGCCAACCCGCATTTGAATCCTGTGCGGGCATCGTCGACAACGACAATGACACCCACAACAACATCTGCGACTGCGACGACAACAACCCCTTGCAACACCCGGGAGCACCGGGCACCAATGAAGGCATTGACAACAACTGCAATGGCCTTATGGAAGTCAGTGAAATGGCAGAGGTTGGATGCCCCACCGATCTCACGGGAGATGGTCTGGTCGGCGCAGCAGACCTTGTGGTTTTCCTCGGAAACTTTGGTTGTAATTCGAACTGTGGAGACGCTGACCTCGACGGCGATGGCCTTGTAGGGGTGTCCGATCTGGTCCTCCTGTTGGGAACCATTGGCCTGTTCTGCTGAACCTTAGCCCACCATTTGGACCTCCTTGACTTTGCCCAACAGCAGGGTTCATCTGAACCACCTTTGCTGACGGATTTGCGCCGCGCCACATGGCAACGCACCCGGCACGGCCGGCTGATGACCGACGTCCATACGGGCCAAGTGCTGTCCATGATCGCCCGCATGGTATGTCCGATGGTCGCCCTCGAACTGGGCACGTTTAGCGGCTACGGCACCCTGTGCCTGCTCGAAGGCCTCCACCAGGAGGGCGCGCTGCATACGGTAGAGCGGAACGATGAGCTGTTTGCCCTTCAAGACGAATTTTGGAGCCGGCACCCGCGTCACAGCTCCATTGTCCGGCACCATGGCATGGCACTGGATGTGTTGGGAAAATGGCCAGCGGAACATCCCATCGACCTCGTTTACGTCGACGCCGATAAACAAGGGGTCAACGGCCAACTGGATGCACTGCTTCCGCTGATGTCCAAGGGCGGTTGGATGCTGTTTGACAACACCTGGTGGAACGGCACCTTGGCCGATGCAGTAGGGCCGAAACCTGAGGCTCTGCGCACCTTAAATGCAAGGCTGGCCGACGACAAAAGGCTAAACACCGTCGCGCTGCCCGTAGGAGACGGGCTGACGGTGGTCAGAAAAGCATAGCGTTATGGGCGGTGCTCAGAGAACTGAGGCCACCTGATCGGCAGCTTCCTGAAGCAAAATGGCACTGTGCACCTCGAGTCCGCTCTCGTCGATGAGCTTCTTGGCCTCCACAGCATTGGTGCCCTGCAGCCGCAC
>DDCX01000105.1:0-1486 GCA_002336475.1 Flavobacteriales bacterium UBA1995 | reverse complement strand
CCGCTGAGCTTGATGATGTCCATCGTGGCCATGGCCAGTCCAGCGCCGTTGACCATGCACCCTACGTTGCCGTCGAGCTTGACATAATTGAGCCCTGCTTCTCCTGCCTCCACTTCCGTCGCATCCTCCTCAGAGGTATCGCGCATGGCAGCGTAATCTGGGTGACGGTATAGACTGTTGCCATCGAGGGTCACTTTGGCGTCCACTGCAATGACGCGGTCATCAGAGGTCTTCAGGACAGGGTTGATCTCGAACATCGAAGCATCGCTGCCTACATATGCCGCATAGAGCGACTTGACGAACTTGACCATCTCCTTGAATGCTTTCCCGGACAGGCCGAAATTGAAAGCAATGCGGCGCGCCTGGAAATCGCGAAGGCCAAGGGCCGGATCGATCGTCTCTTTAAAAATCTGATCGGGGGTCTCTTCGGCGACGGCCTCGATGTCCATGCCACCTTGTGGGCTGTACATGATGATGTTGCGCCCTTGAGAACGGTCGAGCAACACACTCATGTAAAATTCGAGGGGCTCGCTGTCGCCTGGCTCGTAGACGTCTTGGGCCACCAATACGCGGTTCACCTGCTTGCCCTTGTCGCTCGTCTGCGCGGTCACCAAGTGTCCACCGAGAATGCCCGCAGCCGTGTCCTTGACGTGCTCAAGCCCTTTTGCAAGCACCACTCCGTGGCTGCCTGTTTCCGTCACCGTTCCCTTTCCACGGCCACCCGCATGGATCTGCGCCTTGACCACAAACCATCCTGTTCCAGTCTCCTTTTGGAGCTCAACAGCCACAGCGTGGGCCTCTTCTGGACTGGAGGCTACGCGGCCTTCTTGGATGGATACACCGAATTGCTTGAGGATGGACTTGCCTTGGAATTCGTGAAGGTTCATGGCGGTGGGTGTTCTTGTTGTGGCCGAATCGGCGCCGCAAAGTTAGCCTTCGGACGTAGCTTTCGCACATGCTCGAAGCAACCGGCATCCACAAAAGCCATGGAGACCTCGAAGTTCTGCGGGGCGTAGACGTTTCCTTGACAGCTGGAGAGGTCGTCTCCATCGTTGGTCCCTCCGGTGCAGGAAAGACAACGCTGCTCAATGTGATCTCCACGCTGGACCGCCCCAACCGGGGCAGCGTCACTGTTGATGGCATCGATTTGGCAGGGCTCAAAGACAAAGCACTGGCCCGATTCAGGAACGCCCACATCGGATTTGTCTTCCAGTTTCACCAGTTGCTCCCCGAATTCAACGCCCTTGAAAATGCCATGCTGCCCGCCCTGGTTGGCGGGAAATCCGAAAAGGAGGCCGAAGCCTCTGCCATGGCGAAATTGAAGGAGCTGGGGTTGGCTGCTCGGGCGAAACACCTGCCGAGCCAACTCAGTGGAGGTGAACAACAACGTGTCGCAGTGGCACGGGCATTGGTCAATGACCCTCCCCTGCTTTTCGCAGATGAGCCTTCAGGAAACCTAGACACCGCCAATGCTGAAGCCCTGCAC
>DDCX01000011.1 GCA_002336475.1 Flavobacteriales bacterium UBA1995 | reverse complement strand
TGTGGCGCCAATGTCGATGCTGGCTTTGTACTCCTCTTCACTGAAAGGCGCCTCGGCCATGGCAGAGCGCTCCTCCAAAGAGAGTTCAATGACCTTGTCATAAAAGCCCGGCACGGTAATGCGCTGCTGGTCGTCTTTCAATGAAGCGACCAACTCGCACAGAATGTTGATGGGGTTGGGGGCTGCACCGCCATAGAGGCCGCTGTGCAGGTCGCGGTTTGGGCCCACCACTTTGACTTCCACATAGCTCAATCCACGGAGTCCAGTAGTGATGCTGGGGATGTCGTTGGCGATGATGCCGGTGTCACTCACCAACACCACGTCGGCTGCCAAACGCTCCTTGTTCTGTTCCAAGAATTCGTCGAGGTGATCAGACCCCACTTCCTCTTCGCCCTCAATGACAAACTTGAGGTTCACAGGCTGGTTGCCGGCGTTGACCATGGACTCCAAGGCCTTCACATGCATGAACATCTGTCCTTTGTCGTCGCACGCACCCCGCGCGAAAATCGCCCCTTCTGGGTGCAACTCCGTCTTGCGGATCACCGGCTCAAAAGCAGGCGAGGTCCAAAGGTCGAGCGGGTCTGGCGGCTGCACATCGTAGTGGCCGTAAACCAAAACGGTGGGCAGATTGGGGTCGACGATGCGCTCGCCGTACACCACAGGGTAACCCGGGGTGGTCATGACCTCCACATTGTCCGCCCCGGCCTTGCGCAGGTGGTCTGCCACAGACTCCGCACAGCGGATCACGTCGTCCTTGTAAGCAGGGTCGGCGCTGATCGAAGGGATGCGGAGCAAATCAAAGAGTTCGTTGAGGAAACGGTCCTTGTTGCCGTTGAGAAAATCCTGTGCAGTCATACCTGCAAGTTCGCATCTGCTCAGCTATTGGTCAATGAAACTGCAAAAAGAAGCGGGGGCGACACCACATCCGGTATCGCCCCCGCTCTGAGAAGCACAAAGTACTGGGCGCAGGGCCCGGTGCAAGTGCCCAAGTCAGCCTGCAAATTGGAAGACGACCTCTCCGCGGGCATTGGTGAACTCGGCCCGCAGCAACCGCGATCCGTATGGCAACTCAGTCAAGAATCGGGTGCAATCGTTGACCGCTTGCGTCATGTTGCGGTACTTCTGGGACTTGCGTTGGGTGCTGCCATCAGGGAGTTGCACCAAGAGGTTCGCAGTGATGGTACCGTCTGCTAGATTGTCGGTCAGGTCCATCTGCACAGCGGCATCGTTCAAATCGAGGGTGCTCACTTCATGGGTGGTCGCATTGGCGTTGAAGGCGAAGAAGGCAAAAGCAACGGCGAGGAGGGAGGAAACATTGTATTTCATGATGGTGTGGGTTTTTGTGTTGTTGTTGTTCGTTGACAGAGCAAACATGAAGCAGGCTTGAAGCCCTGGGGTTGACGTCCATTCATGCCAAACGCTGACTTTCATCAGTTTGTGCCGAGCATCCGAATTGGGAGAGGTCCGCGGTATCTTGCGCCGCGCGCGTTTGGCTAATGACCTCTCCGAACTCCTCTCCGAATCCCGCTGTTTCCGCAGCAGAAGCATCCGCTGGCCATGCGCTTGCGTTTGATGATACCCGCACGGCCTTTGCCCACAGATCGACCCGCGACTTGCGAAGGGCCCGCTGGATGTTTGGTCTCATCGGCGCCCCTGCTCTTGTGACATTAGGTGCCCGGGCCATTGGCTTGGCACTGGCCTTCAGGCTTCCATTGAACTGGGCTCTGCGGCCTGTATTCGATTATTTCTGCGGTGGGGAGGACATCGAGGAAAGCCTCGATACCGCGAAAAAACTATCCCAATACGGGGTCAAGACCATCCTGGACTACAGCGCCGAAGGACAAACCGGACAAGGCGCCTTGAACGCTGCACATGACCAAATCATGTCCGCAATTTTGTCGGCCAAAGGCGATGCTCGGTTTGCTTTTGCCGTCTTCAAAGTCAGCGCCCTCTCCGACAATACGCTGTTGGAAAAGGTCAGCGGCGACGGTGCGCTAACGCCCAAAGAGCAGCTGGATTGGGAGCAGGTGGAAGGCCGGGTGTCTTCGCTGTGCAAAGCCGCCAGCGATCACGGTGTGCCCATCATGATCGATGCCGAAGAAAGTTGGCTTCAATCGGCCATAGATGCGCTGGCAGAAACCATGATGCGGCGTCACAACACTGGCAGCTGTCGCGTCTACACAACGGCACAACTCTACCGCCATGATCGCCTGTCCTACATCAAGCAGACCAAAGAAGCGGCCGAGAAAGAAGGCTGGGTCTTAGGGGTCAAACTGGTCCGCGGTGCCTACATGGAAAAGGAACGAGAAAGGGCTGCTGCAGAGGGCCGCACCTCTCCCATTCAACCCAACAAAGCGGCGACAGACGGCGATTTCAACGCAGCATTGGACTTTGCGCTCCAGCACTTGGAGCACGTGAACATTGTCTGCGGTACCCACAACGAAGACAGCACGCTCAAACTCGCACAAGACATGCGCGCCAAAGGGCTCCTGCCGGGGGATGGCCGCGTGGCCTTCGCGCAATTGCTGGGGATGAGCGACAACCTGAGCTTCAACCTCGCTGCAGCGGGGTTCGAAACCGCCAAGTACGTGCCCTATGGACCACTGCGCGAAGCCATTCCCTACCTCATCCGTCGGGCCGAAGAAAACACGTCCGTCGGCGGACAAACCTCACGTGAGCTCGAACTCATACGCCAGGAATTGCGCCGCAGGAAAGCACAACAATACTGATCGCCTTGGATCTTTAATCAGGGACAATCGCAAGCGGAAGGCGCCGAAGGCAGCTCCAATGCACGGACCAAAGTCGTCGTGTCCGTGACCACAAATTCCGCAGCGCGGCTGTCTTGCTCAATGCGGTAGAATTTGCCTGATTCTTGTTCATTCCGCACATCGCTCTTGCTGTATTGGATGTCCCCCTCTTCGAGCAGGCCCCGCAAGTCTGCCATGGTGACCGCACCACACTGCATCAGACAGCGCGTGCGTTCGTCGCCCATGAGTCCAGGGTCTCCAAGGAATTGTCGGACCTGAGGATTGGGCAGCCAATTCGTGCAGGAACGGCTGCCAAAAAAGAAGAAGGCCAGCATGGTACCGATGGCAATGCCAATCATGTAACGCCACAAGCGTTGGATAAACGTCATGGTGCAAAGATGGGCGCTGCGCCATCGTAACTTTCACCCATGCTGAAGACCGATGGGCTTCGATACCGATACGAAGGAGGTGACACCGAGTTGGCCTTCCCAGACCTGCGCATGGAAAAAGGCGAGGAGCTGCTATTGCTCGGGGCTTCAGGCACCGGAAAAACCACCATGCTGCACCTGGTCGCCGGAATGAGAACACCGACGGCTGGAACGGTAAATTTGGCGGGCGTTGCATTCAGCGCACTGCCCACCGCCGAACGCGACCAGACCCGCGGACGCCACATGGGCATCGTCTTCCAAACCGCCCATTTCGTGCGCAGCTTAACCGTTGGCGAAAACCTCGCCTTGGCCCGTTCTCTCGCCGGTTGCAGTCCCGATGAAGCCGCCGCAAAGACGGTCCTCGAAGAACTCGGACTCGCACACAAATGGAACGCCCGAGTCGATGCCCTTTCCGTCGGAGAGCAACAACGCGTATCCATTGCCAGAGCGGTGGTACACGGCCCGGGATTGATCCTCGCAGATGAACCCACCAGCGCCTTGGACGATGCCAACACCGACGCCGTGTTGACCCTCCTCCGCGGACAAGCTGAACGGACAGGCGCTGCACTGCTCATTGTCACCCACGACCAACGCCTAAAGGACCGCATGTCCCGGCACGTCGCATTGAACCCCATCGCATGAAGGCTGCCCGACTCGCCCGACGCAACGTACTGCACCGGCCCCTCGAAACCGGGCTCAGTGTGCTGCTGCTTTCTTTTGGAGTCGGCATCATCAGTCTGATGTTGCTCATGCAGCGCAGCTTGACCGAAGACCTCGACCGCAACATCAAAGACATCGACCTCGTCCTTGGTGCCAAAGGCAGTCCATTGCAGTTGATCTTGGCCAACGTGTACCATGTGGACGTGCCAACGGGCAACATCCCCCTCGCAGACGCACAGAAAGTCATGCGCCATCCTTACATCGAGGAGGCCATTCCCCTCGCCTATGGAGACAACTTCGAACTCTTTAGGATTGTGGGCACCGAGGCTTCTTATCCGGCCCATTACAACGCGCAGGTGTCAACAGGCAAAATGTTCGATGCCCCCTTCGAGGTCGTGTTGGGACAGGAGGTCGCCTCAGCCACGGGACTTGAACTCGGCGACACATTCTACAGCGCGCATGGCCTGACCGATGGCACAGACGTTCACCGCGACAAGGCCTACACCGTGGTCGGAACCTTCGAACGCACGGGGGCCGTCATAGACCAACTCATCCTCACACCCATCGCTTCGGTCTGGGGCGTGCACGAAGACATAGAGGATGCAGACGAAGAAATCACGGCGGTTTTGCTGAAGAAGAAGAACCCCCTGGCCATCCTGACCTTACCAAATTTGCTGAGGGACACCCCCATGCAAGTCGCCCTGCCTGCCATCGAAATGAACCGGCTCACCCAACAGTTCGGCATAGGGCTACAAACATTAAGGGCGGTCGCTTTGCTCATCATGGGGTTGTCGTTTATCAGTGTTTTCATTGCCCTCTATGCTTCACTTCGCGACAGGAGGTACGAACTCGCGCTGCTGCGCACCATGGGCGCGCCGCCCCGACGCTTGTTTGCGCTCGTCCTTTTTGAGGGCTTGTGGATGACCGCCGCCGGCATCTTCGCAGGACTGCTGCTGAGCCGATTGGGCGTCATGGCGCTCGGTCAAGTTTTGGCTGACAGGTTTCACTACGATGTCACGCAATTGGCCCCTGTTCAGGGTGAGTTTGTCCTCGTCGCTGCTGCGTTGCTCGTCGGCGCTTTTGCCGCTGGAATCCCCGCCCGATCCGCTTTGCGCATCGACATTTCAAATACGTTGGGTCAAGGACGTTAACCCCACGTGACACTCCTTCTTATCTTAACGCCATGGCGCTTACCCTTCAACGTTTCGCTTATGCCGTCCTCGGCATTGTGGCCCTCGCCGCGATGGACCTCAGTTCATATTGTCATCCCGCGCCCGAAGCGCTTGACATGCCGCTCATCTCCAAGGCCAGGGCCGCAGAAGTTTTGCCGCCACCGTCCATGGTCACCCTGCCAGAGCCCGCACCAGCAGACTACAGTGAATTGACATGGGCAGCGTTGGCCGATGTCGACTTCAAAGACGTCTATCTCGAGGAGCTCGACAGCTACTATTGGAAGCCCGTCTTTGGCGAACAGGTCCTTGCGGCCGAAAGTAAAAACGTCTATATCACGGGTTACGTGATCCCTGTAGACTTGGATGAAGATTTTTATGTGCTCTCCCGGTATCCGTTTGCGAATTGCTTTTTCTGCGGGGGCGCCGGTCCAGAAAGTGTAATTGATCTGCGCTTCGCCGACAGCGATCACAGAACCTACCAAACCGATGAGCGCCTGACCTTTCACGGCAAAGTGCGCTTGAATGCAGACGACGTTTACCAGATGAACTACATCCTGGAAGGCGCCGAAGAGCACCCCC
>DDCX01000106.1:14272-25042 GCA_002336475.1 Flavobacteriales bacterium UBA1995 | reverse complement strand
GGAGAGCAGGACCAAGACGGAGAGCAGGACCAAGACGGAGAGCAGGACCAAGACGGAGAGCAGGACCAGGACGGAGAGCAGGACCAGGACGGACAGCAGGACCAAGACGGAGAGCAGGACCAGGACGGAAAGCAGGACCAGGACGGAGAGCAGAACGGGGAAAACCAAGACGGCCAGCAAGAAGAAAACGAGGGCAACGGCAGTCAAGGTGACCAGCCAGAACCCAGCACACCCAAAGAGGGGCAAATTCAACCCGCCGACGCCCAGAGGATCCTTGACATGCTCGAACGCAATGAAGCCGCGCTTCGTGTCAAATTGCAGGCACAAGAAAATGCGAAGCGCCGCAATGGCAAGAAATCCAAAATCGAGAAGGACTGGTAATGGGAATCATGAAATTCAACAAGGCGATACAAGTTCCTCTAATGCCCTCCTTTTGGAAGGTTTGGAAGAATACTCTTGGCGCATTGCTCCTGGTTTTCATGGGGTCCACCATGTGCTATGCCCAAGGTGAGGCTACCGTTACTGTGGACCGAAATCCCGTTATCGCGGGCCAGTCCTTTCGCATCACTTTTGAGTTTAAGGGTGTCAATGTCCAATTCAACAACCCGCCACAAATACAAGGGCTGCGCTACTTGAGCGGACCGTCCACCAGTTCCAGCACCCAAATCATAAACGGCTCAGTCTCCTCCAAAAAGGGATACACTTACTCTGCAGTCGTCACGCAACCAGGAAGGGTTCAGATTCCTGCTTTTTCGTTCAAAACCAACAATGGAAGAATCCGTTCAAAAGCCATTGAACTGAAGGTAGCCAAGCAAGGGAGCAAGGCAAGTCAGACCCCAGCCCAGTTTGAAGCGGCCATTGAAACCGACAAGAAAAAAGTCCACCTCGGAGAGCCCATCCGTGTTCAATACCGCATCTACAACCGCATGGATGGCGTTGACGTAAGGAACTACAGTTTTCCAGAGCTGTCAGGGGTATGGAAGGAAAATGTAGAAGGAGAAGACCCGAGATGGGAGAACACCATTGTGGATGGTAGACGGGTGCAAGTGGCCACGGTCAGAACAGACATGCTCTACCCCACCCGCACTGGACAGCTCGACATTGCTGGATTTAATGTAGAGGCCCAAATGAGGGTGTCGTTCTTCAATACCCGCCCCATCAGTGCCAATGCGCAGCCGGTGCGTATCGAGGTATTGCCCCTCCCACCTCCCATTCCAGCATCGTCATTGGGCACCTTCCGCAACCTCAAAGTGACTTGGAAGGCAGACGATAAAGTCGAACCAAAATCCAATGAGGCGATGAACCTCACCCTCGAGTTCAAAGGGAATGGAAACCTGGGACTCATTGGTGCGCCAGACATACAATGGCCCAAGGATCTTGAAGTGTTCGACCCCGAAATCAAAGACCGGATCACGACCGATCTGCAAGGCCAACGAGGAAGAAGAACGTTTACCTACTTGGTGATACCGCGCGCAGAAGGCGACTACGAAATATCCTTGCCAGCCCTCTCCTTCTACGATTATGCGCTGGACCGTTTTGTCACGCTCAAGGCCCCTGCCATTGCCCTGAACGTCACGGGAAGTGCCCAAGGCGAAGGCCCCGCCTTTGGGTTTAACAGCAAGACAGATGTGACCATTCTCACCCGAGACATGCGTTTCATTCGCACTGAAACTGAACTCAAACCCCGTTCTCACCCCTTTTTTGGCGGCCCCCTTCACATGGCATTGCTGGGCCTCCCTCCCATCGGTTTCTTGATTGGTTGGGCGGTTCGACGGCGCAAGGATATGGAGGGACAAAACCCTTCACTTCTTCGCAAGCGACAATCCAAAGCCCAATTAAAAGCGGCGCTCAGTCAAGCAAAAAAAGGCGGTGCAACTTTTGACGAACTCGGCCAAGCCGCTCACGAATTTCTGCAAGGCCAACTCGACATTCCGCGAAGTGATGCAGGAATGGACAGGTACAGTGAAGCCCTTTCCGGGCAGGGAGCCGCTACACAGCAAGAATGGCTCTCCTTGATTCAAACACTGGATCAAGGCCGCTTTGCGCCTGGAGCACCCGATGTCGCCGATGTTGCCCACCGTTTGGAGGCCGCTGCAAAATCACTAGAAAACGAGCGCAGTTCAGGACCAAAATCTGGAAACACTGCGACCATTGCTCTGTTGATCCTGTCTTTGGCTGGATCCCCTGGCATTTGCTGGTCTGCCCCAGATGCAGCTGCTGCGCAAGCTTCATTTTCTGCCGGTAACGCTGCTTATTTGGAAGGCGACTTTGATGCTGCCGTGACATCATATTCAGATGCAGCAGAACTTTGGACTTCCTTCGAGCTCGAATACAACCTGGGTGTTGCCCATTACAAATCCGGGAGAATCGGTCCGAGCATCTTGCACTTTGAAAGGGCCAAGCGAATCCGCCCAAGTGAAGACGATCTCCATGCCAATCTCCTGCTTGCCCGAGCTGCTGTGGTGGACCGCATCGAAGAGATGCCTGAGATTGCCTTGGCCCCGCTGTGGAGGGAACTGACCTCCGCCCACCGACTGGCTGCGTGGACCGTGAGCTCGTTGATTATGTGGCTGTTGACATTTGTCATGCTCTATTTCCGGATGACCTCTCGAGATCTGGCCATGCGGCGCGGGCTGGCCATCGCAGCTCCAGTAATGGGAATTACCGCTGTTTTCTTGGGCTTTATGGGACGTCAAACTGACCTGATGAGCAAATCCAATGATGGCGCGGTCATCATGGAGACACGCATCGAAGTGCTCAGCAGCCCCACCAAAAGCAGCGAAGCCTCAAAACTGTTTGTCTTGCACGAAGGAACTGTAGTTCAAATCCTGCGGACCGAGGGACTCTGGCACCAAGTCAGGCTCGCCAATGGCAACACTGGTTGGGTTGAAGAAGACTCACTTGAGTCAATCTGACGACTGTACGAATGACCATTGAACAACGTCAAGCACAAAAGGTTATGCTTTCAAGCAACCTAGGAATAACTGGTTGCGTTTTCTTTGCGCCTTCGATGACGATACGTTCTCTTTCTCTGCTTCTTTCAATCGCGCTCACTTTTGGAGCGTTTGGTCAAAATGAGCACTTTGACTGGTTGGGTGTTGACATCATGCCCCTGCCTACGGACAGCATCGACCCCGTCCCATATTCCGGGGAGCTGAACACTTTTGATGGGGGATATGCCGTGGGAGATACCATTGGCGACTTTCGCTTGTGGTCACTCGATGGTGATGACTTCATTTTGTCCAATGAAATCGATCCTGAAAAGCCGACCATTATCTTCAATGGTTCGGCCACCTGCATTCGATTTCAGAACGACTGGGACATCAACCAGCCAAACAACATTGTGGCTTGGGTAAACAGCCACCTCGATGACTTTAATTGGATCCCAGTCTATGTCGCAGAGGCACATGCACTCGACTTGGAAAACTGCCCGTCAAATTGTCCCGCTTTCCCCATTGCAGGGCCTGATGGACAGTATCTGAACCAACACCGAATTGTCCAAGACCGCCATGATGCCGCGCAAACGGTCATCGACTACATGGGACCTGGTTCTGACAATGGGTGGGCTTTCCCATGGGATGACATGCTTATAGACACCCCGGGCAATATCATTTACGAGAATTTCTTTCTGAGACCAGCAGGAATGGTTGTCGTCAACTGCAATGGTGTGGTGGTCGAAAGGGCCAATTGGTTGGGGCTTTTCCTCGGCGAATTCAACAATCAAATGGCATTAGAGGGTCTGATTCAAGAACCGACCAACATCGATGGGCCTTGTCTCCTGGCCTCCAATGCCGAAGAAATCTGTGAAGAAGGTGCCCCGGATTCGGATGGCGATGGCACCTGCGACGCGTTGGAGTTAGAAATGGGCACAGACCCTTTCAACCCATGCGATCTTGGCATAGAAGGTCAAGAGGATTCCGATCAAGATGGAGCTTGCGATGCGATGGAGTTGCTCTCTGGGACTGATCCCGAGAATCCCTGTGACCCGTTTTACTTGGACTCCGACAACGATGGCTTTTGCGACATAGAGGAGGCCATTCTGGGTTCAAACCCCAACAACCCATGCTCGCCATCCACAGTGGATACCGACGGTGACGGATACTGCGATTCAGAGGAGATCGATATGGGTTCTGACCTCAACGACCCCTGCAGCCCTGACTTGTTAGATTCCGACATGGACGGGATTTGCAACAGCTCAGAATTGGCCAACGGCACAGACCCCAACAACACGTGCGATCCGCTAGGCATCGATACCGATGGAGACGGGCTTTGCGATCAATTGGAATCTGTCATTGGGTCATCGCAGAATGATCCCTGCTCACCTTATTCGGAAGACAGCGACGGCGACGGGTTTTGTGACCAATTGGAATCCATCGAGTCCTGGGATGCCAGTGACGCGTGCATTCCCAATGACACAGACCTCGACGGCGATGGTTGGTGCAGCGGTATGGAATTCGCCTCTGGCTGGTCAGATGCTGACCCTTGCCTGCCCATCGCTACGGACTCCGACGGTGACGGATTGTGCGACATGGAAGAGCTGCTGTTGGGACATGACCCTATGGATCCGTGCTCGCCGGCGATTTTGGATACGGATGGAGACGGCCTCTGCGACATGTATGAGGTTTTGAATGGCTCCTCTCCCTTCGCTGCGGAGGCTGTGCTCTCAACAGGAAGTTTAAACGCCAATGGCCTGATGGTTTTGCCATCATCTGCGGGTTTCGAGGTCAGCTGTGACGCCTGCCTTGGAAAGTCGTGGTTGCTCTTGGACGCTGCAGGCAGAACCATGAACAGTGGCACCTTGGCCTCCTGGAACGCATGGAACGCCCCAAAAGGAGTCTATGTCTTGAGCCTGCCCTCCCTCGGCTTTCACAGCCGTGTGGTCGTACAGAACTGAGGGGTCCTTTCCCGGGGCCTTTTGGTCCCGTAATTTGGTGCTGAGCCAGCACCATGCCTGACCCTCCCCCTTCCCGGAACATCCTAAAGCGCAGGCTTAAGGATATCGCGAGCCTTTCCCTCTCGGCAGGCTTTGCGCAGGCTGCTGCTGTTGCTGCTTTGCCATTGCTTCAGAGGTATTGCTATGACCCTGTGGCATTTGCTGACATGGCCGTGTACTCCCAACTGGTAGGGATACTTGGAGCTGTTGCAACCCTCAGAATGGACTTGGCTTTGGTCAAACAGAGCAGCATTGGGCAAGCACGGGCTACATTTTCAATAGGACTTCGGTCCATGCTCGTCATGGTGTTCTTGGCTGCGGTGTTGGCCATTGGTTTGAATGCGGCGGACATGGAAATGGGCACTATTCCATGGCTGTGGTGCCTGCTCCCATTGGGTGTCGCTGGGGTAGGAATGAATGGGCTGGTCACAGGATGGCTGTCCCGTGAAGAACGTTTTCGCAAGCTCGCCGTGGTCCGTGCCAGCGGCAGCTTTGTTGGCGAAGTCCTCCGGTTTGCCAGCGTTTCATTGGGGAGTTTGGGACTCATCGTTGGCCGCATTGCCGGGCAATGGTATTCCGCCATCTGGGGCTTTCGTGCCTTGTACAACAGCTTGCGCAATGCCCCAAAGAGCACCCGTTTATCTCGGAGCGAAGCATGGAGGGACAACCGCGCCTATGCCATTTTTACGACGCCAGCGAACGTCCTTGCCATGGCTGCCAATGGGCTCTTCATTTTGTACCTCTTCGAGTTTGGTTCGGGCAACATCGTCGGAGCTGTTGGTGCAGGCATGGCCTATCTCACAGTAGCCGCGGGATTGGTCATCCGAAGTGTCAGCGACGTCTTTTTCAAACACCTAGATGACGTCCCTCCCAAAGCGCTGCTGCGCCACTATGGCGGCTGGATCGCCACCCTGATGTTGCTCGCAACAGCTGGCATCTCCGTGCTCTGGGCGATTCCCGAATCTTGGGTGACCTTTTTATTGGGTGATGCCTGGAAGGACATGTTGCCTGTCATGCGCATCATGGCACCTTGGATGGTTCCTTGGATTGCAGGTTCTGCGCTGTCTGGCATTTTCCCACACCTTGGGAGACAATCCTGGGCTTTGGTATTGGACACCTTGCACCTTGCGATGGTGGGAGGTCTAATTTGGGCCGCTAATGCTTCGAGAACATCGGAAGCGCTGAGCGACCCTGAAGTCCTTGTGCTGTTGCACGACTACACCCTGGTTCAGGCTGCTTTCTACACGGTGGCCATCGGCGTGGCCTTCGCTGCCATTGCCTTTAGAAAGCACTCCCCGGCTAAGGTTCAGTGATGGTGCAGGTAATGGCCTGCCAGATTTAATCTTTGCTCTGCTGCAGGAAGCACCTCAATCTGCAGGTATTCGTGGTGGTGCTCTTCTGCAGCCTCATCAGAACCTCCCTTGTGCGCATCATCATGGTCGTGGTGATGTCCGTGTTCGGCGTTATCGCTGTGGTCCCGAGCATGCTCTTCGAAGTAAATCTCGCACCGCAATTCCTGCAAATGGAGGTTCCCATCGAGGTAGTACTCCATGCGCAAAACGCCTTTCTGGCGCTCATCCGTGCGGAGGATGACATAACTGCCTGCGGTCCATTCCTCATCGGACATGAATGCAAAACGCCCATCGTCATACATCCTCAGACGGCGCTCCTCTCCTTTCGCAGTTGAAATCACCCATTGTCCAGACAGCTGTTCTACAAAGGGCGCACCATGATCTGGATGCGTTCCAAACGCGCCTTCTGAATCCAATACTGCTCCATTCATCACGAAAAAAAGCGGCCACAACACGGCATTCAAACTGCATCCAATCATGTGGCTAAATTACGTCAGCGTCCATTCGTAAATTGGGCAGTTCCCAAGGCACTGGTTGCCTCAACTGAGACGAAACGATGACCACACTTCAGTCCTGCTTCAGATTCGCTGCTGCTCTGTCTGTTGCGCTCCTTGCAACCTTGCCAGGACAAGCTCAATTAGAGGGCAATACCAACGACAATCCGTTCCGACAACTCTACGATGTGTTGCCTACACCCAACACCGTACGGACTGCGAGCGGTGCCCCTGGGCATGCTTATTGGCAGCAACAAGTGGACTATGTGATGGACATCCGCCTCAATGACGGAACGCAACGCATCGACGGCAAAGAGACCATCACCTACATCAACAACTCCCCCGACGAGCTCCGATACCTCTGGCTTCAACTGGACCAAAACATGCGGGACTTGGACAGCGACAGCCACATGATCAAGGAAGGCTTCATGGAAGACCGCATGACCTTTGACCGTGTCGCAGGCCTAGAGCCTGACTTCGATGGTGGATTTAAAATCGAAGCTGTAAAAGATGGTTCAGGACGTGAACTCGCCCACACCATCAACCAAACCATGATGCGTGTGGACCTCCCCAAGCCCTTGGCTCCCGGTGGGAAGTTCACCTTTCAAGTAGACTGGTGGTACAACATCAATGACCGCCTGGCCATTGGAGGTCGAAGCGGTTACGAGTATTTCGAAGAAGAAGACAACTACCTCTACACCATCGCCCAGTTTTTCCCCCGCCTTTGCGCTTACTACGACCGCATGGGCTGGCAAAACAAGCAGTTTTTAGGGTCGGGTGAGTTCACCCTCGAGTTTGGCGATTACGATGTCAGCATCACAGTACCCAGCGATCACATTGTAGGGTCAACGGGAGTGCTCCAGAACCCCAAAGAGGTATTGACGGCCACCCAACGGGCACGGTACGAAGAGGCAAAGACAGCTGACAAACCGGTATTGATTGTCACAGAAGAGGAGGCCAGAGAAAACGAGAAGACCAAAGAAAAAGGGCTCAAGACATGGCGCTACAAGGCCGAGAATGTCCGCGACTTTGCGTTTGCTTCCAGCCGAAAGTTCATTTGGGATGCCATGGCTGTGCCGTTGAAGAACAGCACCCCGCTCGCAATGAGCTATTACCCCAAAGAGGGCAATCCCCTGTGGGAGCAGTACAGCACTGAAGCTGTGGCACAAACGCTGATCACCTATTCTGAATTTGCCTGCGAATACCCTTATCCGGTAGCCATCAGCGTCCATACAAAGTGGATTGGCATGGAGTACCCCATGATTTGCTTCAACGGAGGAAGGCCTGAGCCCGATGGCACCTACAGTGCACGGACCAAGCACGGTATGATTTCGGTGATCATCCACGAGGTGGGACACAATTTCTACCCGATGATCATCAACTCTGATGAACGTCAATGGACCTGGATGGACGAGGGCCTCAACACCTTTGTTCAGTACCTCGCAGAAAAGGAATTCGACCGCAACTACCCCACGCGCCGAGGACCTGCCCGCAAAATCACCAACTACATGGGCGGGGATCCAAAACGGATTTCTCCCATCATGACCAACTCCGAGAGCATCTTCCAGTTTGGCCCGAACGCTTACGGAAAGCCGGCTACCGCACTGAACATCTTGCGCGAGACGGTCATGGGTCGCGAGCTCTTCGATTATGCCTTCAAAGAATACGGTCGCCGTTGGGCCTTTAAGCGCCCGACGCCTGCTGATTTGTTCCGGACCATGGAAGACGCATCAAGTGTGGACCTTGATTGGTTCTGGCGCGGCTGGTTCTACACCAACGACCATGTCGACATGTCCCTCAAAGACATCCAATGGTATCAGATCTCCTCTGGGGATCCTGACGTTGAAAAGGCCCTTGCCAAGGCCGAGAAGGACGCACAGCCTGCGGATATCTCCTTGATTCGCGACGAGACTTACATTGCCGAAAGCCGGCTCGAAGCCCGTCCTGAGCTCAACGACCATTACACGACGGTTGATCCGTACGAGGTGATGGAAATCGAACGCGAGGAATACAAAGACTATGTGGCCCAGTTGGATGAGGACGAGCTCAAATTGTTGTCCTCTGGAAAGCACTTCTACCAGTTGACCTTTGAGAACCTTGGAGGCTTGGTCATGCCTGTGATTGTGGGCTTTACCTACGAAGACGGGACAACCGATGTCCGGCGCGTTCCCGTGGAGATTTGGCGCAAGGGCGGCAAGGAAGTCACCAAGGTTTTTGTGACGCCACAAGAAGCGGTTTCAATCACACTCGACCCCTACCTCGAAACGGCCGATACAGACTTGACCAACAATGCTTGGCCCCGCAACGTGCGCCCTCAGCGCATCGACTTGTACAACGACGCCACCCGAGGATTTGGGCGCGGTTCAAGCAACCCCATGCAGCGCGTGCGGGAGAACCAGGATTACATCGAGTCCCTCGAAGACTGATCGCCGCACGTCCTTGCCTTGAAAAGCGAGGACTTCAGTTGACGATCAAGGGCTTCCGAGCGGTTTCACCCGCAGCAGTGACGTGTACCGTATACCTGCCGGGCAATAAACCCTGCAAAGACACTGTGCATGAGCCTGTGGCCATCCCTGACCGCACCGAGCGTCCCAAGGCATCGAAAATGCGCCAAGTGCCCGGTTGAGCCAGTCCCGAAATGCGCACTTCATGGTGGGCGGGATTTGGCGTGAGCTGCAACGCCATGCCAAACTGCTCCTCAACGCCGGTAACCAGGGACAGGGTGTCAATGTCGCTCAAGTCCAAGACGTATTCCTCACCGATTTGGCGAACGGCACCGTAGATGCGGTACACGTCTCCTGGCGTTGGGCCATCCCCGTCCTCATTCATTCCTGGGTCGTCTGTATCCAATCCATAGACGGTCAACGTTCCAGTGGCATCTGAGACCGTCCATACATCGCCGTCGGGGGCGGACACGACGGTTACGGGGTCCAGTCGGGCGCGGGTCCCTTCTAAACTTTCGTCCATCATTTCCTCAACCGTAACGCCCGTCCCCGCTGGGGTGGCATTCCAAAAATCGTTGAAGACGTAATCCGTGATCTGCATCATCTGGGTGTTCCCATCTGTTTCGACGATGGTCCCTGTCAATTGCAGTACATCTCCTACTTCGGGCTGACGGGGCTCGCTCCACCAAGGAGGATTGGCCTCGATGATCACGTTAGGCCCGACACACATCAGGCCATTCCACGGCCCGTAATCATCTTGGATGTACCAAACGTCACCGAAATAAACCGTCACCTTGCCAGAGACGGTCACTTCTTGCCCATCATAAGGACTGACATCAGATTCACCTTGAATTTCTGCGCAAGTCAAGGTCTGCGATTTTCCAGTCGCACACAACAGGAACAACACTGCGAAACAAGCGATCTGAGATGGGATACGGGCTGCATTCATGTGGCCTAATGTAATCAAAGACCCCGAATGCGAAACCGTGCTACCTTGCTGTTATGAGAACTGTTCTAGCTGTTTTATCCGGTCTCTTTCTCTCCGTTAATCTACAGGCTCAAGACTCCATCAATTGGGGCGATGCTTTAACGGTTGCCCCTTCTGAATATGGCTACACCAATCTTCGAATGGTGCTCGACACCGAAGGGAATCCCGTGATACTTCATGGCAAAAGCGGTTCAAGCGGCGGCCTGTACTGTACCCGATGGACGGGGACAGGATTCGGGACTCCCGTGGCCGTAACAAACGAAACAGGTCTGTTCATCAACGACGCAGAAGGGCCCCGCATGGCGGTTTCTGCCAACCGCATCGCGGTTTCCTACCAACTGTCGGGGCAATGGGATGACGGCGGAAGAGTGGTGATTTCAGAAGATGGTGGCGCCACTTGGGGCGACCCCGTTGCCATTGCACCGGGAGCAACAGTCGATCACTTCATGCCCGTCCCGGCGTTTGACGAGAATCAGCAGCCCTGGGTTACCGTGAAATGGGGCTCCACACCTGTTTTGGAAGGCGCCCAGTTTTGGGACACCGCAAACGCCGCCTTTTT
>DDCX01000106.1:10463-14147 GCA_002336475.1 Flavobacteriales bacterium UBA1995 | reverse complement strand
ATGGAGTGAAGCCCTGGACATCGACCCCACAGATTGGAACATCAATTCATGCCCCGCATCAGAGGCAGAAACTTGCATCCTTGGTGATGGCAGCCTTATGGCCGTGTTCATGTCCGCTGGTGAAGGCGGCAGCAGGGTCTATTGGTCCACTGCTGACCTCGAAGGCTGGGCCCTAACGGGGTCAGACCGCATCGAACCTGGAACCAACCATGTCGAAAACAACCCCACCGTCGATGCCGACCAAGACCACAGTGTTGTGGCCTGGGAAAAAAACCAAGGAGGGTATGACGTGGTGGTCGCCACCGGGAGCAATTCTTCGTCAGCGCCCAGCGAATGGTTGGCCTCCTCCAATGCTGTCACCGAGGACTTGTCAGGGCACAGCCGCCGGCCAGTAGTGAGGGTCAATGGAAATACAGTCCACCTGGTGTACCAGCGCCCTTCAGAAGGAACCGCGCACTACCTCCAAGGCACCATAGTGGCCGGCACCAACACCGTACTCCAGATGGAGACTGCACCACTGGAAATAGTCCCAACCTCCGAAGGGTGGTGGGTATCTGAAGCCAATGGTTTCACCTGGAACGTACACGACCTTGGAGGGAGGCTGGTGGCATCTGGACTCAGCCCAGACGGCCACATTCCATTTTCCGGAAAAGGCATTTACATCGTGAGCGTGGCCCACAACAACCTGGTCCGCAAAGTCAAGTTGGCCCGCTGAATTCAAGGTCTGGGCCTAAGGTCCGACCGCACCACGACGTACAGATGGCGTTGCTCAATCGAGCCAAGCCACCTCGCCTGTAGCCACGTCATAAACGCCACCGACAATCGCGATTTTGCCTTCGGCCTCTAACCCCGCTAGAATGCTGCTGTCGCTGCGCAATGCCGCCATGGTCTTGCGCACGTTGACTTGAGAACAACGGTCCAAATTATCGGCTGAATCCTCAGCCCCCACTTCGGACTTGGTGGCATCAACTGCGGGCTGGATGCGCCCAAGTAAGCCGGTCAAGTGGCCGTCTTCCAGACCAGCCCAGGCCCCTTTGACTGCGCCACAACGGGTATGCCCCAAGACAAGAATGGCCTTGCTTCCAGCATACTTGGTGGCATACTCTAAGCTTGCCGTCAAATCTGGTGAAGCCACATTGCCTGCAACGCGCGCGACAAAAAGGTCACCGGATGCCGCATCAAAAATCTGCTCCACCGGTGCACGGCTGTCGATACATGAAAGCACAGCAGCATAAGGATACTGACCTCCCGCGGCATCGCTGAGCAAAGCCGTTCTGTTTCGGGTTGAAGTCTCTCCTGAGGTGGACCTGCGCACCCCGTCTTTGAGAAGCTCAACAGCTTCAGCGGGGGTCATGGCCTGTTGCAATTCGGCACCGAGGGCACCATCGAGGGATAGGTATCGGTCGATCATGCCGCAAAAATCTATACCCGCGCCCATTGATTTCAAACCCGGGGCATGAATTCTTCCCAAGAAATGTCACCAATCCATGACAAAAGTCATACCCCGGAATGACTGGGGTCATGCCACCCGCGTTGATTCTGTCCACCTTGGGTGAACCTCTTGCCCTGCCCACCTTTTATTCTATCAGTATGACCAACTTGACCCACACTCAAACGCGGTTATTGTCCCAAGCGGCAGTCTTCATCCAGGATATGGCGAAGGACCCACGTTATGCCATGGGTGAGCAGGACGTATCGCATCGGCTTGAAGCGATTGCAGCAGAAATCTCGAATACCGGGACATACGTGCACACTGAAGACGAACTGTGCTTTGGGGTTCAATGGGCTTGGCGCGGAAGCAACCGCTGCATTGGACGGCACATGTGGCGCACCCTTCAGGTTCAAGACTGCCGGGACGTGCGCGATAAGGAGGGTGTTGTAGCATCCTTGCAACAGCACCTCCAATGGGCATGGAAGGGGGGCAACATACAAAGCGTGATCACGGTATTTGCCCCACGGAAACCCCAACAAACAGACCAGCCGGACCCTGTCCGCATTGCCAACCATCAACTGCTGCGCTATGCAGGGTTCGAACAAGCTGACGGCCAGATTTTGGGTGACCCCCACTCCACCACATTCACGCACCGCATGATGCAGCTTGGATGGACCCCCAAACAGAAAACGGCACACACGCCACTGCCTTGGTCCATTTGGATTGACGATGAAGAGACGTCGCCTGTGGACCATTTTGCGGCACATCCGGAGCAGTTTCCCGAGGTGGACATTACCCACCCCGATTACCCGGGCATCGATGCTTTGGGCTTGCGTTGGTATGCCATTCCTGTCATCAGCGAGATGGCCCTTGTCATAGGTGGGATCACCTATCCATGTGCCCCGTTCAATGGCTGGTACATGGGCACTGAAATTGCAGCCCGCAATTTCTGCGATCCGCAGCGTTACGACCTGACTGAGAAAATCGGTCAAGCCATGGAGCTGGATACCTCATCCCACCGGAACCTCTGGAAAGACCAGGCCATGATTGCCATCAACCAGGCTGTGTTGCACAGCTTTGACCGTGCGGGTTTTCGGATAGGCGATCACCATGAGTTGGGTGCGCAGTTCGAGCGCTTTTGCCAAGTAGAAGAGAAGGCAGGCAGGCCCTTGAATGGGGATTGGAACTGGCTCACCCCACCCGTTTCTGGTTCGATGAGTCCTCAATTTCACCGGGACTTTGACAACTCCGTAGCAGCGCACACGAACTTCTTTTATCAAAGCGGCCCTGCAGATGATGTCTCCGCCCGCAGCAGTGCCCCTGTTGAAGAGGCAGCTGCACGCTCAAACGACCCGTTCCATCTGGAAAATCAGCACGAGACTCCCCGGTGCCCCTTCGGTTTTGACAAGCTCGCCAAGGTGCTCCCTATCCGGCGGCCTTCCTCCAAGAAGAGCTCGAGTCACAGCTGAAAACGATCGGCGTAACGCGCCACATGACACCCTGCAGCCGCCACGCCCTGGCTTTCTTCTGAAGCTGGGTTGAGCAAAGCATTGGTGTGGTTCAGGTGGATGAAGTGCACCTTGTTGCGCTCCTCGGCGGACCAAGTCTGCATGAGGGACAGGCTCTCGACGATAAAGGGATGCGGGACCTCAGCCATGTCGCGGTGACCAAGCTCTGCACCATCGTGAAAGGTCCCGTCCAAGAAGGCGTAATCCACGGTTTCGACCATTTCCCGCAGATCGCGGTCCCACTTGGACCACTTGTCGATGTCTGGAATGAAGAGGGCGCTGCGGTTGGGGCCTTCGATCCGGTAGCCCACCGTTTCTGAGAATTCGTCGCGGTGCGGCACCCTCAACGGCGTAACGGTAAGCCGGGGCGTGGGCCTCACTGGGACATCCGATGACAGTGTCGTTAGGACGATGTTGCCCAACTCCACCAGCTGGCTCCAAGGGCCGTTTTTCTCCAGAAAAGAACGCAGCTTCGGCATGGCAAAGACCTCAACGCCTTTGGCCCCCATCGCCTCTCGTCCCAGCAAGCCCAAGCCGGCGTAATGGCCCCAATGGGCATGGGTGAGGAAAATGCCATCGGGCATCCCTGTGTGCGCGCCCGGCAATTGCTCCAGCTGACTGGCCTGCCGCGCTGCATCTGGTGTGGCCTCGAACAGGTATTGACGTCCTGCCAGTGAATCCACCACACCCAAACACACCACTTGGTGAGTGCCGGCGGGCCGCAAAAAGAGGTTGCGGCAGTCC
>DDCX01000106.1:9385-10371 GCA_002336475.1 Flavobacteriales bacterium UBA1995 | reverse complement strand
CACACCAGGGCCAGCAGCGCGCCCAAACATGAGAACACCCTTTTTGACGGAATAGAAAACGTACCCATGGGCGCAAAATAGCAGGAACTAGCGGATGCTGAACCCCACCAGAAATGGGGCATTGATCAGCTGCAGAAAGTGGCTGCAAAAGCAATGAACCGGTCGAGATCGGCGCGGTTAGTGGCCATGCCAACGGACACGCGCACAGCGCCTCTTCGGATTCCGCTCCATGCGATAAAATCGTAGTAATCGCCCTTATCTCGTGTACCGAAATAGGCCTCAAGTTCTGCGGATGCAATGTCGTGATTGACTTCATCCACACCTGGATTACAGAAGCAACCCGTCCTCAAGGAGATGCCCCTTTCGTTGGCTTGGTCTTCCACTGCTGAAGTTGGAATGATCGCGCCGTCGGGATCTTGGAAGTTCATGGCCAGTGTACCTCCGCATGCGCGGCGATCAGCTGGGCCATATGTCCGGATCAACGGCTTGCCATTGGCGTGTCTCAACCCTTTGAGTCCTTGGTGCAGGTACAAGGCCAGCGAGTCCACCCGCTGCTTGAGTCGATCCATGCCCACTTCTTCCACGAAGCGGAGGCCTTCGGAAATGGCCGGAATGTCTAGATAATTAACGGTCCCGTCTTCGAACCGCTGGTGATCATCGTGCAAGAATCGATTGGCTCCTCCCACACTGGACAATGTGATGTTGCCCCCTGCATACCATGGCTTTTGCAGCTTTTCAAAGGCTGATTTGCGCACGAGGAGGGCGCCCAATCCGGTGGGAAAACCGAAGATCTTGTAGAAGGAGACGGCGACGAAATCCGCGGGCACCTTCGTCAAATCCAGAGGTGATGTGGGTGCAAATGCCGCAGCATCGAGCAGCACGTCCCACCCTTGTTTCTGGGCCCGCTTGACCCACTTGAGTGCATGCCGCACGCCCGAGACATTGGACTGTGCCGGAAAAGCAAACAACTTGTTTCTGCCCGCAAA
>DDCX01000106.1:7674-9306 GCA_002336475.1 Flavobacteriales bacterium UBA1995 | reverse complement strand
TTGGAAGGGGTAGCACTCGCCCACAATTTTCAGCGCACCTGAGGCATTGGGCGTGAAGATGCAATGGTAGTCCTCAGTGGCATTAAAGAAGGCCAGCACCTTTTGTCGTGCAGCTTCCACTGCTTCGGTAGAAGCCATCGAAGTGGGATTGATGGAATGGGGATTGCCGTGCACGCCCGTCAGGAGGTATTCCATGTGATGCGCCACTTGGCTTGAGCTGTGCAAGCCGCCTCCTGTGTAGTCCAGGTAGACCTGCTTGTGCTTGTCAAGCCGGGAAAATTCGCGGTTCCGGAGGGCTTCGAAATAGCCGTCGTGGGCCAAATCGACTCCGTGGATCAGCTGCTGAAGGAGCAGGGTGTGCAATGAATGTGACATGGGCGCTGCATTAGGTTGCATCCAAGGTGCAGCGCGCAATCCCCTCACTTTATGAGCTTGGTCTTGCGCGGACCTGACATCCATCATGCCCGCGTGAAAAACGCCTCACGGCTGCCGGTCCCAACGGCATTGCCGGAACAAGCCTTCACAAGGCTCCCTCACTGCCCCTGACCTCACGGTGTACTCGGTATACAACACGTCCCCAATCAAGTCAGAATACAGCACGGTGCTGCTGTCTGGAAACAAGGTCAACGTGACATTGGTGTCCAAGGACAGAAATTGATAGGTCCCACTGTGCCTCTGCTCATCCTCGAACTGAAACCGGTAACGGCCTGCACTTCCGGTTGGGGCAGGCTCATCAAACTCCATCCACAAGGGGCCGCGCATGGCGCAGGATTGACAGCCGGCTTCAGCATTGCGATCAAACCGCCCCACGATCTCTTGATCAATGGGGGTGCATGCAAACAAAACCAGAGGAAGTATCCAAGCCCATTTCATGGGGGCAAAATAGCCCCAAGGCAGATGCATTCGCCATGCAATGATGGACCAATGCGCCCTGAGGCTGCGTGCGACCTTCCGCAGTACTGTGGTGTTTGATCTGCTTGAACAAACACGTCGCTGCAAGGGCTGACACCAGGGTTTGAAACAACTTTGGCACCCTGTCAAACCCAGGTTGGATGCNNGTGGCATCACCCTGAAAACAAAAATCCAAGTGACTGATGGTCAGTGCACTTGGATTTGATGGTGGTAGCTCCGGCGGGAATCGAACCTGCATCGAGGGTACCGGAAACCCTTATTCTATCCATTGAACTACGGAGCCAGAAAAAAACGGTGCGCGGGGAGCGCACCGTCCGGTTTGTTGTGGAGATACGGGGATTCGAACCCCGGACCTCTTGCATGCCATGCAAGCGCTCTAGCCAGCTGAGCTATACCCCCTCTACTTTGTAAAACCTGTCCTCCCTTCGGAAGCAGGAGCGCAAATATAGTCGGTTCATCGGTACCTCCAACCCTGCTTTGAAGGTCAATCCAGCACCCAAATCCACCGGTCAGCAGGGCCATCCAAGCCCTCTGAATTCAAGCGCAAAAGGCCTGTGGATTTGGGGATGGGCGCCGCGCCGGACCCTCGGGCCACGAGTGCCCCAGAGGCATCGTACAACCTCCAATCTTCGCCGGGCACCACAGGCATGGGGCTGCCGCTGCGGACCGCTGTGACCTGACGGGGTGAAGCGGGCTCCAAACCCTCAATGCCGACAAAAG
>DDCX01000106.1:4668-7653 GCA_002336475.1 Flavobacteriales bacterium UBA1995 | reverse complement strand
AAGGAGGTGGTGCGGAACAGAACGGCATCGCTGCTGCCATTGCCGGCATTTAATGCGGTCCAGCTGCTGCTCGATCCTGCCACATACAGACGTCCTTGACCGTCTCGGGCCAAAGCCCGCACGTCTTCATCCCCGTTGCCCCCAAAAATGTGGACCCCGAACCAGGCTCCCGTTTCACCAAACCTGCGCTGTACCATGCCCCCGGAGCCTTCTTCGCCTTCGGTGGTGATGTGGCCTGCGCATTGGAGGATGACCCCTGTCCACAGGATGGCGCGCCCGGGCCGGTCCTCATCGCTGGCCGTTTCCACGATCCACGCATGGGACCAAGTGTCGCTGGTACCGGCATCAGCGCCAACCTCGAGCTTCCCGTAGAGGGCATCCAAACTGCCGTCGTCTGACTGCACAGTGCCTGACCATGCCACGCCCTGCGGGCCAGCGGTGATGCCGGACAGCGTCACCGCGGGGTCCGCAATGGGGGCCACCCCTGCCACTGCAGGATTTCCGTTGTCGGCGGTCACCAACAACACCGCTGCCGGGGCTTCGGGTACCTCACTGCGGTGGACGGCGACGTACAAGGTGTCGTTGTGCCAATCTGCACCTATGGCTTTCATGCCTTCCGTGCCCGGGAGGGGTGCCCAACCCGGTGGCGTTGCATCTCCCGTCCACAATCCGACCATCAGCCCAGTGGCCATGGAGGAGGGCACCGCATTGTCTTCCCGGTGTCCGACGGCGATAAAGGTTTCCCCTCCAGCTGGCACCAACCCGCAGGTGGTCACCGCGCCTGTGCTTTCGAGGTCAAACTCGGCGACAATGCCAAGCTCAGGATGGACGCCCAACAGGTGTCCCATCCACTGTCCGTCCCTCGGTGCGTCATACAGAACCCAAGCTGTGGAGTCTGCGGTGCGCACCACCTCCCGGACGGCCAAGGTGGACGGGGCACCCACAGGCGCTTCGAGGTCGCCGGCAAAAGCAAAAGACCAAACGTGGTTCAGGGCCGTGTCCAATACCGCCATGAAACCCTTGCGGCCCACTGGCCCATCGGGCGCCCACTGCGCCTGCCCTTCCGCCATGGAAATCGCAGACGTGGTTTCGCCAGCCAAAATGCACCCCCAATCATCCACCCAGACGGCTGTGGCCTCGTCCATTCCCTCTGCGCCAAAAACGCGCACCTCGATGGAGTCTGGACCTTGTCCAAAAGCCACCGTGGACCAACATGCAAGCCACAGGAATGGGAAACGCATGGGCATCAACGGGTCGCTGCGAGATAAGCCTCGCGCATGGTTTTCATCTGTTGGGCCAATGCTGCAAAACGCTCGAGCGCCAGCATGTTGGCCCCATCGCTCTTGGCGGTCGACGGGTCGGGGTGGGTTTCGATGAACACACCGTCTGCACCTGCAGCCACTGCTGTGCGGGCCATGTGCGCGATCAATTCTGGCCGTCCGCCTGTCACACCAGAGCTCTGGTTGGGCTGCTGCAAGCTGTGGGTCAGGTCCATGATCGTCGGTCCGAAACTGCGCATGGCGGCCAACCCGCGGAAATCCACCACGAGGTCCTGGTAGCCAAAGGTGGTCCCGCGCTCGGTGACCCACGCTTTGGGGTTGCCACTGTCTTGCACCTTGACCACCGCATGCTCCATGGACTCTGCGCTGAGGAATTGTCCTTTTTTGATGTTGACCACTTTGCCTGTATTCGCTGCGGCCACCAGCAGGTCCGTTTGCCGGCAGAGGAAGGCGGGGATCTGGAGCACATCCACATGCTCGGCGGCCATGGCAGCCTCCTCGGCTGTGTGAATGTCCGTGGTCACAGGGATGCCAAAGCGTTCCTTGACCTGCGAAAGAATGGCCAGTGCCCTCCCGTCGCCGATGCCGGTAAAGCTGTCGATCCTGGATCGGTTGGCCTTGCGGTAGCTGCCCTTAAAAATCAAAGGCAGGTCCAGTGCAGCGCAGGTTTCGACCAGAGATTCCGCGATGCGAAAAGCCATGTCCTCCCCTTCGATGGCACAAGGGCCAGCGATGATCTGGAGTCGGTCGCCTGCCGTCCAACCGGCGTTCTGAAGGTTGCGTTCCATGGTGCGAAGTTCGTGAAGCGTTAGAAGGTGCGGTGCCAATGAAATCCGAGCCCCATGCGTCCGCCCGTGCCAGCCAATGCCAGCCAGCGCGTGCGGATGGCGAGGGTGCCGCCCGGACGGCCTTGGCGCACGGCTTTGGAGGGCAGGTTGAAATTCAATGGAATAAACGTGCCACCAAAACCTCCGTAGGCCAGGCCGATTTCGGTTTGAAGGGCGCCACGGCCACTGCGCCGGACCAATGTCCACTCCCACCGTGGGGCAATGGAAAGCTTCTCTGCCGTCAGTGACCATACCACGCCCGGCAAGCGGATCGCCTCACGGTCCCAGCGGAAAGAAAGGGTGCGGGGAAGTCGGCGTGTAAATCCCGACAGTGTTGTGTCCCGCTGCACTGCCCCCGAAAAATCGGGACCATTGCCAGACAACCAAGACCAACCCGCGTTTGAAAATGCGGTATCCACCCTGGCCACTTCGGTTTGCCAGCGGCCACCGCTGCCCCAGTTGCGCAAGGCCACCGACCAGCGATCGGGACGGCCATGGCCGCCGTTGGCTTCCTCCCATACCATGGCCAAATCGAGGCTGACCGCGCTGCCGGTGGTGAGGTTTTGGAATTGCATGGCATTGAAGGTGCCCTCGGCCACCTCATCGTTCCACAGGTATTCGCTCCCCCGCTGCACTCCGCCAGAAATGGAGCGGTGCAACTCTCCCATTTTCACCCCCCACTCCATGGACCACAACATGGGGATGCCGCGCACGGTTTTGGAAAGGGTCCGGATGCCGCCAATGTGGAGCAATGTCGCCGAAGTAAAATGATAGCGTGAGCCGCGCAAGCTGCCATCTTGGCCTATGCCGTGTCGCCCAAACAACAGGGTGGCTGCCGCCGGGCTCCAAGCGGCTGAGGCCCATTGTGAAGTTTCCAA
>DDCX01000106.1:0-4637 GCA_002336475.1 Flavobacteriales bacterium UBA1995 | reverse complement strand
GGAAGGACCATGCGCACCCCGCTGCGTGTCGTGCCACCGGCGAAGCCCTGGCCTTTCCAATGGGTCAAGGCCGTCAAGGAGCGCACGGGCGAGGAAATGTCTCCACCAAATGCCACGCCCGCCACAACGAATTTGTTGAGCGCATTCGACGACCATTGGCCCTCTGCATAAAGGTCCATTTGGATGATCGGGGATCCCGACAGGCTGTCTGCATTGCCCTGGGCACACATTCCGAATGTCCACAGGGACATGATGACCAAAGCCGCCCTCATTCGACAAACAGTATGGCGTCTCCATCGAGGTTCCCCTGGACAACCAAATTTTGGGTCACATCAAACGACGCACCTTCCAAAGGAGTCTCCAGCGTCACATGGATTTGCATTTGTGCGCCTTGGCGCAATGCGCTGAATTGAATGGGAAGCAGAGAAAGGACGACTTCGGAGACCACCGGTTCCGCTGAAACACCATTGCCAGAGGACACCTCCACCACAGGATAGGAGAACCAATCTGTTGCGCCAATGCCCGCCGCCAGCAGTTTTAAATGTTCGGGGACATCTACCAGAGACAGGCCAATGCTGGCACCTACGGGCAAGGAATTCGAAAACGAAAGAATGAGGTCACCGTCAAATTCGATGCCCTCGGGCAACTGCGGATTCAATGTGTCCAGCCAAACCGCCCGAGACGCTCCGACATGGAGCGGTGCTGTGAGCGTCCACTCGACCTCGGGCAGACGGCTCAAATCGATGCGGTCATACCCACCTGAAACATCGCCGA
This sequence comes from Flavobacteriales bacterium UBA1995, assembly GCA_002336475.1. GTDB lineage: Bacteria > Bacteroidota > Bacteroidia > Flavobacteriales_D > Sanyastnellaceae > UBA8752. Next base: position 3,863 of record DDCX01000106.1, on the reverse strand, counting down.
ACGGGTTGATCTCCGCTGCGGCCTGGAGCACAAAAACATCGGGCACCGACGATAGAAACTCAGGTAAATTCCCATCCCCTGTCCCAAAAACATAACCGGCAGTGGAAGAAGTAATGGTCCAATCCGCCATGCCACCGGTCTCGCTGACTGTTGCGCGGGGCAGCACGATGGGTGACGCCAACGCGGGGTCAATGAGGGGGGTCACGACGGGCACTTCTCCCCCATCGGTGCGCGACACTTCCCCTATGGTCATGCCCAGATCCATTCCTGTGGTGTTGAGGAATTCCAGCTCTAATTCCAGGGCCGTCCAAGCCACCTCTACATCTTGCAATGCATCGGCCCCATCGAGGGAAACCGATTCTTCCACCTCCAAGGTCCGAGAGCCGAACCTGCCTTCCACTTGGGCCACTTGCAACCCTTCAAAGCCGACATCCAAGGTGAGCATGTCGCTCCCAAAGAGTCCGACGTCCTCGGTGACGTCTGCGGGCACGCCGACAGACCAAGACGTATACAACCTACTCCATTCTAGGTTATTACCTCCATCTAAATCAAGTTCAACTTCAGAAAGAGGCAACACAAATTGGGTGGACTGTCCAGGGAGGATTTGCAGCACCACCTCGTTGCTGCCTCCATTTGTACCCTCTGGAAAAACAGCCCCTTCGATGCGGTAGTTGAGTTCCAATGGCCCTTGCACTGTGCTGGATGCCGTTAGAATGAGTGCTCCTGACCCGATTCTGATTCGGCGCAGGTCCACGTCGGGCACAGACAGGTTGACCGCCTCTACTTCAGACCAGATTTCCGCTCCGGGTGCAATGGGAATTGGACCTCCTATGAAAGGCAGGACAAACTCTGAAGACCAGCTGGTGTCGAGGTTGGGCAGCAGCGCGTCGGCATTTAAAAGGGCCGAACTGCCAGAGGCGTTGAGTACGAGTCCCGTCTGCCCTTCGGTCCACAAAGTATCGGGGACGACGTCACCCCAGGTGAGCGTGTCATTCAGAAACACGACCCGATGCAAGGGGGTCCGCCACGTTACCGGCTCGCTCCGACACCCCCACAATAGGAGCGCCGCACAGATGGCCACCAATGGAATGCCAACCCTCATTTCGATGAAGGTTTGCGCCAAGGCTCAAAACAAAGGAATACCGCCAGACCTAAAGGAAGTACTGCAGGATGAAAGGCCTGCACGCTGATCGTAAAGTCGGTCATGCTCAACAGTGCTGTACCCCCCGCAGCCAGTCCCATAGCGCGTCCAAGGTGGCGTTTCCAGAGCGGCGAAGTGGCACGCAAACCTGGGCCCAATAACTGCAAGGGAAAGGCCCAAAGGATGTTGAGGTTGTAACGGGTATCGGCATGGTCGGTTCCAAACCATAAAAAGGCCAGCAAGCACCCCACCAGCCCCGTCACGGTGGGCAATGCCCTGCGCATCCAACGCTTGCCCAGTAACGTTTCCAATCCACACAACAGCAGAATGACCCAACCTGCCGTGACTGGCCAGCCGGCGCGGTCCGGCGAACGCGGCAACATGCTGGGCAACAACTCCCGTTGGGTGCGGACCAGGGGGCGCTCGTCCATGGTGCGCTCGTCCATGACCATTTCCTCCAGCTCCACAGCCAGGTGGTCGGGCAGAAAGGCTGCACCACACTTTCCTAAAGGCGCGTCTACGGGAAGCCCGAGCACCACATCAATGCCAAACCGGGTCAGCGGGATGCCTCCCAATTTGGCCCGCAGGAGGTCCCTGAAGGTGCTGTCGCGTCGGTCCACACAGTCCACGGTCAGGCGTGACCCGAAAACATCTTCCAAGACGGTGATCACACGGGTCGCGCAGTTGTCATAGAGAAACAGGTAGCGGTAATCCCTGTGGTCTGGGTGGGCATGGGCCAAGAGGTGGGCATCGAGCCGGGCAATATCGCCGATTGAAAGGGCCAATTCTTGCTCACTCACGCCCCTGCCGCTCCGGATGTATTCCTCCAAGAACCCTCCAAAAGTGCTCGTACTCAGGGAGTAAATCAACTCTCCTTGGATGAAGCGCCCGTAGAAGCCGTCGCTGAATTGAAAGGTTCCAAAGTTGTAGACCCGGTCCAGCGGTGGATTGGCCGCCAAATCGGTGACCCGAATCGCAGTGTGTCCAAACGCACTGTACAGTTCGCTGCCGGGGCTGCAGGTTAAAATGCTGGCTTTTGCAGCATCGCTGAAGTCGCGCAACGGTGCATTGGGGTCAGGCGGAAAGGGAACAGATTGTCCCGCCCCCGAACCAAGCACCGCCATCAACACCGTGAAAATCCAAAATTCCTTCACGACAGCAAGATGGTTCCTGAGAATGGCATCTCCACAGGCCCTGACAGCCATGCGCGTTTTTCGTCCGCAAAAACCACGCCGAGGGTACCCCCAGGGGCACGGAACTTGAAGGCCTCCCCGCTCGAGCTCCACCGCAATACTGCGGCTGCAGCGACCGTCCCACTTCCACAACTCAAGGTCTCCCCTTCCACCCCTTTTTCATACGTTCTCATGGCATAGAAGCCATCCGCATCCGGCGTGGTAGCGACCACATTGACGTTGACCCCATTCGGCGCAAAATCGCCGTGATGGCGCAGTGGTGTTGCCAAGGCATCCAAGTCCAGCCCGGACAACTCATCCCCTGGCATCCCCAAAACAAGGTGCTCCGTACCCGAGTGGACAAATGCGCCATGGGCCGTATCGCGCGGCAACTCCGTGAGCATCAAATCCACACAGGGCTCGCCTTCTACCCAATGTCCTTCATGGAGTCCGTCGAGGGCCGTGAAATGGGCCTCATTGAACGCGTTGTCTGATAGGCTGCGCCACCAAGCGAAAGCCGCTCGGGCGCCATTGCCGCAAAAAGCCTCACTGCCGTCGGGGTTCAAAAAAGTGAGGTGAAAATCGGCCCCAACGCCCCCTGGCCGCATCAACAACACCCCGTCGGCACCGATGCCACGCCGGCGCTCGCACCATTGGGACGTCTGCGCGGGGGTCGGGGTCCAAGGCGCGCCCTTTGCGCCCCTCAAATCAAAGGCTATGAAGTCGTTTCCGGCGGCATTCAATTTGACAAACTCCATCGTTTGCAAGGTACACCGTTGGATTCGTGGACGAGAATGCAAGAGGGGAGCGAAACGGGTATATTGGAGCATGAGGTCAAGTTTTAGCATGGCGGGTATGACGATGGGCGCAGGCCTGCTCGTTCTGGGCCTGTCCGGTGCCCGGGCACAAGTGGACATCAACAACGCCCAACTGCCCCTGCCCGTCTTGTTTCTGCACGGGATGAGTGGCGATGCGAGCAGTTGGGGTGGCATGGCCGCATTGCTCTCCAATGACGCTGGCCTCACCGAGGGCCAAGAACTCCAATACTGCCTCAATGGAGATGGCTCAGAGAATCAGTCCACCTTGGACGAGGTGCTTCCGTTTACCGCACTGCCTGCGGGACATGCCGATTTTTTTCGGATCAATTTCGAATGCAACGCCAGCGGATCGTGCTGGTCCAACTCGGCCGCCAATTCAGACGGCGTATTCAGCGGCCAAGCCGCTGCTGCCAAACAAGGGCTTGCGGTGGCCGATGCGGTGGCCGAAATCCTCGATGCCACAGGAGCGCCTGAGATTGTTCTCGTGGGCCACAGCATGGGTGGGCTCGCCGCACGCGAGTACCTGCAAAACCCAGAATACTGGCCCGTCGATGAAAATGGTGTGGCCCACCACAGGGTCGCCAAACTGGTGACCTCTGGCACCCCGCACAACGGCAGCAATTTTTCGGTCGGCTGGCTCGAAGATTTGGGAGACCTCTTTGGGTTCGACATCGAACAGCGGTCAGATGCTGTCCGGGACTTGCGCACGGACTACTTCTATTCGGGAGATCC
>DDCX01000004.1:12835-13799 GCA_002336475.1 Flavobacteriales bacterium UBA1995 | reverse complement strand
GGTGCGCAGCGCCCATTCGGACACCAACACCATAGAATGGATGAGGTACTCATCCAACAACGTAAAGTCTTTCAGGAAATACTGGTAGGCGATGTACCACACCAAATAAGACAGAAGTCCCAACGAAAGGAATCTGGTCAGGCTTCGCTCGGGCAACATGCGGCTTCTTGAAACCTTAAGGTCAGGCCTCCAGCTCCAACTCCTTCCTCCGGCGCACACCCAGCACACCCATCCCCAAACCTCCAGCAATCAAAAACCCCAACCCCCCATCAATGGGCACACATCCTTCATCAGCTCCCTGATAATAATTCTCAGTCCATGAAGAACATTCAGTTGTAGGACTTCCGCCACAGTTCTCACAACCGCCAAGGTTACAAATTGAGGGATCAGCAGTACCTGGACCACCTGGACCCACATTCCCTTCACAAATCGCCACTTGTCCGCAAGTGTAACATGTGCAATCGTCACAACAGTCTCCTGTAGGCACTCCTCCGGGGCACTCACTCGAGTTTTGAGCGAGCGCTAAGGCCGGAAGGCAAACGAAGAGGGAGAGCAGGAAATTTTTCATGGCCCGGTAAAGTCAACAGTAAATATAACGCCCCTGTCCCTACCCAACAGGATAATCTCGTATTTTTGTTATATGTCGGAACAGTCCTCGGGAGGCTCTAATGCATCGCTCAAACAACTGCGTCTCGGGCTCAAAGTGGCTGCCAAAAACTGGTTGCTCCTTTTGCTCCTGCCAGGGCTCGCATATGGATATGCGCGGTTCGTCACCCACAAGCAGCTCGACATGTTTGGTGCGCAGACAGAAATTCTGTTGGAGCAAAAAGACGAATACGACAAGGCCCGAGAAATCATGGAAGGCGTTGTCAGCCGGCGTTTTCAGCGTCAAGGACCGGACATTGCCAACCAAATTCGGGTACTCAAGAGCCGCGACCTCGTCGCCAAAGCTGTAGGCGACCTC
>DDCX01000004.1:12148-12747 GCA_002336475.1 Flavobacteriales bacterium UBA1995 | reverse complement strand
GTCAATCTTGGCGGAGACCGGGTGTACACAGCTGAGCATGCCTTTGGTGAGGAAGTTCAGACCGGAGATTTCCGCATTGTCATCAATCGGGCAGAGAATGGGCGCGGCACCATTGAGCAGGCCATTGCACAGGGACAGCGGTTTCAGGTGCGCAACGACAATCAAATCATCGGCCAATACCGCAGCGGTCTTTCGGTGAGGGGTGTGGGGCAAACGAGCATCCTCAAGCTTCAAATCAGCAACATTTTGCCCGACCGCGCCATCGAGTTTCTCGATGCCCTTTCGGTGCGTTACATCGAATATTCCACCGCCGCGCGAGAAGCGGTCAACCGCAAAACCGACGAATTCCTCGAACAACAGCTGCTCAAAATCGAGGCCAACGTCGACAGCCTCCAGGACATCATCGACCAACAGCGCGAAGAAGCCAAGGTGCTCGACCTCACCCGCAATGAGACGGTCTACTTTCAGGAGCTGGTGCAAGTGGAAACCCAACGTGAAGAACTGCGCCTGAAGCTGCGCAGCCTCACCTCATTGGAATCCTACCTCAGCCGTGGGGTAGAAAACACCAGCATCCCACCGAGTGCATTCTTGACCCAAGA
>DDCX01000004.1:8287-12141 GCA_002336475.1 Flavobacteriales bacterium UBA1995 | reverse complement strand
ATGCTGCTCGACGTCACCCCAAGCAGCTTCCAGGTCAAGCGACTCGACTCCTTGTTGTCGACCACCCGCTTGAGCCTGTTTGACTACATCGGAGGGGCACGGGGCGCTTTAGAAGGTGAGGCCGACGAATTGGAAAGCCGCGTCAATGCCATCGAAGCCAAACTGTTCCGATTGCCCAAAAGCGAGCGCGAATTGCTGGCCATAGAAAGAAGGCTGGCCATCAGTGACAAATTCTACGGATACCTCTTGGAACAGCGGGCGACCAACCTCATCGCAAGGGCGGCCATAACGTCCAATGCCAACATCATCGAACAAGCGCGTTCTGTGGGCATCACCGGACCCGACAAACCCAAAACGATCCGCAACTACACCCTCATTGGTTTGGCCATCGCGGTTGGTATTGCCCTGCTGCGCTTGTTTCTGTTTGAACGCATAGAAAGCGTCAATGAGCTGAGGGAAGCGACCAAATTATCGGTGAGTGGAGGTGTCCCCCGCTACGAGGACATCACCGACAAACAATACGTCCTCGTTTCCTCCAAGAGCCCACGCCACCCGACCACAGAAGCTTTCCGGGGATTGAGGACCAACCTCCAATACCTGCTCAACCGAGAAGGGCAGAACACCGTGCTCATCAGCAGCATGTACCCTGGAGAGGGAAAGACCTTTACGGCAACCAACTTGGCGGCTCTGTTGGCCCAAGCGGGACGGTCAACGCTGCTCATCGACTTTGACCTTCACAAACCGAGGGTGCACAAAGCGTTGGAACTCGATCGGGGCATCGGCTTGAGCGGCTACCTCATAGGACAGAGCACTTGGCAGGATGCAGTTCAGCACTCTTCCATTGGGTGCCTTGATGTCCTCACCAGTGGGCCCATTCCGCCCAACGCTTCTGAGCTCACTTTGAATGAGCGCGTCGATACCATGATCGTTGAGGCAAAGAAAGCCTACGATTTTGTCGTCATCGACACCCCTCCCATCTTGCTGATCACGGACGCATTGGTGCTCATGAAGCACGTGGACCGGGCGCTCATTGTAGCCAATGTAAAACGTGCCAATGCACGGGGAATGAAACAGTTGGAAGACATCCTCAATCAGAACAGCATCGACCACGTCAGCATGGTCCTCAACGGCATTGTCCCGACCCGCTGGCGTTACTATGCCTCCAAATATGCCTACCGCTACCTGTACAGTTATGGATACGGTTACGGGGGGTACGGCAGCTACACCGGATATGGCGGGTACGGAGATGAAGATCACCGATACGGCGATGACGTTGACGCATAAGCGGCAGACGCATGTGTGGCATCACCGGAATCCATGGACGGGCGGACGCAGAATCGTGGGCAGCAACACGGCGCATGACCGCTGCATTGGCCCACCGCGGTCCAGACGCTGAAGGTCATTGGACCGACGACCACAATGTGGTGCTGGGGCACCGCAGGTTGAGCATACTCGACACCTCCGATGTCGCCAATCAACCGATGACGAGCTTTTGTGGCCGCTTCGTCATCGCCTTCAACGGAGAAGTGTACAATTACCAGGAACTTCGGGAAGAGCTGCAAGGCTACCCGTTCAAAACAACCGGTGATACCGAAGTCGTATTGGCTGCATTGCGCGCATGGGGAGCCGCCGCATTGGAACGGTTCAACGGCATGTTTGCCCTGGCGCTGTGGGACTGTCAAGAAGAAAAACTGCTCCTGGCGCGGGACCGCATGGGCATCAAGCCCCTCTACCTCCACACCAACGAGCACGGCCTCCTGTGGGCCAGCGAAATCAGGGCACTGCTGGCTTCTGGACAGGTGGCCCGAAAACTGGACCGCACTGGACTGGTCGATTTCTTGCGCTATCAAACCGTGCATGGTCCGCGCACATTGATCGAAGGCGTCGAGATGCTGCCCGCTGGTCACTTGATCTGGGCCGATGACAACGAAGTGCGCACAGAGTGCTGGTGGGACGCGGCCACAGCAGCAAAGGCATTGGTCGACGAAGGCGCCCCTTGGACGTACAGTGCAAGTGCCAGCACCCACGTGCGAGAACTCTTGACCGATAGCATCTCACTGAGGATGCGCTCGGACGTTCCATTTGGAGCCTTCCTATCGGGAGGGATCGATTCCAGCGCCGTCGTGGCCCTCATGTCAGAAGTTGGAGATCGAAAGGTGGCCACCTTCAATGTCGCCTTTCACGAAGACCAATTTGACGAAAGCAAGTACGCCCGACACATCGCCCAGCTCTACAATACCGACCACCATGAAATCAGGCTTTCGGCCGACGATTTCTTAGCCTCAGTGCCTGATGCACTCGCCGCTACCGACCACCCCAGCGGGGACGGGCCCAACACCTTTGTGGTCTCCCAAGCCACCAAAAAAGCGGGCATCACCGTGGCCTTGAGTGGGTTGGGGGGAGACGAGCTTTTTGCGGGCTACCCTGTCTTTCGCAGAACCGTTGACCTCATCGGAAAACAGTGGGCCATGGCATGGCCCAAAGGCCTGCGCCGCCTCGCAGGTACAGCCTACAAATGGGCCAAGCCTGGGGTAAGCAGCGACAAGTTCGCGAGCTTACTCGCTGGTGACAGCCTGGACCCCGCTTCCACGTATCCCATCAGCCGAAGGGTCTTGCTCGAGGCCGATGTACACCGCCTTTCCCAATCCTCATCTGTCCCCGACAGTGTGGTCCAATGGTGCCGGTCCCACCTCGACCGTTCCCCTGGACTGGACCTGCCCGTATTGAGCAGGATCGGCCTTGCAGAGATGCACACCTACATGCAGCATGTGTTGCTGCGGGACACCGACCAAATGTCCATGGCCCACGCGCTTGAGGTACGGGTGCCCTTTTTGGACCACCGGCTGGTGGAGGCAGCCCTCGCCATCAACGACCCCGTCAAGTTTCCGCACAGTCCCAAGTCTTTGCTCACCGCGGCATTGGGCGACCGCTTGCCCCGGTCGATCATCGACCGTCCAAAAATGGGGTTCACCCTGCCTTGGGACATCTGGATGCGCGGGCCCCTTGGAAGCACTTGCCAGCAAGGCCTCGACACGTTGATTCAGCGCGAAGTTTTGAATGAACAGGCCCTGCGAGCGCTGTGGCAAGGGTTTGAACAAGGAACGGTCACCTGGTCTCGGGTGTGGACCTTGGTGTCGTTGGGCCAATGGATTGACCGCCATGACCTCTATTGAAGGGAAGCGCCCAGTCGTCCTCGTGGCCATTGATTGGTACCTGCCTGCCTACCGTGCGGGAGGACCCATCAGGAGCATCGCCAACCTCGTGGCCGCCTTGGGCGATGAAATCGACTTCCGGATTGTGTGCGGCAACCGCGACCTCGGGGATGTTGAGGACCTCCCCGTGCCCACAAGGTGCTGGACACCGCTCCACAATGCTTCCGTCCAGTATCTGCCCCAAGATGCATGGACCGCTTCCACTTGGAAGGGCCTTATAGAAGAGGTGCAACCCGACCGGCTTTACCTCAACAGCCTGTACAGCGGGCCATTCAGCCGGCTGCCCTGGAAGGTGGCCAAATCCATGGGGATCCCCACCACACTGGCCCCTCGGGGAATGCTCGGCCCCGGCGCCCTGTCGATCAAACCTTGGCGCAAAAAGGCGTGGCTGACTGTCCAACGTTGGTCCGGCAACTACGAACGCATCACTTGGCATGCCAGCACCGCGCAAGAACGGAACGAAATCGAGCAGTGGTTTCCTAAGGCGCAGGTTCACATTGCCCTGAATCTGCCGGTTCCCTATGACCCCCTCCCCCTGCCCACCACAACGGACACCCTCCACTTGCTGAGCGTTGGCAGGGTGCATCCCATCAAAAACTACAGCTTGGGCGTCTCTTTGGCCAATGCGCTGGCACAGCAGGG
>DDCX01000004.1:7823-8214 GCA_002336475.1 Flavobacteriales bacterium UBA1995 | reverse complement strand
CGCCGTCACTTGGGTGAAGCCCACTTGGTTTTGGTGCCCAGCCTCAACGAAAACTATGGCCATGCCGTTGCCGAGGCTGTCGCCTGTGGACGGCCCGTCATCGTATCTGACCAAACCGTCTGGTCCACCATGAAAACTGGAGCATCTGTATCCTGCCAACCCCTTTCATTGGAAGCTTGGATCGCATCCGCGGAACAACTGCTGTCAATGGACCGCACAGAAGTCCTCCAGCAATCTCAAGAAACCTACGACCACTGCCTCTTTGACTCCCATCACCTGCAGGCACAACGCGCACTGTTCAACCCATGACCGTTTCTGTCGTCACCGTCACTTACAATGCTGCTTCGACCGTTGATCAAGCGGTGCGCAGCGTCCTGGATCAACAAGGCGG
>DDCX01000004.1:5593-7704 GCA_002336475.1 Flavobacteriales bacterium UBA1995 | reverse complement strand
CTGTACGACGCCATGAACCGTGGTGTGGCGAGGGCCAAGGGCGACATCATCGGCATCCTCAACGCCGACGACGCCTATGCCGACCCCCACGTCATCGCCGACATCCTAAAGACCTTCGAAACAACTGGAGCAGACGCTGTCTACGCGGACCTCGATTACGTCGATGAAGCAACCGCCACCGTGGTCACCCGACACTGGAAATCTGGTGAGCCTGGGGACTTCCGCAAGGGATGGATGCCACCGCATCCGACCCTGTTTGTCAAGCGGCAGATCTACGAGCAGCACGGTTTGTTCAGCCTTGAACTCCGCAGCGCCGCCGACTATGAATTGATGCTGCGGTTCTTTCATTTCAGAGGGGCACAGCTCGCCTACCTCCCCAGAACCACAGTCAAGATGCGTGCCGGAGGACAGTCCAATGCGTCACTCACCAACAGGGTAAAAGCAAACGCCGAAGACGCCAAAGCTTGGCGAATCAATGGAAGCGCTCCCCCACCGCTCTTGCGCTTGGCCAAGCCTCTGCGCAAAATCAACCAGTTCCTAAAACGCTGATTCCTGCGGCGAACGCGATCAGCGGATGCTGTAGTTCGGGGCCTCTCGGGAGATCATCACGTCGTGCGGGTGGCTCTCCTTGACCCCTGCAGACGTGATCCGCACGAATTGAGCCTGGTGCAATGCGGGGATGTCCCGTGCACCCACGTATCCCATGCCAGCGCGCAAACCGCCCACCACTTGATACATGACCTCTTGGACCGACCCTTTGTAAGGAACGCGCCCTGAAATGCCCTCAGGGACCAACTTTTTCAAGTCGTCCTCGGCGTCTTGGAAGTAACGGTCCTTGGAGCCCTTTTGCATGGCCTCCAGACTCCCCATACCCCGGTAGCTTTTGAAGCGACGGCCCTCATAAATGATGGTCTCGCCGGGGCTCTCTTCCGTTCCAGCCAGCATGCTTCCGATCATCACGCTGTGGCCACCACCGGCCAGCGCCTTGGCGATGTCACCCGTGTAGCGAATGCCGCCGTCGGCGATCAGCGGAACGTCAGTACCGGCCAAGGCTTCTGCCACTGACATGACCGCTCCCAGCTGCGGCATACCCACACCAGCGATGACACGCGTGGTACAAATGGATCCCGGGCCGATGCCCACTTTGACCCCATCCGCTCCGGCCTCGACAAGGGCCTTCGCCGCAGCGCCTGTGGCGATGTTTCCACACACGATGTCCGTCTTGGGATGGGCTTCCTTGACCTTTTTGAGCATGGCAATCACGCCCGCACTGTGCCCATGGGCAGTGTCAATGATCAACGCATCAACCTCGGCTTTCACCAAGGCATTCACCCGCTCCATGGTATCGGCAGTCACTCCTACGGCAGCCGCGCATCGCAAACGGCCATATTGGTCCTTACAAGCATTGGGAAATTCCTGCAGCTTGATGATGTCACGGTAGGTGATCAGGCCGACCAGCTTGCCTGCAGCATCCACTACGGGAAGCTTCTCAATCTTGTTGTCCTTGAGAATCTCCTCTGCACGCTTCAAATCTGTTCCATTGGGCGTGGTGACCAGGTTTTCCGAGGTCATCACCTGAACAATGGGACGTTTGGGGTCGTGCTCAAAACGGAGGTCCCGGTTGGTCACAATGCCTTTTAGGAAACCGGCTTCGTCCACGACAGGAATGCCACCAATCCGGTGCTCGGACATGATCTGATGCGCATCGCCCACCACTGCCTCTACGGGCAAGGTGATGGGGTCTTGGATCATCCCACTTTCACTGCGCTTCACCTTGCGCACCAAGGCCGCTTGGGCCTTGATGGACATGCTCTTGTGAATGACACCGATGCCCCCTTGGCGCGCCATTCCAATGGCCATGTTGGCCTCGGTCACCGTATCCATAGCGGCAGATACCACGGGAACATTGAGCACAATGTTCCTCGAAAAGCGGCTGCGCAAGTCGGCATCCCGCGGCAACACCTCGCTGTAGGCAGGAACGAGAAGGACATCATCGTAGGTGAGGCCTTCTTCGGTAAACTTCGGATGGGGGTGGTCAGTGGGCATGGGCAAAAGGGACGCGTCCGGATATTCCGACGAAAATAGTCCAGAAACCGATGGTGGCAAGGGGA
>DDCX01000004.1:2672-5478 GCA_002336475.1 Flavobacteriales bacterium UBA1995 | reverse complement strand
TCCGACTCCCAAATCAAATCGCCCCACCTGGAGAAAATGTCCACCCGGTATTCCGTGACATCCGCAAAGGCAATGGAAGGTTTCCACGTGTTGTTAAAGCCATTGTAAACGAGCGCATTGGGCACCCACACCACCGGGGGCAAGGTCAAGCACACCTCATTGGACGTGGCCGCCCAACCGCTGTCCCCCTGTTCGGCGCGAACCCGGTAACAAAACTCCCCGGGCGTGCCAATCAGGTCCTCCAATTCATCGTCATAGGAGAAATCATAAGGACTGAAATCCTCAACCTCGTCGAGTTGCCCCCCGAATTGAATGCCCCGCAACAACACCTGTCGCGTTCGTGGGGCCTCCCAACCTTCGAAAGGCGTCCAAGAGAGGGCATTGGACAACCGGTCCTCGAGCACTGTCCCCGTCAAGAAAATCGTCTCGGCTATCGGCGTCCCCAAGACGCTGTCTCCGCAAGCATTCACCACTTTGATGTAGTACTTGTACTGCCCGACCTGTCCCTGAATGGAGCTGTCCAGCAGTTGAATCACACCCCCTGGGGAAGTCAGACTGTTCACGAATTCAAAGTCGTCGTCAAAAGGTTCGTTGCGCCAGATCTCATAGTCGTGCGGGTCAGAAGCTGCACCATCGACCTCCACACGGAGAACGGCCACGGAATCCGTTACAATGCTCGCTTCGAGCCACCGCATCCACTCTGGCCCACCGGGGTAGGAGAACAGGTTTTCAGCCGTGTTGGAAGACTGCGTCCAATCCGCTGTTTCAGCATGGGCCACAATTCGGTACCGGTACAAACTCCCAATGTTGGCCCCTTGATGCTCGAAAAAATTGAGGTTCCCGGGCACCTCTGCCAGCAATTGGGGACCTCCTTGGATGCCATCTTGGGTCAATTCTGTCGCCCACACCTCGTACCGATTGACCCCACCCTGCCATTGGACCACGGGAGACCATTGCAAATCGGCTTGGTCGGTGCACTCGGTCCAATCCACATCGAGATAAATCGAAGGCGCACACGCGGGATTGGCCGCACCGGGGTCGGGCATTCCTCCGATGTAGCAACTGTCAAAACCCGCCACATTGTAGTACTCAATGTTCTGACCAGCCATGCTAAAGGGGTTGGTCCAACTCAGCGTGTTGGGGTCTTCGATCGTGGTCAACACCGTTTCGATGGAGCCTGAGCAGATGTACACGATGTATCCCGCCACATCGGGGGCCAAACTGGGTTGCCAAGAGACCGTGGCTTGCCCTGTGAGAGAATCTACATCCACCGCGACGATTTGTGGCGGGGGAGGGTCAAGTTGGTCCGAGACTTCGATCGAAGCTTGGTTGGATTGGTGGGTGCACCCACCGGCTTCGGTCAACGTCACGCGATACGTAACCAAGCCTTCGCATTGCGTTACCGGAAAAGAGGTGTTGGAGTTGCCGAGGAGCCAAGGCGCCGATGCGATTACCGTCCATGAACCGTCCGGCAAAAGCTGTTCTACAGCATAAGTACCCCCGAATCCCGCGGGGGGATTGAAGTGAAACGGGCTGTTCCACGCCAAGTCCACCGTGCCTGGAATCAGGCCCGATTCCAACTCCAAGAAAATGGTACACAGGGTGTCAGAAGGGCCCGCCATGGCGCTGCCCGCGGCGTTGAGTGCCGTCAAAGTGTAACAGAACCCCTGTGTCGCAGTCAGCAGTGTCGTGTTAAACCCGGTGACATCAGAAATGGGGTTGTCAGGCTCGAGGTCCACATCAAACCCTGGCAGAGGCGTGAAGTCCGGTGCGGGCAACATCGGCGTCACCGCATAAAACTCTGCACCCGTCGCATCGGAGAGCCAATTGAGGGTAACGGTCCCATCGTTGTTGACCTGTGTGCAATTCCACACTTGCCCCCGACCCATGAAGGTCAGGCACATGGTCAGTATCCACAGCACGGATACCCTATGGGTGACGGTCCTCAACATTGCTCTGCAAGATGTACGCGCGCAAAGGCAGAACGGTTGCCTTTCGAGGATGTTATCCGCCGCCGGCATTGAATTTCATGTAGCCGTCATTCCAAGCCCTTCCAAAAAAACCCCTTGGCCATTTGGCGCGTGTTGAAAGCCTTGAATTCTTGGACCAATTGATCCACGAGCTGACCGGCCCGGGGGAGGTCATCCAACAGGGCACTGACCTGGCCAATTTCCAGTTCTCCTTCCATCAAATCACCCTCCCTCATGCCGCGCTTGGCGCGACCACGGCCCAGCAACTCACGCAAGGTCTGTGCATCGGCACCTTCTTCTTCCGCGTGATGGACCTGATCAAAGAAGCTGCCTTCTGGCCCCCGCAACAACCTCACCGGTGTCACGTCCTTGAGCATGAGGCGTGTCTCTCCAGCCACTGCATCAGCAATGCGTTGCTTAAAGGCGGCATGCGCCGGGTTTTCCTGGGTCATCACGAATCGGCTGCCCATTTGAACGCCCGTAGCACCTAAAGCAAGCGCAGCCAGCATAGAACGCGCATCGTGCAAACCGCCCGCAGCGATGACAGGGATGGAAACCGCATCAACCACTTCCGGAACGAGGCACATGGTCGTGGTTTCCTCCCTTCCATTGTGGCCACCAGCCTCAAAACCCTCCGCCACCACGGCGTCGACCCCTGCATCCTCAGCCTTGCGCGCAAAGGCTGCGCTCGACACCACGTGGATGACTGTGGCACCCGCCTCCTTGAGGAAACCGGTCCACTTCTTGGGCGATCCCGCACTGGTAAAGACCACGGGGACTCCTGCTGCTGCAATCGTCTCCATATGCGCCTCAACATCCGGGTAAAGCAGCGGCAC
>DDCX01000004.1:0-2603 GCA_002336475.1 Flavobacteriales bacterium UBA1995 | reverse complement strand
CCAACTCCCATCCGGTGCACCACACCATGCCCGCTTGCACAATGGGATGGCGGGTCCCAAGCAAGGCACAGAGCACATCAGGGCAAGGCTTGTCCTTTTTCATGATGCAAAATGGGACGTTTCCTGAAACCCCAAGCGTGTAGGCCCCGTATACCCCTTGTGTCACCAAATGACTTATCCACACGTAGGAACTCACTGATGAGCGTTAAACCCCCTAATTATACCGGTTTCGGAGCTGAATTTTGTGTCATGACACGATGGAGTGCCACGCTTACCTTGGTGATAGCCACTTTGCTATCCAACCCCATTTCCCTCTCTGCGCAGGGCAATTGGGACGTGGGACTCTCAGCGGGTGTAGCCAACTACATGGGGGACATTGGTGACGGTGCTGGAAACGCCAGAAACTTCATCTGGGATTTGCAAGAAATGCGTTCCCGTCCTGCACTCGGCGTCTTTGCCCGGCGCAAGTTGGACCAAGATGGCCTCTGGCACGTGCGGTTTGATTTGAGCCAACTTCACATTTCAGGAAGCGACAAGGACACGCAGAACCCAGCGCGCCGTGGCCGCAACTTGCACTTTCGGAACCACATGACCGAAGGGTCCATCCGCCTCGAGCGCGATCTGATGCAAAGGCCTTTGGTTTGGGCACGTCAGCGCAGGGCCATGCTCACGATTCGGGGATTTGTCGGATTTGCCAAGCTGTCCCACAACCCCGAGGCCAGGGTCGACGTCAACAACGTGATGCGCGATCAGCTCATTGAGTCCGGCATCACCAGCGATGGACAATGGCACAGCCTGCCCGAATTGATGACGGGAGGAGTGGACTACAGCGACGAACTCAACATCAACACCATTCCATTTGGACTGAGTGCCGTCATCACGGGACAGAAAAGAGGAGGGGCCGCCGACTTCTACTTTGGCATCGAAATTGGAATCCGGATGACCGATACCGATTACCTCGACGACGTCACAGGATTCTATGCCGACCCATCGGAAATGTCCACCTTGGGCGCTGCGTTGTCCTCCCAGTCCAACCTCGTAGACCTCGAACTTGCAGGTCCTGGAGCGGGCAGCTTGACGGCACACAGCTACATTGGAGACGAAATCCCGGTCATACGCGGCAATCCAGTCAACGATGACGCCTACGGCTCTTTTGTCATCACTTATGGCAAGGTCCTTAACGGACGGAGCCAAAGCTTCAACCGCAACCGCAGTACCTACGGGAACAAAAAACGCGGCGGACTCTTCAAGAAGTCTACCCGCATGAAGTTCTAATTCGACAACGATATTTAGAATTTCGTCGATTAATTTGACGCTTTAGACGTATATTTGTGGCCGACCATGTGTTTGTCACGTTCCCTTTTTTTCGCATTGGCGTTCCTCGCCCTCGGGTGCACTACCACCGCCGATGCCCAAAGCAGATTGTCCCAAGGGTGGCAATTTGAAGCTGGAGCGTCCGCACACGTGTCTGGATATTGCGGCGACATCGGCCACAAAGGGTCTTATGGTGTTTTCAGCGACACGCAATGGAACCTCGTCCAAATGGGCGGAGGCTTTGGCGCCAGGGCCCAACAAAGCGGAAAGCGCTTGGGCCTCAACTTCGACATCCGGCGCATTCGCATACAAGGCGCAGACAGCATGTCGAACAAGGTGGTCGCCTTTGTCCGCAACCTTCACTTCAAAAACGAAATGACGGAATGGGCCCTAAGCGCCGACTACCCCCTTCTTCGCCTCGGAGGACAAATGGGCAGCATCACCATGATGCACAGTCTTCGCCTCAACGCTGGCATAGCACTGCTGCACCACGCCCCCATGGCACAAGTGGACACGGACAACAGTTGCTATGACCTGCTGGTCGAAATGGGCTACACCACCCCGGGGGCATGGCATGATCTCCGCAGCATGCGCACTGAGGGCGATACCTATGCAGAGTATGTCGCTACTGTACCCTTGGGCATCTCATGGACCATGTCCGTTGACAACGGTTCGGGAAAACCGTGGCACATTACGCTCAACGGATTGTGGCGCTGGACGTGGACCGACCGCTTAGACGACATCCGCGATCAATACGCGAATCCCTGGGAAATGACGCCCCTTGGACTTGCATTGACCACACAGTCCAACCCGAACGATTTGCCCCCATGTGCCGAGGCGCCCAGCATCTCCACGTTTCAATTTCAGCAAGGATTGGACCTCGCAAGACAGCCCATTCGCGGCAATGTGGCAACCCGTGACATGTACTTTACCGTAGGCCTTAAAGTGGCCCGATCACTGACTGCTTCAAGCACTGAGACCTTCCATAAAAAGCGATTCAGAGGCCCGCGGGTGGTCAACAAACGATAAAGGAAGTCAAGCAAAACACTTCTTTACTTCATGGCACCGCGACAGACGCTAAATTCGGCGTCCAATTCGCAACGATGAGCCACCGCTGTTTCCCCGGAATCCATAAACTGGTCCTCGCCCTTTCTGTTCTTGTCTGCGCTGCTGCGGGAACCGTTCACGCTCAAACCGTCTTGACCATTGCCGGTGAAGCCGTCTCCGCAGAGGACTTCTCTCACATCTTCAAGAAGAACAACCGCGACAGCCTCATCACGGCTGAGAGC
>DDCX01000087.1 GCA_002336475.1 Flavobacteriales bacterium UBA1995 | reverse complement strand
CGGCGGTCATTTTGCCGTGGTCACGAGTTTGATGGGCTTGTTTTCGGCCCCGCTCAGGTCGGGATATGCAGGCGCCAAGCATGCCATGCACGGCTGGTTCGAGGCCCTCAGGGCTGAGCACCACAACGATGGCATTCGCGTCACCATGGTGGCCCCCGGCTTTGTTCAGACGGCCATATCGCTCAACGCACTCACCGGAAATGGCTCGCCGCAAGGCACCATGGATGACGCCACCGCACAGGGCATCACGGCCGAGCAGTGTGCCGCCGTCATCTTGCGGGGCATCGACCGCAACAAAGCGCTGGTCACCCCTGGCAAAAAAGAAGTACTCGGCTACTGGCTCGGGCGCTTTGCACCCGGCCTGCTGCGCCGGATTGCCCGACGCGCCAAGGTCACCTGACCTCAGACAAATTCACGGCCAGCCACATCGAGGACTTTCGTGGTCTTCTTGAGCGTGCGGAGGACCAAAAAGATGACGAAAGCGGTCAAGAGTGCATAGGCCCAGAAATTCTGGAAAATGCAGGCTGGCGAAGAAAAGAACGACGCCTGTAATCCAGCCTCACGAAAACCGTGCAGGCCATCCACCCAAGCGAAGCTCAAGAACATGGCGAAAAACCCGTTGTATTCGCGCTTGAGCACATTGCGCAAGGAGAACCCCACATCGGGAGACTTCCACTGGCCCAAGGCGGGCCAAAAAGCGGGAACTTGAGACGACCAATCGAGGTACGCTTGACCAAATTTGCCGCGCAAGAACTGCTCTTCGGCAAACATGATGCGCTCATAGTACAAGGCATAGACCAACAGAAATGCCACGGCGAACCAAAGGTGGCCCATGTACAAAACGATGCCGAGCCACATCAACAGATTGCCCAAATACAGCGGGTGGCGGCACATGGAATACATGCCTTTTGTGTTCAATGACTCCGCGACTTGGCCCTCTTTGGTGTTGCGACCAGAAGTGCCCGCAGGTGTAAACCCAACGCACAACCCCCTCACCTTCTGACCGGACATTCCCACGGCCAGGCAAACCAAAGGCCACACCCACGTCGCATCCGGCGAAGGCGACATCACCGCCCATGAAACATCGCCAAACAGCACCACCGGCACCGCGCCGAAGAACAACAGCAAGGGCAGAAAGCTCCGCCAGCGGAACAGCCAGTTCCCTGACCGGTCCATTTCCTCAATCAATGCCATCAGTCAAAAATGGGTTGGTTCCAACGCTTCAATGAATCGGTGGCGACAATGCCGGACAAGACCTCTACGGTCAATCCATCGGAAAGTCCAAGCTCCACGTCGCGGCGTTCAAATTGCTGCGGCCCCACCTGGACCTCCACAAACGGCTTGGGGCCCTCGTATTGAACCAAGGCCTCGCTCAAGGCCAGCACCTGCTTGCGCTGATCGAGCACCACATCGGCATTGGCACTGAAGCCCGCACGAATGAAGTCTCCTTCGGCCAAGGTCACGGCCGCTCGAATCTCGAACTGCACGGCGCCGTTGTCTGGCACACCCTTGGGTGAGATGTATTCCAACGTGGCATCGAACTTCTTGCCGGGCATGGCCCCAATGGACAAGATCAATGGAATTCCCACCCGCAAGTTTTCGATTTCACTTTCATCGATTTGACCACGGAAGATCAAGTCCGTCATGTCGGCCACACTGGAGATGGTCGTGCCCTCATTGAAAGTGTTGGCTTGAATGACCTGGTTGCCCACTTCGACAGGCACATCGAGCACCATGCCGTCGACAGTGCTGGTGATCATGGTGTTGGATGCTTCACCTGCGCGGCTGGCAGCCCCTTCTTTCACAATGCGCAAGTTGTCTTCCGAAGCCAGCTTCTCTTCTTGGGCCTGGAGGTAGGCCGTTTCCGATTGCTGGAAATCTTGCTGAGATACGACTCCCGAAGCCAACAAAGACTTTTGGCGCTCAAAGTCACGCCGGCTGTTTTCCAGCGAAATGCGGCTGCGTTCCACCCGGCTTTGGGCAGAGGCCAATGCCGCCATATCGGGCACCACCCGCACACGGGCCAAGACGGCTCCGGCCGTGACCGTATCTCCAGCTTCCACAAACAGCGCATCCACGATGCCGCTGATTTGCGGCTTGATGAGGATTTCTTTGCGGGGCCCAATCGTGCCCGAACTCACCGACTTCTTGATGATGTCGGCGATGCGCGGTGCTTCCACACCATATCGAGCCTCGGGTGCCTGTTCCTTTTTGTACAGGTGATTCAAAGTGTAGCCAGCCCCAGCGAGGACCAACAGGACAAAGACGAGGAGGAGCGTAACGCGGCCTTTCTTCATGTTTCTAATTCAATCATCCTTCTGAGCGCAGGGCTTCCACTGGCTTGATGGCCAATGCCCGGATCGCAGGCAGGACGCCCGCGAAGATGGCCATCCCAAGCAGGATGCACAACACCGTCAGAACAGTTCCAAAATCAATTTCCGGGTGGCGGAAAACCCCAGCATCGCCGCCCCCTTCGAGGTAGCCATCTACCGCCTCCAAAAGTCCAACGCCCAATACCATCCCCACCAATCCGGCGAGCAACGTGAGAAACAGCGTCTCCCCAACGATTTGCTGAAGAATCCGAGTTGGCGTGGCCCCCAAGCTTCGACGAATCCCGAGTTCCTTGGTGCGCTCCTTGATCGAGATCAACATGATGTTGGTGATGCCAATCACCCCGGCCAACAGCGCCAAGGAGCCAAAGAGCAACGAAATCAAGCGCATGCCAGAAAACAGCAATTCTGCTTTTTGAAACTCCTCCGCCATGGACCAAGATCCAATGGCCCGGGGGTCGTCTGGGTGAATGCTCAAGCGCGACTTCATGAGCTGCTTGGTCGCTTCCTCCGCCTCTTCTGCATCCACGCCATCCTTGATGAGCATGGACAACCACCCTACCCTGCCTCGGGTATTGAAGGATTTGGCAAACGTGGAAAAAGGAATGTAGATGCTCTCTGCATCGTTTTGGGCGTCCTCGCCATTCCCTTTGGGCGTGTAGACCCCCACCACCCTAAATATGACCCCT
This sequence comes from Flavobacteriales bacterium UBA1995, assembly GCA_002336475.1. GTDB lineage: Bacteria > Bacteroidota > Bacteroidia > Flavobacteriales_D > Sanyastnellaceae > UBA8752. The sequence continues at coordinate 2,645 of DDCX01000087.1, read as the reverse complement.
TGGATCTGAATGGTTTCGCCCAAAGCCTCCTCCCCCAATTCGAACAGGATCTCCTTCACGCGGCTACCAATCACACACACTTTGCGCTCTTGTTCCAAGTCTCCTTCATTGAGAAAGCGGCCCTCGGTGATGTTCATGGGCTTCACCTCAGGGTATTCGGCGATGGCCCCGTGTACATCAAACGCACCGCTCTCTTTGCCCCTGAGGACGTTGTTGGTGCCGCGGTATCCACCGAGTTGAATTTCAGGACACACCAAGTCCAAGTGCTGCGTATTGGCTTGAAGCCAATGGACATCGTCGATGTCCATTTCCACATAGCGGCCCCGCTGGTATCCTTTGTACGGAAGGCTTGTGCTCATGGTCCAAGCAAACATGCTGTTGGACACATCGCTGCCCATGTCGGCCTTGACACCATTCTCCAACCCTTGAGCGGCACCCACGGTAATGATGATCATAAACAGCCCCCATCCCACGCCAAGCGCAGAGAGAAAGGCACGCAAGGGATTGCGCACGACCACCTGGACGAGCTCTGTCAATCGGTCGCGGTCCAGCCCCATCATTCGTAGCGGAGGGCTTCAATGGGACGAATGCGCACAGCGCGCAAGGCGGGCACCAAACCAGAAATGGCACCGGCCACCACCAGCACCACCAAAGCCGTGAGGGTCACCCTCAAATTGACTTCAGGATTGGCGAAGTAGTCATGTTGGGCATAGGGAGCCACCACGTTCAATGTGGCCACGCCGGCAATCAATCCCAACGCCCCGGAAATCAGCGTCAGCGAAATGGCTTCGATCACAATCAAGGAAAGGATGCTCCCCGAAGTGGCGCCAAGGGCTTTGCGCACGCCAATTTCTACCGTGCGCTCCTTCACCACGATGGCCATGATGTTGGCCACACCGATGGCCCCTGCCAAAAGCGTGAACCCTCCAATGATCCAAATGAACAACCGAATCCCCGTGAAGATGCGTTCAAACATGGCATACTCCTCTTGGTTGTCGCGTACCCGAACCGCGCGTTGATCGTCGGGGTGAACAGAATGCCTCAGTCGCAAGTCACCGTCAACGGCCTCGACCATGGCCGTGGACCCTTCCAGGTCCAAATCACCTGTAGACAGCACCATTTGGTCCACCTCATCGCTTCCGGTGAACACCCTTTGCATGGTGGTCAAAGGGATGTAGACCATGCTGTTTCCCCAACGGCCATTCTTCGAGAAATGACCCACCACGCGAAACGTAATGCCATTCAATGTCACAAAAGCACCAATGGCTTCGTCTTGTTTGAAGAGCTCATCGAGCAGGTTCTCACCCACCACGCACACCTTACTTTCCTTGGCCAAGTCGTCGGCGTGCAGCCAGCGCCCCCCCATGAGCGGCAACAGCTCCAAATCGTCAAAATCTGGCTCCACCCCCACGATCGGATAATTGCCTTGTTCACTTTGATAACCAACGGTAGACCCCCACATCATCCTGCGGCCCGACCAAGCAGGAGCATCGATGACCTGCTCGGTGATCCGTTGCTCATCTTCATTGCGCATTTGAACCCGGCGATTGGGTTGGCGGCCCCGAAAAGGCAGCGTTGTGGTGCCCGTACGCACCCAAACGGTGTTGCGGGCTTCGTCCCCAAAATCCTGTTGTACCCCATTTTGCAGACCAAACCCCAGGCCTTGCATCACCACGAGGATGAAAATGCCAAGCCCCACCGACAGCCCGGTCAACGCCGTCCTCAACGGGTTGGCCGTGACCGTATGGGCAATCTCGATCCAGGTCTCGCGGTTGAACATCAGTCTGGGGTGTTTGCTCCGCGCGCAGTAGGCTCGACCACCTCGCCGCTGCGTCCATCTTCAATGATGACCCCGTCGTGCAATCGAATCGTACGGTCACACTGAGCGGCAATGTCGGCCTCGTGGGTTACAATGATCACGGTGATGCCCGAAGCATTGACCTCCCGCAACACTTGCATCACTTCATGAGACGTGGTGCTGTCCAACGCTCCAGTAGGCTCATCGGCCAAGATGACCCGGGGCGAAGTGATCAGCGCTCTGGCGATGGCCACACGCTGTTTTTGCCCACCAGACAATTCAGAGGGAAGGTGATCGGCACGGTCGTCCATGCCCATCTTGCCCAGCATTTCCATGGCGCGCTGCTGTCGCTCACGGCGGGCCACTTTCTGATAAAACAAAGGCAGCGCCACATTCTCCAGCGCCGTCTTAAATGCAATCAAATTGAAGGATTGAAATACGAATCCCAAAAAACGGCTTCGGTAGCGTGCCCCCTGCTTTTCGCTCAAGCCCGACATGTCCACATCTCCCAAGGTGTAGGACCCCACATCAAAGCCATCCAAAAGGCCAAGCACATTCAACAAGGTGGACTTACCGGATCCAGAAGACCCCATGATGGCCACCATTTCACCTTGGTCAATGTTCAAGTCGATGCCCTTGAGCACCGGCAACGTTCCTCCAGCCAAGGGATAAGACTTTTCAATTCCACGCAGCGCGAGCATGCCGCAAAGGTACGGACCACCATGCCCCAGAGTTTTTACAAAAAAAGCCCCGCTGAATAGCGGGGCTTTTTCGTTCAAATTTCGTCCAGAGGACGAAATCCAAACCTCGACCGGTCGGCCTGCGGCCTCCAAAGTTTCAAAGTGTC
>DDCX01000027.1 GCA_002336475.1 Flavobacteriales bacterium UBA1995 | reverse complement strand
ATGCATGCTGCATTTACGCTCAGTGCGTCTGCGTCCAAGATGACCACGACTATGGGCAGTTGCGCGTCAGCAGCTGTGCGAAAGAGGCCCGATTTGAATGAACGCAAGTGTCCTTTTTTGGACCGTGTTCCTTCGGGAAATCCAGCGATGAGGGTGCCGGGATTCGAGGCGGCGGTTCGTCCCCATTTCATCATGGCTATGCGGGCAGCGCGCGGATGACGCCGGTCGATGAAGCAGGTTCCGGTGGCATTGAGGAAGGTGCCGAGGACAGGCCAATGTCGAATGGCTGCTTTGGCGGTAAATCTGGGCACTGGCCCACAAGCTGACATCAGCAAGGGGATGTCAATCATGGATTGATGGTTGGCGATGACAAGAGCACCTCCCGCCTGAAGACGGCGCATGGCTCTGGGGTCTCCTTTTAGGGTCCAGGGGCCCGTGATGCGTTGAAGCCCGGGGACCCACATGTCGTGAACAGCGCACCGTACGGCGTCCTCCTCATGGCCTGCGTTGTGCAGCAGGGCCCAACAAGCGCAACGAACAGTCAACGTTGTGGCCCGCAAAGCCCGCAAGGAGCCGCCCATTCCTTGAAAGCGGTTCAATGGGAGGTCAGTTGCTCCAAGGCTGCATTGCCCAAGATGTAGGGTGATTCTCCCATAGCACCAATGCTGAAGTCGCCGATGGCATAACGGATCAGCCGGAGGGAAGGAAAGCCTATGGCCGCCGTCATCTTCCGCACTTGGCGGTTTTTTCCTTCGCTGAGGTGTATCTCGATCCAAGTTGTTGGGATGTTGGCGCGAAAGCGAATGGGCGGGGTACGTTCCCAAGGAGCAACATATTCGGCAGGAAGCAGGTTTGCTTTGGCTGGCAGGGTCGTGTATGATTTCCCCTTAACCGTGAGCCTCATAGGGCGTTCAAATGCAAGCAACTCCTCTTGGGTCGGGGTGCCTTCGACTTGAACATGATAGGTCTTCCACACTTTTTCGGAGCCCTCGCCCTCCAAAATGCGGCGCTTAAGTCGGTTGTTGTCGGTCAGAAGGAGCAACCCTTCGGAATCGCGATCCAGCCTGCCAACTGGATACACGTTTTTGGGGAATTCACCCAACTCTCCCAGGGCCGGGTGTCCAGCTTCGGGCGTGAATTGGCTCAGCATCCCGAAGGGTTTGATGACCGCGTAAGTCGCCATGGTTATTCGATCCAATCGGCGATGAAGACGTTCGTCGAACGTGTGCGGCCGTTGTAGCGGTTGGAGCTAAAAGCGATGCGCTTGCCATCGGGGGAGAACATCGGAAAGCTGTCAAACGCGTTGTCAAAGGAGATTTGCACTGGCTCCATTCCGTTGACGTCGGTCATGAAGATGTTGAATGGGAAAGCCCCCGTCTTGTGGTTGGAGCTAAAGAGGATGTGCTTGCCGTCAGGGTGGAAGTAAGGGGCCCAATTGGCGCCGCCAAGGTTGGTGATTTGACGGATTTCAGTGCCGTCAACACGGCCAACATAGAGTTCCATTTCGGTAGGTTGAACCAAGCCCTTGTTGAGCAACTTTACATACTCATCCACCGGAGCGCCAATTTCTGGACGGCTGGCACGCCAGACGAGATACTCTCCGTCCGGGCTGAAAAATGCACCTCCATCGTAGCCGAGTTTGTGGGTGATGCGCTTGATGTTGCTGCCGTCAATGTCGCACGTGTAAAGGTCCAGATCACCGTCGCGGGTGCTGGTAAATACAATTTTATCGCCTTGGGGACTCAATGTGGCTTCGGCATCATACCCTTCGCCACCGATGAGCAAAGTGGGTTCACCACCTCCAATAGGCGCGGTGTAGATGTCGTATCCCTCATAAATGGGCCAGACATATTCGTTGTTTGGGCCTCGCCGTGGCGTTTCAGGACAAGCCGTATCGGCTGCATGGGTGGAGGCATACAGCACTGCAGTGTCGCCAGGCATGAAGAACGCGCATGTGGTGCGTCCCAGCCCTGTGCTGACCGGTGCAGGCGGGGTGCTGGAAGGCGTGCCATCTGAGAGGTCCATCACGTAGATCTGGTCACATTCTGTGCCCCAACTGGGATTGCTGGCCTGAAAGACCAGGCTGCGTCCATCAAAGGACCAGTAGGCTTCTGCGTTGTCACCGCCGTAAGTCAGTTGGCGCACATTGTCGAAATGAACCTCTTGTTCATAGCCGCGGTCCAGACTGTCGGGAAGCTGCGGCATTGTCAAGGGCTCTGGGGCAGAAATCGCCGTTGCCGTTACGGTATTGCTGTCGTTGGCGGCTTCTTCTGTGCCGGATTCGGCGCATGAAAATAGAAGCAAGGTGCAAGCAAATGCAAGGGCCTTAGAAGGGTGGAGGGAGGTTGTGTACCGCATGGGTTGAAAAAGCGAAGCGAATGTAGAACTTCGCGGCACTACGTTCAGTCCATACCGCATGATTCATTTTCGATCCAGTGTTGCGCCAGCGCACATTCATGTTCTTTCCATTGGCACGGCCATTGTCGCCATGGCCCTGATGGGTTGTAAAGGCGGGGGCGATTCAGACCTTGTGGTTCAAGACATGGGGGCATCGGCGACGGTCTCTGCGATGAAAAAAGACGTTGAGATTTTGACGTCCGATACATTCGAAGGCAGAGAAACGGGCCAGCCTGGTGCTTATGCTGCTGGCGAGTGGCTGGCAGGTCGCATGGCACAATTGGGACTTTCTGCAGCAGGGGACTCGGGATTCTTTCAAACGTTTCGCTATAAACCACACCCGCCGATGCAGGTGCACGGGCAGGACATGAAAACCATGGGAATGGCTGTTGTCGGAGAAATCGTGGGCCGCAATGTCTTAGGTGCCACGGCTCCTTTGGCCGACACGGCCCAGCGCTGGGGGGTGATTGGTTGCCACCATGACCACTTGGGTTGGGGCGATGAGAACAGCTTGTGGCGGGGAGTCGAGGAAGGGGACTCCACCCTTCACCCGGGCGCCGATGACAATGCGAGTGGAGTTGCCACAGTGCTGGAGTTGGCCTCTCGCCATGCAGCGTCCCCGTTGGCAGACCACCCATTGCTCATGGCCAGTTTTAGTGGGGAGGAAAAGGGCCTTTGGGGGTCCAACCATTTTACAGATGAGCCTACAGTAGGTCTGGACCACATCGATTGGATGATCAATTTTGACATGGTTGGACGGTTACGAGGCGACACCCTGGCCATTTATGGCAATGGGACATCCCCGGTGTGGAACGGTGTTTTAGATACTTGCAATGCGCGCGAAGGAGCGGGGTTTGAAATGGTATTGAGTGAAAGTGGAGTGGGGCCCTCAGACCACACGTCCTTTTACCTTGCTGACATTCCTGTATTGCACTTTTTTACCGGGCAACATGAGGATTACCATAAACCCTCGGACACTGCAGACAAATTGAACTACGAAGGCATGGTGCGTGTGGCTGATTTTGCAGCGTGTATTGTGACTGAATTGTCTGCATTGGATTCCATTCCTTTTACCAAAACAAAGGACAGTTCCAATGACGACGCCCCTCGATTTAAGGTCACTTTAGGCGTTGTCCCAGACTACCTGTATTCTGGAATAGGAATGCGGATTGATGGTGTGAGTGAAGAACGGCCTGCGCAACTCGCAGGGCTTCAAAAAGGAGATGTTGTTGTTCGCATTGGAGATGTGGAGGTCGCCGATATGATGGGATATATGGAAGGCCTTTCCAAGTTTGAAGAGGGCCAAACCACAGACGTTGAAGTCCGCCGCGGTGAATCCACCTTGGTGGTGGAGGTGACTTGGGATTGAAGGGTATCTTTGGCCTTCAAGGTTTTCCACCGCGCCTCGGTTTACTGGGGTGAGGAAAGTCCGGACAGCGCAGGGTACCGAACTCTCTGAAAGGGGAGGCGCCCGCAAGGGTGACAGACAGTGCTTCAGAAATTTAGACCGCCGATGGCCTTCGGGCACAGGTAAGGGTGAGAAGGTGGGGTAAGGGCCTACCAGCGTGTTGGGTGACCACACGGCTTAGGTAAACCTTTCGGGCTGCAAGACCATGTAAACCAGTGTTTGAGGGCGACCCGTCCGATGCTGGAGGGTAGGTTGCGCAGATCAATGGTGGAAGTCCTTCGGGACAACAGAATCCGGCTTATGGCCTTGACGTCCCCGGGGCTTGCCCCGGGGATTTGTTTTTATTACCCCTTTAAAAAGTTGCCGTTCACACTGAATTTTGTTTCTTCGTCGTCCTAGCAAATGCGCAATGATCGTGTTTACTCAATACAAAACTTTGAAAATCAATGGCTAAGAATGCCAAGGTCCAATTCAAGGACGCCGAGCTGCAGTACATCCGCAGCTTTTACGAGCAGGAAAGATTTCAACTGCTCTCCCGACTTCAACATGTTGATCAGGTCATCGCAAGACTCAATGGAGGCACAACTGCGATTACAGAAAGGATGGCTGCACCGGTTGCACCATCGCCAACAATGCCTTTGGCCCCTGCCATTGCGGCTGCACCCCAAGATGTGACTCCTGCTCCCAAGCGAAAGAGAGGCCGCCCTCGAAAGGAAGAAGTGGTGGAGGTCAAGGCCAAAAAAGCGGGCCGACCGAAGAAGCGAGGTCCGAAGAGTGTTTGGGGCAATTTCATTCTTCGCAGGCTGCGCCAGTGCGACCGCCCACTGAGTTATTCGGAATTGATCCGCGATGCGATGGTGATGCACAACCTTCCGGCTGCGAAGGAAAAGAATGCCAAGGCGAGCATTCTCAATGCTGCGTTCCGCTTGAGGACGCATTTGGGAAAGGTGGAAACTGTTGGAATGCCAGGCAAAAAGGAGCGGTTTTTGGTGTTGACTTCTTGGATGGAAGACCAAGGAGCGCTCAAGGCACCTTACGATCAGTTGCTTGCAGAGGTGGTGGACACTCCTATGGATGACCGTGGACGTAAACCGCGCCGACCATCTGCCACTTCTCGGGCGGAATCCAAGGTGAAGGCACGCATGAAGGCTGCTGCGCCTGCTCCGAAAAAGGCCCCTGTTCAGAAGGCGGCTGCTAAGAAGGCACCGGTGAAAAAAGCGGCAGTCAAAAAGACGGTGTCTCGGAAGAAGGTGGCCAAAACGGTTCAAGAGCCTGAGTTGGCTTAATCCGTTTGACTTCCAATGAAAAAGGGCGCCTTGGCGCCCTTTTTCATTCTTAGCAGTTTTGCCTTACTTCTGGTGAAAGGCGTAACGGTAATCTGTTGGAGGAACCAAAGTTTCCTTAATGGTCCTTGGGCTGACCCAACGCAGCAAGTTCAGCAAAGATCCTGCCTTGTCGTTGGTGCCTGACCCACGGGCTCCGCCAAAGGGTTGCTGGCCAACCACAGCTCCTGTGGGCTTGTCATTGATGTAGAAATTGCCTGCAGCATTTTCCAACGCCCGCATGGCATCGTCAATGGCATAACGCTCGCGCGCGAAGACTGCACCCGTGAGCGCATATTGACTGGTAGAGTCCACCAGTTCGAGTGCGCCTTCGAAATCGTCAGCAGGATAGACATAGATGGTGACCACTGGGCCAAAGATCTCCTCCTCCATTGACTTGAAATGAGGGTCGGAAGCCACGATCACAGTGGGCTGCACGAAGTACCCGACACTGTCGTCATAGGTTCCACCGCACAGGATTTCGCCGTCAGGGTGCTCTTTCGCGTAATCGATGTAGCCTTTGATTTTGTCAAAGGACCGCTGGCTGATGACAGCGCCCATGAAATTCTCAGGGTCGCCAGGCGTGCCCACCTTGATGGTGGAGACTTCGGCGGCCAATTTCTCCTTAACCTCAGACCAGATGTTGTCCGGCAGGTACACCCGGCTTGCGGCGCTGCATTTCTGCCCTTGGAATTCAAACGATCCCCGCAAAATTCCGGTGACCACTTCATCAACTTCTGCTGATTTGTGGGCGATGATGAAGTCTTTTCCACCGGTTTCACCGACAATCCGTGGGTAGGTTTTGTACTGGGCGATGTTTTGGCCAATGGTTTGCCACAGGTGGCGAAAGACGCCGGTACTGCCTGTGAAATGCAGGCCTGCGAAATCGGGGTGATTGAAGACCACATCGCCTGCAACAGGACCGTCTACGGTCACCAAATTGATCACCCCATCGGGCAGTCCGGCAGCATGCAACAGTTCCATGATGACGTGGGCAGAATAGATCTGCTCGTCCGATGGTTTCCACACCACCACGTTGCCCATCAATGCGGCGACAATGGGCAGGTTTCCTGCAATGGCCGTGAAGTTGAATGGGGTAATGGCGAATACAAAGCCTTCGAGTGGGCGGTATTCCAACCGGTTCCAAATCCCAGGTGAACTCTCGGGTTGCTGGGCATAGATTTCTTGAGCGAAATGGGCGTTGAAGCGCAAGAAGTCGATGAACTCACAAGCCGCATCGATTTCTGCTTGGTGCATGTTTTTTCCTTGCGAGAGCATGGTGGCCGCGTTGATGCGGGTGCGCCATGGTCCTGCCAGCATGTCGGCAGCTTTCAAGAAAATACTGGCGCGGTGCTCCCAGCTGAGGGCGGACCAACTGTTGCGCGCTTGAAGCGCCGAATCGATGGCAGACTGAACGTGTTCGGTTTTGCCAAAGTGGGCATGGCCGATGACCCGTTTGTGGTCATGGGGTGGGGTCAGGGGGCGCTGGTCATCGGTAAAGATGGCTTTGCCGCCGATTACCATGGGGACCTTTACAGGGTCTTGGTTGAGCATGCGCTCATATTCTGCCAATTGGGCAGCACGTTCCGGACTTCCTGGGCCGTAGCCCAAGACCGGTTCATTTTCGGGGTAGGGGACTTGAAAAAATGCGTTGGACATGTGGTGCGAATCTGGGCGCAAAGGTAGTGGGCGAGAGCGGCGGCAAAAGGTCAGGCCTTTCCTGTTGAAAAACCGAGCGGCTCCTACGCATTGGTGTTGCTCTCAGTGTGAATTTGCTGTCATGCATCCATTCGGGATCGCGCGCTCAATTTTTCAATGCCATATGCGGCCTTGTTTGGCCATGCTCTGCCTTGTTTTTGGAGCGTTTGAGTCAGGGCTTTGGGGGCAGGGCGATGCCGTCCAAGCCGAGGTGCGAGCACGTGCAGAAGCCGCCTATGTTGCAGGTGACCTGTTGGGCGCTTTGCCTGACTATGAGCGGTTGGTCAGCCTTTTTCCCGAGGAGGCTTGCCTGCACGGGCGCTTGGCAGGATGTGCTCTGAAGGAACCTGGCCGCTTGTCTTTGGTCCGGCGGCATCTGCGCATCGCCTTGCGCATGGGGTGCAGCGATATCGACCTTGGCTTTCATCAGGCCCGGTTGGCACAACTTGAATACGATTTTGACCGTGCCCGTGACCTTTACGCCGCTTATTTGACCGCCGCAGGAAAAAAGGCGAGGTTCAAAACGGAGGCCGAAAGAGGAGCGCTTTTTTGCGAGAATGCAGATTGGAATCCTACTGAAGCGGTGTCGTTGGAAGTCTTCGAACGCATTCCGTCTGATCCCGATGCGGCGTTTCGTTATTACGACCCTGAAGTTGAAGGATTGCGGTTGGTGTCCACTCCGGCCTCATTGCGTTCTAAGGCCGACATTAAATGGGGGCAGGGGCGCATGGCATTGCACGATGGCGATACGGTCCTGGTGTTTGCTTCTTTGGGCAAAAAGGGCGCTACGGGGTGGGACCTATATCGGGTGTCCATCCAGCAGGGCGCTTACACAGAGCCTACTTTGCTTCAAGGCACCATCAACTCAGAGTTTGACGAAAAGGACGCCTACCTGTCCAAGGAAGGTATCTTGTATTACGCTTCGAACCGCCCCGGTGGATTGGGAGGCTTTGACATTTACGCGGTCACTTGTGGTTTAGATGGCATGCCCACGGGACAACCGTACAGGTTGCCTTATCCCATCAATTCTGTCAACGATGACGTCTTCTTTATCCCGGAAGCCGCTGGCGGTGCATGGATGGCTTCGAACAGGGCCTCCATTGAGGGGAAGGTGCACGCCTATCGGATTGGATTGGGTGAAGGAGAAATGGCCACGGGTTCCATTGCTTGGTCTGCCGACGAAGTTGAGGGAGAGGGTTTTAAACTGAGGGTGTTCGCCAGTGGTGAGGAGGTTGCTGCAGGCGACTTGAATGGCGATGCTGTGGCACACCTCGCTTTTTCAGGAGACGCGAGTGTGCGCATTGTTTTGGAAGACGCTGCAGGTCAAGTCTTGGCGGAATCTTTTGGGGCAGGCGAGGGCGCTTGGGAGCTCAAAAAATCTTCGGGAGGGTGGAGTGTTGAAGACAAGTCGGACGTCTTGGCCGATTGGGCGGTGCTGTCCGACCTGCAGGTTGGAGCGTCTGTTCGAAATGTGTCTACTGCACCTGCAACGTCGGTCAATGGCGGAACGGATGCAGACAGCGACTTGGCACAAGGTGAAGCTGGTAGAGGATGGGCAACTTGGATTGGCAACAGAAACAATGACGCTGTCGCTTCGATGTCTGTGGAGGGTGTTGATGATGCAGCTGGAGGCTCTGACTTGTCTGTGCTGCTCGATAAGGGGGACACTCCTCATCAGACTGAGGCTGCAGAGGAAGTTCAAGGTGCTACAACCAGCAGTGAGTCGGATTCTGCGGCTGCGCCGGAAGATGCGGCCGCCATTGGGGATGTCGCTCCTGATTCGGACAGCGCCTCAGAAAGCTCCGCAGAGGAGCCTACAGGATCAACATCTGCATCAAGTGCAGCACCTAAAAATTCGGATGAAGCCATAACTTCTTTGGAATCATGGGATACAGGAGATGTAGAATCTCTGATGACACAAACTCCTGAAGGCCCAGAAGTGGTGGAGGAGATGCTGGCTTCCAAGCCTGGGTTGGTGGTGGAGATCTGGGAGGCCAGGGCCGCTCAGATTTTGACGCTGGAACAAGGGTTTTTGGATGAGCCGGATTTCAACAAGGCTGGAGCGTTGTACGACCTATTGGATGAAATGGAGTCTTGGGTCCCTCAAGGTGAGATGATGACTCCGCTGCTTCAGGACGGGGCTGACATTGCTGACATGCGGGACATGCTCGACGAGTGGAGTTTTGCTGTCCAATCGGCATCCAAAGCTTCTTTGGCAAAAGTGGCTGGGGAGGCGGCTTTGGCCTTTCGCAGGGAAAGGCTCGCCATTCGTGAATTGTGGGAGGCTTCAGAATTGGACTTGACACCATTAAAGGGGCGTTGGTCCGACTGGAGGGATGCCAACCGAGGGTTACCAGGAACACGGCCATCAGATGCCAGCTTGTCGGTAGAGGAGGGGGAGTTGTTGCTCGGGCGTTGGAACGGCGTATTGATGGCTGCGGATGAGACTTGGAGTCGCAAAGAGCGAAGCGGCTGGCGAGGGGATTGGCTGGGTCGCCAGCAGGTAGAGCTAAAGCTCAACCAGGACTTCTGGGAGAATGAAATGGAGCTTGTAGCAACAACTGCTTTAGCTTCAGAAACCGATCAAGTTGAACCCGAAAGAACTGAGGTCAATCCATCCGAAAGTGCGGAGGTGTCCGAAGATGTGCTTTTGGATGTTGAAGGAGAAGGCGGTTTCCGCATCCCTATCGAAGGTGACGCCAACGCCTCACTGGTGGCTCAATTGCTCCCATCTGTGGACGGCGAAGCTGAATCTGTTGGTTCTGAATTCGCCCTTGCACCAGGTGAAGCTGCCTGGTCAAGCGACTGGGATGCAGCGGTCTCTGGATCCAAAGAGGTTTCCCGACAATGGGAACGTTTGTCTAGGGCTTCTGGTGGTCGGGGTGTAGCTCCTGTTGCCAATGGAGAGGGCTTGGAAGGTTTGTCGCCGGCATTGCGCAGTGCTTACTCTGGCTTGGTGCAGTCTGTGATGGACGAGCTTCTGGAATTGCGGACAGAATGGAACCGTGAGCGCGACCCTTTGGTGGCCCAATGGGAGGAAAAAGAGTTTGCTGGTATGGGCAACAGCGATGCTATGGTTGAGGTACGGGAGCTCTGGCGAGCGGCGCAGCAGGCAGAAGAGCGGGCAGAATCCTTGCAGCGCGGCAGGAGGGAAGGAGAGGCTGCAGAATTTGACAGGATGCTGGCTCAAAGGGAAGCCTTGTCCGCTGCGGAAACCGCATGGCGCGCTTGGGAGTCAGCGTGGAATGACGTTCTGGAAGCAGCAGCCCTTCTCGAAGAGGGGGAGGAAACCGTCCCCGTTTCATTGGATCCGGAAGGGGATCTGGTACAAGAAGAGGCGGCGGATACTGAGCCCGGCCTAGAAGAAACTGGATCGGAAGAAACGTCCAACGGTCAACCTTCAGATCCGCAGGATGCAGAGGAATGGGCAACGGCTTCGAATTTTGCCGATGGTGCAAATCAGGATGAGGAGGATTTGACGGATGCAGCGGTGGCCGATGGCATGGGGCAGGAAGTGGCCGAAGAGCCGGTTGCAGCAGCAGAACCGCAGACCGATCAAACGCCTTCCCCTTTGGCACCACTTAATGAGACTGTTGAACCGTTGAATACGGGGCCTGTGGCTTTGGATTTGACGGAGGTGTTAGAGAACAGCACCGACGAAAGGTTGGAGCGCGTATCGTCCGTCATGACGGCCATGGATGCTGCGCAAAAATCTGGGTCCCCTTTGGTTTTAGAGCCTTCAGAACAGGAAGCCCTTGCGGCGTGGAGGGAACGCCTCGATGTCTTGGGCAATGACCCTGGAGCGACTGCAGGACGCGCAGCGAGGATGGCATGGGACAAGCGTATGTTTTTCAATGAACGGCGCTTGCGTACTGCATTGAATGCGCTTGATGTCGAGCAGCTTGAACGGAAGCTCAGCGGAGGGTTTGTTCAGGAAGAAGAAGTCTCGGTTTCTGTATTCGAAGAGGCCCGGGTTTCGGGTGGCGAAGTCACCGCAGCTGTTTCTGCAGAAACGGACACAGAGGTGCCCAGTGAAGTGGCACCTGCAGACGTCGTTATGTCTGAAGGTTCCACAGTGGAAGTCGAATCTGCGAACCGCTCTGTTGAGGAAGAGGCGGACCGCACACAACCCGAAGGAGGAGCAGCATCTGAGGCTGCTGCATCGGAAGCTGTATCCCGCCAAGACGCAGACGTGGCCGCCTATGGCTTGGTTTTACCTGAAGCTGAAGTGTGGGGCAGCGCTTCGAACCGTGGCCGTAATGGTGGACTTACGCTCAGGCCCATTGACAGGGCTGCCCTTGAGCGCACCATTTTGGCTCAACCATTCTCTGCAGAAACGGAAGATGCGGCAGCAGCCCGATTTAACAATGCATTGGGAGCGCCGGCAGAAGAAGGCGTGGAATACAAGATTCAAATCGGGGCGTTCCGCAAAGCGCTTCCGGCAGCCTTGTTTGCAGCATTCGACCCCATGTGGGCGCAGGAGCTTGCCAATGGGATTACCCGTTACATGGCAGGCAGTTTTGATTTGTACGACCCTGCTGTGGCTGCCCGGGATGCCATTCGGGCTTTGGGTTATGAAGATGCATTTGTAGTCAGGTTTGTCGACGGTGAAAGGGTGCGTGCCTCTCGTCCGGAGCCTGCTCTTTTGGAAGAGGAGCGCGCTTCTGTTGCGGGCACAGATGTCCTTTCGCCCCGTCCTGTGGGTGCTGCTTTGTCTGAGGTGAGCCCTGCCGAGGATGGCGGCAGGTCAACCGTATCCGGTAGTGCTGAAGCAGGCAGCCAGCCTCTGCCGACCCGCCGGGAGGACATTCCAACTTGGGATGGCATCTCCGGTCGGGTATACAGTGTCCAGGTGGGGGCCTTCCGAGGCGTCCCAGATGCAGAGGCCATGGCCGCATTGGGAACATTGACACGAGAGGACGCAGGCTCCGATGGATGGTTGCGCCTGTTCTCGGGAAGGTTTGTGACGCAATCCGAGGCCGAGGAGCACCGCCGGGAATTGAGAAGTCAGGGAAGGGCCGACGCCTTTATTGTCGTGTATATCAATGGAAGGAGAATCCCTCTGTCGCAAGCTTCTTTGACCTCTGTGGCGTCACTTCCCGGTGCCCCAAACGAGGGGTCTGTTGAAACGGTTGAACAAGCTGTGACAGATTCCCCGGTTGAGGAGGAGGATGCTTCGTGGAGCGTTCAGTTGGGGGTGTTCAACAGCACCATTCCTGTGAGGCTGGCCAACGCCATCTTGGATGCGCCATTGCAATGGCAAATCCGATCCGTCAGAAGCGAGGGACTCACCCGCTACCGGACTGCTTTTGTCGCCGAGGAGCAAGCTCAGCGGTGGCTCATTGCTGCCCAAGCTCAAGGCTTCACAAATGCCCAGTTGGTTCAGGAATAACAGAGGGAGTGTGATTTTTGGTCCATTTGACTGATAACCGGGTGATTCACCCTACTTTTGCCGCCTTATTCTGCCCAGCGTCAGTGGGCTTTTTTCATCTCTCCGTCAGGACGGCGCATCCAACGGATACAACTAGACCTTCGAGTCCTCATGACCGAAGAAAATCAAAAGCCTGAAGATCAGGCAAATGCACCCGAGGGTGCAGCGGCTGACCAGCCGCAGGAAGCCCAAGACGCTACACCGTCTAACGAAGAGGCTCCATCCGAAGAAGTCAAAACCGAAGAAGCTGCTGCTGAGGCTCCCGCCGAGGAAGCTCCTGCTGCCGAGGAAGCTCCCGCTGAGGAAGCTCCTG
>DDCX01000091.1 GCA_002336475.1 Flavobacteriales bacterium UBA1995 | reverse complement strand
CTCGCCTTCGCCGAGGGCGACGAGCTCAAGATGATGCTCATGGGCCTCAAGCGGTTCACCAAGACGGAACCCTTCAACACCACCGCCGCCCGCCAGGAGGTCGCCCAAAAGCTCATCGACGAGAACGAGTACTGCTGGTGATTGGCGGGCGCTAGGCGCCCTTTACCGAATGCGAAAAACCCGGCTCAGGCCGGGTTTTTTTTCAGATAGAATAACGTCTTTCCTGTGAACAGAGGATATCCATTAACTTCTAATCAAAAGAAACAAATTGACCATCTTTAACCGATTAAACTCTAGTCCAAAAATTCCATGTCGAAAGCAAATCAGTTAGACGCACCATTCGGCCTTGACGGAAGCTTGAATCAAAAGCGACTAAACGAGTACCTCAAACGCGACCTAGCAAACCTCATCAGTTCCTACAGTGCGGAGCACGATGTATTATCCGAACTCATCCAAAATGCCGTTGATGCGATACAATCACGAGGTGCACACGCTAAACAGAAATCTGAAGACGGCTTAACAGAATACATTGGAGAGCTACACTTAACACTATCAAATCGAAATGAAGATAAGTTCATCATTGTTACCGACAACGGCATCGGCATGACAATGGAAACTTTGAATCAAATCAGCATCAAAGGATTCAGCCACCAAAAAGCTCACGGACAAACCATTGGTCACAAGGGTGTAGGCTCAACGTTCATCATAACTCAAACGGATTTCTGGCAATGCTCTAGCAAAACTAAGTCAAAGCCAACAGTAACAGCATCAATCACGGGCGCCAAAGCCTGGTTAGAATCCGCAAACACTCCAAGGCCGAAAGCTGAAAGACACCCTGTAAATCTTGACAATCATTCAACTAAGACCCTTGGACTAACTGAGCAAGGGACAACTATTCGTCTCAGTGCACAGCACATAAAGTTAAACCAACCATTATCGTCACAATCCATAGAAGATCAATGTCATGCGATGATGAATTTCCTAGCGTGCACAACCGCTGTCGGTCAAATCCATATCGCTCCAACCGCATTTCATGTCACACTCACATACATAAACAATGTTGGAGAAACACATAAAATAACGATGCTCAATAATGGCAAGAAAGCGCAGTACACCCCAAATGCCTATGAAATAGCATACCCACTTCCACATCGCATTCCTACAATTAAGGCACTGAACATCCGCACAATACCTCCTTCAAATGCCAATCCCCAGCGCGTTCTGTCATTTAATAGTCAAAACAACTTACAACACGATGGAATCTACTGCACATGGGACGATCAGCAACTTCCAGATCTTAATGCAAATCGAGAAGAGAGTAATACCGATGAAGACAATTTCGCAGAAAACATCGAGAAAGTCTACGCATTCCTTTCATACTCTACAGACGTCATTAAAAGACGAATAAAATCTGAACTAAAAACCAGAATCGAAATTCTTCAATTTGGTTTACGTCTGGCTCCTCACGGAGTGCCACAGGGCAGAAAACTTGACTTAAGACTCACATCAAACATTGGTCTTGAGAGACAGGCACACATTCTCATTGTAACCAAAGGATCTCAATTAGACACAGGCAGGAAACTACTAGCCAATGAGCGTGAGCAGAAGTTTATGCAAGACGTTGCAACAAAAGCCATCAATATTCTCAAAAATTACCGCTACTACCTCAAACCCAATAATAACGTTCAATCATCTGACGACATACAACAGTGGAAGGAGGCAACGAAACATCGGAATGAAAAGCAACCAAACACTTTTTTTGAAACCATATTGAAGCCCACTCAAGTCACTGAATGCCGGGATGAGCAAGAGGTAATTGTCACGTTCACTTCATTATGCAGCAGTCGTTGGCTGAACAATATCGGAATCCACGCTGCCTCCGGGCACAATACGTACGACGCCCTCGTTGAATTAACCAACCCTCTAAACAATCACAGACAAATTCAACCAGAGCAGCCAAACTCTGACTTACTGAACTCTCTGTTAGTATGTGAATTCAAACTAAGTTTCGGCCAACTTCTTGCCGATTTTCACAACGCTAAAAAAGAAAGTGATAAAATCAATATCTGCGTTTGCTGGAGCTGCGCGAAATCGGATGCTACAACGTTTGATCTAGGTTCAATCGAACCCACATATGGACAATGGAAAAACGAGAGGAGGATTCCAGGTCAAACCCATCTTTGGCGGGGAAATAACGGTCACAACACCATCTATGTTATTGCGCTTGAAAACCTTCTTTACGAGCTCTACGTCGCACTAAATCCTGGCCATGTTCCAAAATTTGCGGAATTAATGGAACGAGATAGATCTGATTCTGCGACTTGAGAACGTACTCCTCTATCCACATCATCGGGTAAATGCACGCCAACTGATGCCTTACCAGCTTTATGTAATCGGTCTGAAAGCGGAAGTCCACGACGTCAGAAAATTTCGGGAAGCGAACCCCGAGTATATCGAAGGCAGTGCCTGCTACTATGTCGGATACACGTCGAAGTCTCCCGATATCCGATCTCAGCAACACAGGTATGCAGCCCGAAAGGCAGATGGCTCGCCCCTATTCAGCCGGATTGCCCATCGTTTCCATGACGGTCTCCGGCCCAGAAAGTAACAGCATCTCCCTCCATTGGACACCGTAGAAGAAGCACTCGAAGTTGAGAAAAATCTAACGCTCAGACTAAGACGGCGGGGATTTGGCGTCTGGTCCCATTGACGTTCTCACTGGACCTTGACCAGCACTGCAGCCTGGCGCACAGCGTCCACTTGGGTGACCAACGGCTTTCCTTCCACTTCCCTGGAATCAGGATAAACAATATCCTGAGGCAGCATGGCGAAACAATCCAGACCGACCTCCTTTTTGCAGCAGTAAAAGAAGAAACTGAAATCCATAAGTTCTTCTCGCAGACACGCTGCACATTCAGTGGGTAAGCCGATTGTTTGCCGTCGACATGTAGATTGCACAGTAGAACTGTGCTGTAAATTGCAGGTTCATCCAATCGACTTGTCTCTGCGCCGTTTCATATCACTGATCTTGCTCCTTTCTCCGCTGTTGCTGGCGGTGGGACAAAATTGTGGTGGCAACAATGATTTTGATGTGCCAGGCGCACTTGAGATCTGCTCGGGGGAACCGGATAACATCCCATGGTTCGATTGGTATGACCCCAATGGCAACGACGCCGATCTGGCGGAGGGGCTTTGGATCAGTCCTTCGGGGGACACCACTGCTCTCGGGCCAGAAGACCCTTTTTCATTCAATGCAGGAACGGAAACGGGGGCGTGGACGCTGCTGTTCGCATTTGAGAACCCCCCTGGGCCAGGAGGAGCACCGGACCCGTGTGAATTCGAGATTGACCTGAGCATCGACAACTCGCCCGGCGCGTCCTTCACCGTGGTACAGGACGGTATCTGTGGTTCCGAAGGGATCGAATTCGACCTCACTCCGCAGCCCGGGGCCAGCTACAGTTGGAACTTCGGGGATGGCAGCACGTCGACACAATCGCAACCCACCCACATCTATGCGTTGGATGGCGGTGGCACGCAAAACGTGACGGTCACCCTGACCGTGACAACCGATGAGGACGACGGAGCCTGCGCGGCAAGCTCTTCACAGACCGTCACCGTCCTGCAGAATCCCAATCCGGGCATCGACGACTTGGCTCCGCTCTGCCTGAACAACCCCGAATGGCCGAGCTACGAGCTCATCGCCAGCCCCCAACCGTTCGGCAACACCGGCATCGCAAATTGGGACGTCGATTGGGGCAATGGAGAGAGCACCAGCTTTTCCTCTTATAGCGTGTCCAATCTGCCCACCACTGCCTACGACAGCTACGGCTATTACACCATCACCGTGGACCTGCTGGGCAACAACGGTTGCACCACGCAGGTGGTCGATTCGGTCTTTGTGGGAAACAACCCGCAGATTGGTTCGGCCAACCCGGGCAATACCAACGGTCTGTGCAGCCCTTATCTGCTCGATTTTCCCATCACCAACTACGAGAGCAACGGGGAGGGAACGATTTACAACCTCGACTACGGCGACGGGTCCACGGAAACCTTGTTGGACAGTGACCTAAACTCCGTTCCGCCGACCACGGTGAGCCACGAATACGTGCTGTCAAGCTGCGGTGAAGTCACACCCGAGGGGTCGCAGAACGCCTTCCGATTCCGCATCGAGGCGGTCAATGAATGCGGAACTTCCGTGACCACGGTCGACCCCATCCGCATCCACCTTGGTCCTGACCCACAATTGAGTGGACCTGACGAAGTATGTATGGGTCAACCTTTCGCCTACGGCATATCCGGGGCCGGGCAAGTGGTGACCGATGCAGAATGCAATCCGACCGATACGTATTGGGAAATCACCCCCCTGAACGGACAAGCGGGCGTCAACCCCAACCAAGGCGTGGGCACCTCATTCAATGCCACCTTCCCCGCTCCGGGCGAATACCAGATATCGGCCATCGATATCCATCCCAACTGCCCCAACGGCAACGACGAGATGATCGTCTGCGTCTACCCGGAGCTGGAGGCCGTTGGACAGGTCGCCCCTCTGAGCGGCTGCGCTCCCCTGACCGTCGACCTCGAAGACCTCAGCAGCAATCCCGCCATCTGCGGCGACCCCAACACCACCTGGATCATCTCAGGCGGGCCTTACAATTACGTTGTTGGCGGACCCAATGACGTCGCCCCCGTCGTAGACCTCACGGCTGCCGGAACCTACACCATCACGTTACGGGTCGCCATTCCCGACAAGGACGCATGTCCTCCGGCCGAGCAGACCTTTACCATCGAAGTGGCGGAGCCCCCCACAGTAGAAGTGGGTTCGGTCATGATGATCTGTGCGGGGGACGAGCTCGACATGATGATCGCCTCGTTGGATGATGGAGGGTCACCACTCACCAACTGGTCCTGGCAACTCGATGGGGTGGAATTCAGCAATGTGCAGGGGAACGTCCCCTTGACCTTCAGTGACCCCGGAGAATATGTGGTGACGGGAGAAGCGACCAACATCTGTGGCGTGGACACCTCGAACATCTACATCGATGTGGACAGCATTCCAGAGATTGACTTCGAATTGCCAGACCTGCCCGCCTATTGTGCAGGCGACACCTTGCTCGTGATCGCCACAGGAGCACAAGAATACACTTGGAGCAGCAGTCCCGTCATCGTAGGCGACCTGCACTCTCATTGCGTGCCCATTGTCCCACAGACCAACGTTTCCCTTGGGCTTTCTGCCAATTCGGCGAATGGATGTACGAATACCGCCACCATCGAGATTGAAATCGCTCCGCTGCCCGAGGTGGCCATTGCCGTTCCACCTCCCCCCTGTCCAGGTGAAACCGTGACGTTCACGGCGACCCCCTCCGGTGGATCGGGCAGCTATGCGCCGCTGCAGTGGTCGGGGTCGGCAGGTGCCGCCACAGGAAACCAGTTCGAATGGACCGCGCCTCCCACTGCGGGCAGCGCTTCGATAGCAGTGACCGTAACCGATGATGTGGGGTGCGACAACAGCAACACCGCCAATCTGACGTCCCTCAACAACCCAGCGGTGGAAGCGGGCGACACCCTCTTCCTGTGCGACAACGACGCCATAACCGAAGCCCTGACCGGTTATTCTCCGGGTTTGACGGCGGGAGGCGGAAACGGAACTTGGAGCGGTACAGGCCTGACGGGAGCAGACAGCTTCACGCCAGCGGGAGTCGGCACTTATGAGCTGACCTACACCTATGTGGATGCCAATGGATGCAGCGATGAGGACATCCGAATCGTGGAGGTCGAGGCCTTCGTACAGGTCGAGGCGGGAAGTCCAGTGGAGGCCTGCCTGGGCGATGCACCCCTTGCCGTGACAGACTGGAGCCCGAACACCGGCGCATGGTCCGGAACGGGCATCGCAGCCGACGGCACGCTGGACCCGAGCATAGCACCGGGTACCTATGTGCTGACCCTGGAAAACGGCACCGGCAGTTGCTACTCCACGGACGACAATACCTTCACGGTACACCCCTTGCCAAGTCCCTCCATCGCCGCACCGGTGGAACTGTGCGAAGGAGCAGCCTTCCAAGCGACCCTGTCTGAACCGAGCGGAGCCAGCGTGACCTGGGACTTCGATGCGACCGCACCCGCCACCATTGACTCCACAGCCGGTACGACCGACATCTTCCTGAGCGGTTTGGCCACCTCTACCGAAGGATGCGAGGGGACCACCTCCGCCAACGTCACCGTGCATCCCCTTCCTGCGGTCGACGCTCCTGCGCAAGACGTGCTGTGCGACCAGGCGATTCCCACTTCACTCACCGGAGCTACGCCAAACGGTGGCGACTGGAGCGGGCCGGGCGTCTCCGATCCCAACGGAACCTTCGTCCCTTCCGTTGCGGGCACGGGCATCACCACATTAACCTACACCTACACCGATGGATTCGGATGCACCAATGCCGCGACGGTCGACGTGGAAGTCGTTCAGCCGCAGGAAGCGGAAGCCGGACCCAACCTCACCGTGTGCGACATCGATACCGCCCTGGTCCTCGACGCCTTCACACCGATCACCGGAGGAGTGTGGAGCGGAGCGGGCATTACCGACCCAACCGGCGCAGTGGATGCCGGCCCTCTCCTTCCAGGCGATTACACCTTGACTTACACCTTTGGATCGGGCACCTGCGAGAGCATCGATACGCGCACCCTGACCGTGTTGCCCCGCCCCGCCATCAACCTCACCGCTTCAGTCACCGCGCTCTGCGACGGCGGGTCGGTGGACTTCAATGCCACTGTAACCGACGGGCAGCCACCCTACAGCTTTGCATGGGACCCGGGGGTTACCGTCGGCACCGAAACGGCCACGACCACTTCCGCGTCAACCACCGTCGCAGCCGACGACGGCTCCACCTTCGCGGCCACCCTGACGGTAACGGACGCCAATGGCTGCAGTGAAGCCGCCACGGTCACCGTCACCGTGTGGAGCCTGCCCACCGTGGACGCCGGAGTGGACGTGCAGTTCTGCGATCAACCCATCCCGGTGGACCTCGGCGGGTTCTCACCGCCGGGCGGTACATGGAGCGGAAACGGCATCTCCAACCCCGCCACCGGCACCTTCCTGCCTTCCGATGTGGGACCGGGGGTGCACGAAGTGATATATGCTTTCACCGATGGCAACGGATGCCTGAACACCGACACCGCCGTGGTGGAAGTCATCGTGCCGCAGGTGGCCGACGCCGGCCCCGATTTGAGCATCTGCGACATCGACACCGTTTTTGTCCTCGACGGGTTCAGCCCGGTGACGGCGAGCGGCTGGACGGGACCGGGCGTGACCGACCCCGCCGGCACCGTCGATGCGGGGCCACTGGGACCCGGAGACTACACCTTGACCTACACCATCGGCACGGGAACCTGCGAGAGCGTGGACACGCGCAACCTGGAGGTACGGCCCCTGCCGGCCATTGCACTTTCGGCCGACGATGTGAGCGTATGCGATGACAGCACCGTCGTCTTCTCCGCCACGCTCTCGGGCGCCTCTGCCCCCTATGATTGGAGCTGGAATCCTGGTGTGGGAGGAGCGATCGGAACCGGAAGCAGCACCAGCGCCAGCGCGGAGATGGAAATCGCCTCCGGCAATGCGTTCACGGCGACCCTGACCGCCACGGACGCGACCGGGTGTGTGGCCTCCGAAAGCCTCACCGTCGATGTGCTCGCCCTGCCCAACGTGAACGCGGGGGATGATACCGTCTTCTGCAACACCGACATTCCCGGGGTACTGCTGGGCTTCAGTCCCGGCCTCAACGAAGCGGGCACCGGCTACTGGACGGGGCTGCTCGGCGCGGCGGGAGCCTTGGACGCCAATGGGGTGTATACTCCCGACGTGAGCGGAGTGGGCAGCTTTGATGTGGTGTACACCTACACGGAGGCCGCTACGGGCTGCATCAACGCGGACACCATTCTTGTGGACATCACCGATCCGGTGGACGCCGATGCCGGTGCAGACGAAGTGGTGTGCGACAACGCCGGACCCCTGCAGCTCGCCGGATTCTTCCCAACCAGCAATGTCACGTGGAGCGGAAGCGGAGTCGGAGCGGCCGCCCTGCTCGATGCCAGCACGGGCCTGATCGATCCTGCCCTCCTCACACCGGGCGACTACACCTATCTGCTGTCCTACGGAAACGGCACCTGCTACACCGAGGACGAAATGGAGGTCCACGTCGATCCGCTTCCCGCCGTCTCCACCACGGGTACGGACATCTTCTGCGGCAACGATGGCAACATCGCCCTGTCCCCGCCGAGTCCCGCAGGGGGCACCTGGGAAGGGCCAGGAGCGGATGGTACCGGCGGGTTCCAAACCGAGGACGCCGCCACGGGACCGGGCACCTTCGACCTCATCTATTGGTACGAGGATCCCACCACCGGTTGCCGCGACACGGTGGACCACGTGGTGACCGTGCAGGAGATTCCCACCGTCGACGCCGGCGCTGACACCACCTTCTGCAACCAGCCCATCGACGGGACCTTGCTCAATTTCTCGCCCGGCCTCACGCAGGGCGGAACGGGAAGCTGGTCGGGCCTTGGCGCCTTTGATCCTGCGGTTTCGCCCGACGGCACCATCGATCCGAGCGTGAGTGGAGCGGGCAGCTTCACCGCCGTCTACACCTTTACGGCCAACACCACAGGGTGCACCAATACCGCCTCCATCGCGGTGGACATCGCCGAGCCCCTTGTGGCCGATGCCGGTCCCGACCTCGTCGCCTGCGACAACGCCTTCCCCCTGCAGCCCAGCGGCTTTTTTCCCTCGGCCGACATCGATTGGGCCGGCACCTCGCCGGGCGCTGCCGCCGGCCTGCTCGACCCCGCCACGGGCCTCCTGAGCCCGGGCATCCTCACTCCCGGCACCTATACCTACCTGCTCTCCTACGGCATCGGCACCTGCTACACGGAAGACGAGATGGAACTGACCATCGATCCTCTTCCTGTGCTCGACCTCGCTGCCCCCGACGCCTTCTGCAACAACCTCGGCACCGTCACCCTAACCAACGCCACCCCCTTGGGCGGAACGTGGTACGGCAACGGTGTCCTGGACCCCGCCACGGGTGCGTTTGCCAGCGGCATCGCCCCAGGCAACTACAGCCCGGCGTACTGGTACGAAGACCCGGCGACGGGCTGCCGCGACACCATCGTCCACGCCGTCACCATCCACCCCGTGCCGGTGGCCACCTTTATGGCCGACACCCTGGGCTGCTCCAACCTCGACCTTCCCTTGGAGAACCTCAGTACAGGCAGCACCAGCCAGGATTGGGACCTCGGCGGGGTAGGCAGCTCCACCGCATTCACACCGGCCTTCACCTTTCCCGGCGATGGCACGTACACCATCATCCTCGAGGCCTACAACAACTTTGGATGCGTGGACACCACCGATCAGGAAGTCACCATCACCCACCCACCGACGGCCAACCTTCTGCTCACGCCCGACTCCGGTTGTGCTCCCCTCGACGTGCAATTCGCCAACCTGAGCGACGCACCCTACGGCACCTTCACTTGGGATGTCAACGGGAATGGCTACATCGGTGAGGCACCGCCCGCGCTCAACTTCGCCCAAGGCGACAGCATCGTCGACTATGCCGTCTCCCTCACCGCCACGAACCTTTGCGGCAGCGATGCCGTGAGCGACGCCATCGTCGTCTACCCCACGCCGGTCATGGTGTTCGCCTTCGAGGAAGACACCGTCTGCTCGCCCTTCGAGATGAACATCATGAACGCCTCCGTGGGCCTTCCCGACGACGTCACCTGGGATTTCGGAGACGGCACGGGCTTCATCGGAGCCGATCCTCCAGACCACTGGTACGCCGTCGACACGGTGGAACAGGTCTTTACCGTGACCCTCATCGGGGTCAACCAATGCGGGGCGGATACCGCCACCGGCAACGTGCTGGTCCTGCCGAACCAAGTGGAGGCCTTCTTCACCCTGAGCACCCAGGACGGATGCGCTCCGCTCTCGCTCACCGTTGAGGATTTCAGCAGCGCCACCACCGCCGTCAGCTACGATTTCGACAACGGCGACTTTGCCGCCACCCCCGTCGCTATAACCAGCTTCAGCGACCCCGGGACCTACACGGTCACCCAGTTCGTGACCAACGGATGCAGCTACGACACCCTGCAGCTGCCGGTGGTCGTCCACCCCATTCCTTCGGCCACCATCTCCGTCGCAGACCCTTCAGCGTGCGTCGGGGCTCCATTTGCATTTGCGGCCACGAGCGATAACCCCGGCAACGCCGACTGGACCTTCGGGGACGGCACCACCGGCGCAGGCCTCACAACCGAGCACACATACGGAGATGCGGGAACATTTACCGTCACCTTCTCGACCGAAGCCCCACTGACAGGCTGCACCGCAGCAGCCAGCCTCGATGTCGAAGTCTTTCCCAACCCCGTCGCCGGCATCGACCTCGACGACGGATTGGGTTGCGCCCCGTTGAGCGTGACGTTGACCAACACATCTTCAGGCAGTCTGTTCCAAACATGGGACTTTGGAGATGGCAGCGAGTTCGGGTTCCAACAGGCGCCCACACATGTGTTTGCCAATACCGGCCTGGACCCCATAGAATACACTGTGACCCTGGTCGCAGAAAGCGGACAATTGTGCTCCGATACGGTCCAAACCACCATCACCGTCCTGCCCACTCCCGCAGCCGCCTTTGCATTGGATGAAATCGAAAGCTGCTTCTTTCCGGTTGACATCATCACCGAAAACCTCAGCACCGGCTCCATCAACCACAGTTGGTCCGTGAACGGAACCCCTCCCATTACTGGGACCGCCCCCACCTTCACCGCAGATGCGATCGGCACGTACACGGTATCGCTGACAGCCACCAACAACTACGCCTGTGCGGACGTGACCGAAAACGACTTCACCGTGCACCTCGCCCCTACGGCCAACCTGACGGCCAACCCGCGGATCGGCTGCAACCCACTGGCCGTAGATTTTCAAGACCTCAGCTCCTACAGTCAGGCCACCTCGCTCTACATCGAGAACATCTATGACGGCCCCCTGCCCACCGAAGGACTGGTCATCGACCAAGTGGGCACCTTCACTTCCTACATCGTTGCGACCAGCCCAGAAGGGTGCACGGACACGCTCAACCTGGCGGAGGACTTCACCGTCCACCCCGTCCCATTGGCGGGCTTCTCATACGTGCCCCTGGCTGCGTCACCCGAGAACACCTCGTTTCAATTCACCAACGAAAGCAACACTGCCTTCGCCACGAATTGGACCTTTGGCGACGGCAACGGGAGTTTTATTCCCGACCCCCTGCACCGTTATGACGAACCCGGTGAGTACCAAGTCGCACTCTCTGTCCAAAACGAATTTGGCTGTTCCGACATCGCAGTAGACCTGCTGGTCATCGACGACAAGGTCTCCGTGTTTGTGCCCAACGCCTTCACCCCGGCAAGCAATGGATACGGAGACGGCATCAATGATGGATTCAAACC
This sequence comes from Flavobacteriales bacterium UBA1995, assembly GCA_002336475.1. Classification (GTDB taxonomy): domain Bacteria; phylum Bacteroidota; class Bacteroidia; order Flavobacteriales_D; family Sanyastnellaceae; genus UBA8752. The sequence continues at coordinate 268 of DDCX01000091.1, read as the reverse complement.
GATCATTCGAGGCGTAAACCTCATCCAGCGCTACAAATTTCAAGTCTTCGACAGGTGGGGCACCGTGGTGTTTGAAACCGAAGACTACGAGGAGTTCTGGAAGGGAGATGTGGACCGTGGGCGCTTCGATGAGTTTGACTATTTCGCCCAGAACGAGGTCTACAATTGGAAGGTAACGCTGACCCTCAGCGGCGAAGAGCCCGATGAAATCGAGGCCACAAACCCCTTCTGCACAGGCCCCCGACAATTCTGCGGCCACGTGACGCTC
>DDCX01000055.1 GCA_002336475.1 Flavobacteriales bacterium UBA1995 | reverse complement strand
TCAATGGTAGTGGCAATCTCATAAGCTCCGTCGGAGACGTTGATCTCATCACCTGCAGAAGCAGCATCGATTGCGTCTTGGATGAGCAAGGGCTCGATGACTTCGTAGTCGCCATTGTCCATGTCGTAGATGTAGACGTCAGTGTACTCGATTCCGGTTACGGGATTGGCAGCGGCATAGGCGACCAATCCTTGAATGACCGCCTGTGCAGCAACGCTTTGTCCGGTGACACCGTCGTTGCGCGTGGAGTAGAGGGCATGGGTGAAGGCAGCGGGAACGGTTACATCCGCATTGTCCGCAGGGTCATTCGACACGGTTCCCACCCAAGTGCCGCCGCTGTTCAGGGCGCCATTTTGGACCGTGATGGCTCCTGCTCCTCCAGTCAAACTCACCGCACCTTCGATGACGATGTTGGAAGGGGCTTCCAACGCAGCATCTTGATATTGGGTCTGTGCGGGGAAAATTCCAATCGCACCATAGGTATTGGAACTTGTGGTGATTCCGTCGACTGTGACATCTGCGGAGCTGGCAATGGCCAAACCGTATCCCAAAGCCGTATTGGATGCCGCGATGTTGGTCAGCGTTGCACCATCCACACCATTGAGGTCGATGGCACTGTTGCCACCATTGGTGGCTTCCACATCGTTCAAGCTAAAGTTGGCAATGCCAGAAGCCTTGACACCAAAGGTTCCCGAACCATCCAGCGTGAAGCCGGACAGACTCACATCATCTGCAGAGATGCTGATGCCATAACCCGAAGAAGTGGTGTTGATGGTGGTGGTTCCACTGCCCGCTCCATACATGGTGAGCGGCTTGTTGACGTTGACGGTCTCATCCGTGGAGATCGCTCCATCCAACTCGATGGTATCACCCGATTCGGCAGCGTCGATGGCGGCCTGGAGGTCCATTCCTGCGCTAACAGCCCATTCTCCGGTGAGCAGGTTCTGCAGTGTGATGGCCGAGTAAGTAAACGGTGAAGTGGCGCCCAATAATCCAGCCAAAATGATTTCTGCCGCGCCTCCTGGAGCCACCACTTGGAAAGACAGCCCGTCATTCCGAACTGCATCTACGCGGGCATCAAAATTGGTTGGAACGGTGACGTCGGCGTTGTCTGCCGCATCAATGGAGATGGTGCCCGCCCAAGTGCCACCTGAAGCCAGATTGCCGTCTTGAACGGAGATGCTACCGGCTCCGGAGGACAGATCGAGCGTGCCTTCAAAAGTGATGTTGGTGGGTGCCTCATATCCAGCAATTTGATATGCTGTACCTGCTGGGAAAATGGCGGCGTCACCCCAGGCATTGCCAGAGGTGCTCAGACCGTCAATGGTGACATCGCTCGAGCTAGCCAAAGCCAAGCCAAATCCACCTGCTGTATTGCTGGCTGCGATGTTGGTGAGGGTAGCTCCGTCAACACCGTTGAGGTCGATGCCGGTATTGGCCGTGCCGTCGGTGGCTACGTCCGTCATAGAAAAGTCTGACAGAATGGAGGTCGGCGAATTGGACACTTTAATGCCATAGGTCGCTGCACCGTTCAGTGTAAACCCTTCCAAGTGCACTCCGTCTGCGTAAACGGCAATCGCGTAGCTGGATCCACCTCCATTGATCGTGGTGCTTGAAGAGCCTGCACCTTTCAAGGTCAAGGCCTTGTCAATCGTCACTTGTCCACTTGGGCTAAATGAAGCCGCCGACAGAACGATGACATCGTTGGTAGAAGCAGAGTTGATTGCGTCGGCAATCGTCAGGTGATATGAATCGGCCGTCTCGTTATAGATGTCTGTGGTCAGACTGTTCTCCTCAACGGGTGTCAAGCTGGCATCTTCGCCGCCGGAAGTCAAGGTCAGTGCACTGTTGTCACTGTTGAACGAAAGGACCTGCGCTCCGCACCCACTTTCCGTTGAGGCCAAAACGCATTGGCCACTGGACTCGATCACCTGATAACCGAAATCCCCTAGGGCATTGCCATTTGCATCCATTTCAGTGGCCAACCCTGCATCGTCGAAGAAGAGGGTGGTTTCAATGGTCACGCAAGACTCGCCGAGTGCAGCAGTGTAACTGAGCAGCATTTCTTCATTCTCAAGAAAGTTGATGAAGGAGCTGCAGTCTGCAGTGGAAGGTGGCTCTACTGCACTGCTGAATGCAGGATTAGCAAAGAAAAAAGTACCGCAAAGCAGCAATATGGAGGCGAGACATCCGTGCATGACAAGAGTTTGGTTACATGAAATATCGCCATCAACACCCCCTCAAACACCAAACTGGACGTATAATTAGACGAATCGCCTTGCAGTAAATCCAATGGCTATAATGTGATTTGTCAGCGTCGCAAAAAAGCGATGGCCATCTTCATGTGAGACGATTGTTCCACATCTCCTATCTGCGGAGGCACAGTATTCCGAAACGCTGACAGCCATTGAACTTGCTTGTTGGAAAGGCCAGGGGTTTCGCGGAAATGAAGCGCTTGACTTGCAGATAAAAATTCACATCCCAAAACCTCACGGGCGCCCTCCACCACCGCCAAGAGCTGAAGCCCTCCATTTGCGCCCATGCTCACATGGTCTTCCTGGCCATTGCTGCTATCGATGGTATCCACACTGGCAGGCATGGCCCGCATTTTATTCCGCGCCACAATGCTCGCAGCAGTGTATTGGACGATCATCAGGCCGCTATCCAATCCTGGGTCGTTGGCCAAAAACGGTGGCAGTCCTCGGGTGCCACTCAACAGTTTGAAAATGCGGCGCTCGGACATTGTGCCCAATTCACTCGCCGCGACCTTGAGGTGATCGAGCACCAACGCCAAAGGTTCTCCGTGGAAATTTCCCGCGCTGATGACCTCCCCCGTCTCTGGCAACAATATGGGATTGTCCGTGACCGCAGTCGCCTCTCCTTCGAGCGTTTCAATGCCGCGATCGATGGCCGCACGGACCGCACCATAGACCTGTGGGATGCACCTAAAACTGTAAGGGTCCTGCACCCACTCATGGGTCCCGCGCAGAAAATCAGCACCCTCGAGCCATGCGCGCATGCGGGCCGCACTGGCCTGCTGACCACTGTGCTGGCGGAGTGCATGCACAGCAGGGTGATAAGGCGCATCCAATCCTTCAAATGCCGCAAGGCTCAAGGAGGCGATGCCGTGCGCCTGTTCCCACAAGTGCTCCATTTCTTGTAGGCTGTGCGCGAGCAAGGCCGACATCATTTGAGTCCCGTTGATCAATGCCAACCCCTCCTTGGGACCCAGTGAAATCGGAGACCAACCTCTGGCCCTCAATACTTCCTCTGCCGGATGTGTGTTCCATGCACCTGCTCCATCGGGCACCATCAATTCGCCCTCTCCCATCAATGGAAGGCACATGTGGCTCAAAGGAGCCAGATCACCACTGGCCCCCAAGGAACCCTGGCGCGGTACCACCGGAATGAGGCCCTCGTTGTAAAAGTCAACGAGGCGGTCCACCGTTTGTGGTTGCACCCCGCTGTGTCCACGGATCAAACCACAGATCTTAAAGAGCAACATCCAGCGCACAACTTCTGGAGGCAATGCCTCACCCAATCCTGCTGCATGGCTGCGCAAAATGTTCTCTTGTAGTTGGTGGAGTTGATCGTCCCCTACCCTCACGCGAGCAAGCTCACCAAAACCGGTATTGACACCATATACCGTTTTGCCCGACTCCACCACTTCCATCAAGAAGTCATGGGCCAAGGACACATTCTTGCGCGCTGCATCAGAAAGAACAATGCGTTCCGCAGCATAGAGGGATTGAAGTTGGCTCCAACTTTGTGGACCCGGTTCGAGACAGTGGTTCATGGCGGTCACGAATTTACCCGAAGAGCGGACTATCTTGCCCATCCCAATCCGAATACCGGAACATGCGATTCATAATAACCCTCTGCCTGTCGGCAGTCATTGGCGCAGCTGCAGCACAGCGGGCGCCCATCAAGTTCGAGGAGTACGACCTCGACAATGGACTTCACGTCATCCTTCACGAGGACCACACCGCTCCAGTAGCCATGGTCTCCGTGATGTACCATGTGGGATCCAAAAACGAAGACCCAAACCGAACGGGGATGGCCCATTTCTTCGAGCACTTGCTTTTTGAAGGTTCCGAGAATATTGGCCGTGGCGAGTTCTTCAAGTACATCCAGAATGCTGGAGGACAGAACAACGCCAACACCTCCAATGACCGCACTTTTTATTATGAGGTGCTGCCCTCCAACCAATTGGAGTTGGGCTTGTGGTTGGAATCCGAGCGCATGCTCCACGCCCGTGTCGAAGCCGCTGGCATTGAAACCCAGCGTGAAGTCGTCAAGGAGGAGCGCCGCCAGCGGGTAGACAACCAACCCTACGGCAACCTCATCGAGGAAACCATGAAGCGCGCCTACCAGCAGCACCCCTACCGCTGGCCCGTCATTGGCTCCATGGACCACTTGAATGCTGCCGAAGACGAAGAATTCACCAACTTCTACGAGACCTTTTATGTCCCCAACAACGCGGTGTTGTCCATCGCAGGTGACTTTGACCGCAAGGCGCTCAAAGCGCAAATCAAGGCTTACTTCGGGACCATCCCTGCCGGAACAGTAGAGGTGCCCCGTCCGGACATTACGGAGGCGCCCAAGATGAAAGAGGTCCGCGATACCATTTGGGGCGACGACCAACTTCCCTTGGTGCTCATGGCCTATCCCATTCCCGCCGAAGGAACGCCAGACTATTATGCTGTAGACCTGTTGAATACTGCTTTGAGTGGGGGACAATCCAGCCGCCTCAACCGCGCTGTGGTCGATGAGCAAGAGCTCGCCGTATTCTGTGGGGCGTTTAGCTTCGGTCTCGAGGATCCGGGCCAAACCATCGCTTACGCTGTGGCCAACATTGGCACCGACCCCGCTGAAGTGGAAACGGCCATGATGACCGAAATCAACAAGGTCAAAGCCAAAGGAATCAGCGATGCAGAACTCGAGAAGCTCAAGAACCAAGTCGAGAGCAGCTTTGTGCAAGGCAACAGCACCATGAGGGGCATAGCCGAATCGCTCGCCAATTACCACATGTACTACGGCGACGCCAACCTCATCAACAACGAAATCGACCGCTACATGGCGGTCACGGCCGAAGACATCCAAGCGGCCGCAGTCAAGTATTACAACCACGACCGCCGCGTCGTGCTTTACTTCATGAACGAGAACGCACAATGAACCGTTTTACTTCCCTCGTGGTCGCGCTCGCGGCCCTCGTTCCCCTCGTGTTGAGTGCCCAGGTAGACCGGTCTCAAGCACCCGAGCCTGGACCAGCACCTGAAATCATTCTGGGCGACTACACCGTGGAAACGCTCGAAAATGGGCTGACCCTCATCGTAGTAGAGAACCACAAGCTCCCACGCGTAAGCTACAGGCTCACCCTCGATGTAGACGCCATCTACGAAGGCGGACGCGCCGGCTATACCAGCATGGCAGGCTCGCTCATGCGCGCTGGAACCACCACGCGCAGCAAGGCCGAGATCGACGAAGCAGTCGACCGCATCGGAGCCAGCTTCGGCACCTCCGGATTTGGCATGAATGGCCGCTGCCTCGTCAAACACAGCGAGACCCTGCTCGACATCATGTCGGACGTGCTCATGAACCCCACCTTTCCGGAAGCAGAATTGGAAAAGGAGCGCAAGCAAACCTTGAGCGGTTTTGCCAGCAGCGCTACCGATGCCAATCAAATCTCCGGCCGATTGGCCCGGGCCATGACCTACGGGTTGAAGCATCCCTACGGCGAGAGCTCCAACGAAACCACGGTAAAGGCCATCACACGCGGGGACTTGATGGAGCACTATGCCACCATTTGGAAGCCCAATGTGGCCTACCTCGTGATCGTCGGCGACATCACGCCCGCCGATGCCAAGCAACAAGCGGAGCAATACTTCGGCGAGTGGCGCCCCAATGAAGTGGAGAAGCAGCGGTTCGCCCGCCCAGTGCCTCCGCAAGGCAACCGGGTCTGCTTTGCCCCTGTCCCCGGAGCCGTTCAAAGTGTGATCGACATCACCTTTCCCGTCTACCTCAAGCCCGGTCACCCGGACGTGGTGGCCGTGAGCGTCATGAACACCATGCTCGGAGGATTCTTCGGGAGCCGCCTCAACCAAAACCTCCGCGAAGACAAGGCTTACACCTACGGAGCGCGAAGCTCCATCGGCCCCGACAAGGTGGTCGGCCGGTTCAGCGCCCGCGCCAGCGTCCGCAATGAGGTGACCGACAGCTCGCTCGTCGAATTCCTCTCCGAAATCCGGACCATGGTGGAGTCCCCCGCTCCCGACAGCACCCTGCAGTTCGTCAAGAACTACCTCAACGGCAGCTTTGCCCTTTCCCTTGAACGGCCCGAAACCATCGCCCGTTTCGCCCTCAACATCGAGCGCTATGGATTCCCCGCAGACTACTACGCCACCTACCTCGCCCGCCTCGATGCAGTAACGGTCGAAGACGTGCAACGTGTGGCCCGTACCTACCTGCGCCCCGACAACATGAACATCACCATCGCCGGAAACCGGGATGTTGCTGATGGACTGTCGCAGTTTGCCACATCGGGACAAGTCGAGTTTTTCGACCCCTTCGGAGAACCCCTCAAGGAGCTCGATCCTGCCCCAGAAGGCATGACAGCTGTAGACGTATTCAACGCTTACTACGACGCGCGAGGTGGTGCCGGGAAACTGGACAAAGTGAAGGGCTTGAAGACCACAGGAACCATGGCCGCTGGACCAATGGAGCTTGTCATGGAAGAAGCCTACCTCAATCGCGGAGCCGGGTACACCCGCATCAGTGCTGGAGGAAATGTGATGCAGGATTCCAGGTTTGACGGCACCAAAGGCACTGAAACTGCCATGGGCCAGGTCACCCCCATGGAGAAAGACAAAATGCTGGACACCAAGCGCAGCCACGATATGCTCGCCTTCCTCCACTTGGTGGATTATGGCCTCTCGGCAGAACTTTTAGGCATCGACAGGATCAATGAAGTTCCCCACTATCTCATCGAGCTGCGCCGCGATGGTGCTGTGGCCGAAAGCCACTGGTTCGATGTCGAGACTGGATTGCGCACCCGCACGGTCCGCAGCGAAACCACACCCCGCGGAGACATGTCATTGACCCTCGACTATGGGGCCATGACCGAGGCCAAGGGCATGCTGTTCGAAGGAGAAGTCACCATGAAAACTGGAGGCCAAGAGATGAAGATGACAGTCAACACCGTGGACGTCAATCCCAAAATTGACGCCGCCGAGTACAAAGTCGACTAAACGCCTGTGGACAATCCGGCCCTCATCAGCCTTTCGGATGCAGACCTGCTCCAGGAGGAACACGTGGTATTACAAAACGTGAACCTTGAGGCCCAGGCCGGAGAGTTCATCTACCTCATTGGACGCACCGGTTCGGGAAAATCGAGCCTGTTGAAGACCCTGTATGGCGAGTTGTCGCTGACCACAGGGTCGGGGTCGGTGTGCGGCGTGGATCTTGGAACACTCAAGCAGCGCAAGGTTCATTTGCTGCGCCGGAAATTGGGGATTGTCTTTCAGGACTTCGAGCTGCTCACAGACAGAACCGCCGCAGAGAACCTGCAGTTCGTCCTCAAGGTCACGGACTGGAAAGACCCTGCCGAAAGGGAGCGGCGTGTGGCAGAAGTGCTGCAAGCAGTGGGGCTCGAAACCAAAGGCTACAAGCGGCCTTACGAACTGAGCGGAGGAGAACGGCAACGCCTCGCCATAGCGCGGGCTTTGCTCAATTCACCTGAGCTGATTCTCGCCGACGAGCCCACTGGAAACCTTGATCCAGAAACCGCCGAAGGCATTCTCGAACTCTTGCACGATTTGGCCCGCGACGGCCGTTGTGTACTCATGGCAACACACAACCACGGCATACTGAAGCGCCACCCCGGACGCATCCTCCGATGTGCCAACGGCAAATTAGAAGAGGTCACGGCATCATCCATCGAGCGGGCATGAGCCACACCCCTCTGCTGACTTTGGCCATCCCCGTCGTGGGCGATGCACACCTCGCGCCACTGCGCCGCACCCTCGATGGCATTCACCGCGTGCTCGCAGACGAAGACATCGAAGTCTTGGTTCAGGTCGGTCGGGATGCCCCCAAGATTCGGCAACTCCTCGACCAACACCCAGCGCGTCCGTTGGGTTTTGAAGAGCAAGACGAAGGAATTTACGATGCCATGAACCGGCTGGCGCAGCGCGCCTTGGGCCTGCGCATCTTGTACTTGGGGGCTGGCGACATTCCACTCGCTGGACTGACCCGGGCCCTCGACCGCTGGGAGCCCCTGGACGGCGCACTGGAAATAGGTGGGGTGCGCATCCCCGATGCCGAACCGAGGGTCCCCCGTCATTATGCGCCGCGCTGGGACAGTGGATTGCGCTGGCGCAATGTGTGCCACCACCAAGGCATGGCCTACCCCACTGCCTTGTTGCGCGAACATGGAGGCTTCTCCCTCAAATTTCCTGTGCTCGGAGATTATGCCATGAACCTCTCCCTGTGGCAATCTGGCGTCAAAGCCAAGTGGAGTCCAGGCGAAGATTGGGTCAGTGCGGCTCCTGGCGGTGTTTCACGTCAATTCAATCCCGCGCTTTACGCCGAGGAGCGACAACTCAAAGCCCAGCTGTTGCGCCCCGGCCTGGCCAAATGGATACAGCCGTTTTGGATCCGACTCAAGTCCCAATGGAAAAGTTCGGGTCAGCGCACAACGTGAATGGCCGCCAGTAAGGTGTCTTCATGCGCCCCCCAATGAAACCGCTCAGCCACCTTGAGGAGGTGGTTCCGATCTGGCGTGTGGGCCAATACCCGCATCACGGCATCGGCCACGGCCTGCGCAATGTCGCCATCGCCAACTGCATCAGCGGCCACCTCGCCAATTTGCGTTTCTCGCACCATCTGTCCAGCCACAGGCAAATCGGAGCATACCACGGGGATGCCCGCATGCATGTAGTCAAACAATTTGTTGGGTAGACTAAATTTAAAGTTGCCCACGGTTGAACGGTCCAACGACAATCCAACATCGGCTGCTGCAGTGCAGCGCCTGAGCTGATCGAAAGGCATCCGATCATGCACGTGCAATCGGTCCCGGACCCCCAACTGTTCGGCCAGTGCAGGGGCCGCATCGTGTTCTGGCCCCGCCCCAATCAAGGCCAGGTGACCCCGGTCGAGCAAGGCCAAGGCGCGCACAGCGTCCAAAGCTCCCCGATTGCGGTCCATAAAGGCCCCCTGCATGAGCAACACGGGCTCATCCTCAGGCCACCCGAGAAAAGAACGGCTCAGGGGTTCTGCAGGAGCAGCAATCTCTGGCACATTGGGCACCACATCTACTGCTACGCCATACCCGCTGCTGTATGCCTCTGCGATGGAGGCGTTGACTGTCAACATCCGGTCAATGCCCTGAAAACAACGGCGCTCCCACCACTTCCAGACGCTGCGGCGCAAAGGTTTTCCCTGCAACCCCTCTGCTTCTGTAAACCATTCGTGGCTGTCGTAGGCCAGGTGCCAACCGTATTTTCTGGCAGCATGGAGGGCAGGCCAAAGGGTGTCCAAGTCATTGGCCCACACTGCTGTCACACCGCCATCCTTGTGCAATTTTTTTAGCCTGCGGACCAGCCCCCATTGGAGGGCTGCATAAAACAGTGGGCCAGCTTTAAATCCCAGCCACATCCGGTGGCTGGCATACGGCCGGTCAATGCTCAGCGGAGCGCTGCGGGACATCCTGCGGCCGATCAGAACCGGCTCCCATCCCGAAGCCATGAGGGTGGCGCAGGTCTTGCGCACCCGTTGGTCAAACGCGAGGTCATTGGAAACGAGAACGGCAATGCGTCCTTGCTTCATCATCCCGCCTTCATGGCTTCCATCTCCTCCTTCAAGACCAGTTTGGTATACCTCGGAAAATCTCCGTTCATCATCCAGCCGTAGTATCCTGGATCGCGTTGCAGCACATCGCGCAGCAGTACGCCCCTGTATTTTCCGAAATTGAAGGTGACCTCATCGTTGTCATTGAAAACAAAGCGGCCCGCCAGGTCCGCGTTGCGACCGCGGCGACCGAATTCAGCAATGTCGGGGACATTCTGAGGCAACGGCCCCACAGTTTCTCCCAAGGAGCTCAGCACCGTGTGGTCTTTGTAGCGTGTCACCTGTTCTGCAAACACCTTCAGCGTTGCCACGATATCGGGCAAAGCCTCGTGCGCCCCATCCAAGGCCTCATCACAGTAAAACTTGAGTGCAGCGCGCAATGTCCGCTGCTCCATCTTGTGAAAGATGTTTTGGACATCCACCAAATGGCGGTCGTCCACCTTGAAGGCGATGTTGCACCGCAAAAACTCTTCGGCCAACAAGGGCACGTCGAAACGGTTCGAATTGAAACCGGCCAGATCACACCCTTCCAACCAACGGAACAGCTTTCCCGAGAGGGATTCAAAAGTGGGCGCATCGGCCACATCCGCATTGGATATGCCGTGGACGGCGGTAGACTCGGCCGAAATCGGCATTTCCGGATTGATCAGCAGCCGGTCCTGGCCCTGTTCCTTATCCGGCCTGACCTGCCATTGACCGTCGGGCATGACTTTGATAAAAGCCATCTCGACGATGCGGTCTTTGGCTACATCTGTACCGGTGGTTTCGAGGTCAAAAAAGACCAGCGGCCGATCGAGTTGAATGGGAAGATCTATGCGCTCCATTCCGCGAAGATGGGAAGGATCAGCCGCGTATCTCCACCATTGTGCGCGACAATGAAAACTTCGCGTACTGGTAGTTCTTGTATCGGGGAGCCGCTGCCACTGCGTCGCCCTTGTATTCAGGCCCTGCCACACCCCACTCCAAGACAATCTGATAGTCCACGCCCACCTGTAATCCGCGCTTCGCCAACTCGGTAATCATCGCGTCACGGGCCTTTTCAGCGCGCATCTTCGCCAGCTGCTCATTGGAGTCATACGCCCTTTTGTTTCTGACAGGCACAAATGAGGCCGAGCCTTCAATCTGCAAAATGGGCACCTCTCCGGCA
>DDCX01000126.1:10937-18276 GCA_002336475.1 Flavobacteriales bacterium UBA1995 | reverse complement strand
TCCTTGCGGTATGACATGACCGGTGATTTCGGTTTCGGTTTAGCTGTTGGCGGCTTTTCGTCGCTCCATGAGCTGGGCTTTGATCTCTTCTGCCTTCGCTTCTGTGATGTCGTAATTCTTCATGATCAACACGGCGCCGACAACGCCTGCAATGGGGAGGAAGGTGTAGAACATGCGCATGCCCGTTACTGCAGATTCAGTGACGTTGCCGGCGTCGAAACCAACCACGGACAGGAAGGTTCCACTCAACAGCGCCGCCACACCGAAGCCGAGCTTGACCATCCACCAGTACACTGCACCGAGCACGCCTTCCCGGCGCTTGCCGGTTTGCAATTCATCCAGGTCGCAGACATCTGCAGTCATGCTCATCATGATGGTGAAGAGGCTGCCGATTCCGAAGGAATGGAAGGGCAAAGCGAAGAGGAACAGGTAGGGTTTGCCAGGGACAAACAGGAACCAAAACAGGATGTACCCGATAATTGAAATCAGCTGGGAAATGATGAACGCCCTCTTTTTCCCCATGCGCTTGGACATGCGTGCTACGAGGGGAATGACCAAGAACGTTGTGATCAACGCTCCAACCGATCCGTGCATGGCCGGCCAGGTTCCGGCACTGGCGGGATCACTGTTGAAGAGGTAATGGACAATGATCAGGAAGGTGTAGGCAGCAATGACATTGAATGAGTTGAAAATCAGAAATGTAGCGCCTGCGATTTGACGGAATTGTTTGATGCGAAAAGCCTCGAAAGCAGAGACGAAAATCTCCTTGACGCTCCGAATGACTTGTGAGGCACTGATGGGGACGAAATCCGTTCGGTCCAGGGTGGGCTTGCTCTTGATGAAAATCGCCGGAATGAGGGCGAAAAGGGTGCACGGAATGGCGACCCAAACAGCCAATTCCCTGACGCCTTGGTCAGCCCCTTCAGGAAACCAAGTCGGATCGTACAGGATGACCCAGAACCACGGCGCGATGACCCACGCCCATTGCCCAATGAACTGGGCAACGGCCATGATGTCCGTGCGCTCGTGGAAGTCTTCACTGATTTCATAGCCCATGGCCACGTAGGGAACGCTGAAAATGGTCAGTCCGAGGTAGAACACGAGCGACCAGCTCAGGAAGTAGATGAAGTTGTACATCACGCCATCGTCCTTGTGGAGCTGCCACATGGCGATGTAAGCAATGCCCATCAGGATGGCACCAATGAAGACGTACTGCCTTCGCCTGCCCCATTTCGAGCGGGTGTTGTCCGAAATGAACCCCATGATGGGGTCCGTGATCGCATCAAAAACGCGGGGAAGGAACTGGATGATGCCCCAAAGCAGCGCAGCAAAGCCAAGGTCTTGTACCAACACGATGATGAAGACGCCCAAGGCCGCAGGGAACATCTGGTTGGCCAGCATGCCGAACCCAAAGGCGATTTTTTGGCCCATCGGGACGGATGTGGTCGGAGGCGAGGTGGAAGTGTCCATGGTTTGGAGATTTTCAGAGTTCGGCAGGGGAGATGACAACCGTTTGAAGGGCCTGGGCGTCAAGGACGACCCGAACATCTTGCGACAGTCCTTCGATGCGCACGGTGCGGGGTGTGTCTCCTGGATTGAAACACACAACGATATGGGACCCGTCGACGTTTTCAGCGGCTACCGCCATCACTTCTGGGTCCTCAGATACACTGGACAGCACGGTCGCCCCTGGGCGTATGAACTTGCTGAAGTGGGACATCACGTCGTAGAGTGGCGTGAAGTACACCTCGTCTTGATCGGGATCGACGATGACCGGTGCGATGCACCAATTCTTGAACCAATTGGGGCCGCCTTGGCGGTCGAGCACCATGTTCCAATCGACCCAGCCGTTGACCCAATGGTTGAGGCAGCCGATGATGTCCCGCGCATACCGGTGCACCGGTGCGTACTTGGGGTGCAGGTATTTTTTCTCGTCTTCCCGCCACGTGAAGCCCCAGTCGGTGGCTTCCTTGCGCCAGTACCAATCGTCGTCTTGCCACACCGGTACTTCGGCGTCGATGCAGCCCTCGGTTTCGATCAGCAACTTGTTTGGCGCAGCGGCGTGCGCCCGATCCAGTTCGTCTGGGAAGTAGTCATAAGTGCTTTCATACCAGTGGATGGCGGTGCCAGCAAAGTATTGCGCACTGGCTGAATCCCGGTACATCGACGCCGTCCATTCGTCGAGGCCGGCCCGGTTCTGGTCGTAGCCCAATACGTTGAGGTGTCCCAGTCCATTGGCTTGGAGGGCGGGGCCCAAATGCATCTGCACGAACTCCGTCATCTCGTCCGGCGTGTAGAGCATGCTCTCCCAGTTGTTGCCGTTGCCGTGGGGCTCGTTCTCCACCGTGAAGCCCCAGAGCGGGATGTCCTCCGCTTGGCAGGCCTCGGCGTATTTGACGAAGAACTTAGCCCATGTGGGTTGCATCTCCGGGAGAAGCCGACCACCTACCCAGTCGTTGTTGTCTTTCATCCACGGTGGGGCGGTCCAAGGGGATGCGATGACCTGGAAGCCGTCCTTGGAGATTTCCTGGGCCGACCGGATCATGGGAAACAGGAACTCTTGGTCGGGTTCGATGCTGAAGTGCTCCAGTCCGAGGTCGCCTTCCACGGCTGCATAACTGTAGTGGTCGCGCGAGAAATCGCACGAGTTCATGTGGGTGCGGGTGAGGCTGTAGTTGGCCCCTGATGGGGCGAAATAGGCCTCGAGTATACGCTGGCGCTGCGCCGGACTCATCTGGTGCACCAGGTAGGCCGAGGCGTCGGTGAAGGAGCCGCCGAATCCCTCGATTTTCTGCTTGCGCTCATCCGCATGCACGATGACGCGCACTTCTTCTGGATTCGACGCGTCCCATTGGACGAGCGTGTCCTGGGGAATCGCGTGAAACCGCCCTCCATTGCGGGAAGTCTCGTACACCGCTTTTTTGACTCTTCCTTCCGTCATGCGTGGGGGGGTGTTGCCGTTGAACAGGGATTGGACCACTTCATAGGCTTCTTTCGGGTTGCGGTGGATGTCTACGAGTCCCCAGTATTCTTCGTTGGGGGCGCCGTCGTAGGGTACGCCGGTGCTGGCAGGTGCCCAACCGCCGACGTCGTGTTGGTCCGGCTGTCCCGCTTTCCACCACCCGTCGGTGAAGGAGAAGACCGCGACGCCCGCTGTTCGCACAGAATCGGAGAAGAGCGGCGCCAACAGGATTTGCGTAGCGTCTGCTTGCGCGCTTTGGTTCTCGCCTTCGTCGTAGCCTGGTGCAGCCGTTTTCATGTAGCTGTCCGCTCCGAGTTCCGCGAAATACATGGGCTTGTCGCTCACTTTGGCAAAGTCCTGTGCGGCGGTGTACGATACGTCCCATCGGTAGACATTCAAGCCCCACACATCGATGTCGGGCAGTTCAGCGAGCAAGGCTTCATCTGGAACCTCACCATGCGCAGTGGACACAGGGTGGTTGGGATCTTCAGTCTGAATGGCCGCAGAAGCCTCCTTTAGGGTCTCGTACCAGAGGTCCGGCGACCCGTCAAACCACTCGGGGTGGTAGTTGTATTCGTTGCCCAGCTCCCAGAGCAGGATGGCCGGATGTGATTTGAATGCTTGAACGTAGTCGATGTAGGTTCCTGATTTCAAGTCGAATACGCCATCTTGGTCGTAGCCGAATCCCATGATGACTGAGAGCCCGGCATCGCTGATGGCATCCAACACCTCCTCGGATGCGATGGGCTCGTAAACGCGGATGGTGTTGACCCCCATTTCACGCATCAAGGCGAGGTCCTCGGTGAGGTTGTCAAAGCTGCGCTTCTCTTCACCAATGGCCACCGGGTGGTAGCAGACGCCTTGGATGAAAAAGGAGGCGTTGCCCTTCATCAGCTGGCCATTTTTTGTCCAGACCTGATGATCACCAGGAGAGGAGCAGGAGGTGGCCCCGATCCCGAGCAGAACGATCACGGAGGAGATCAGAAGACGGGCCGGTGAATGTGGCATGGTAAAAGCGGGTAGAAGAAAGGTCAATGGGCGGGATGCAATACGTGCCGGTCCAGCATTTCGCGCTGTCCAGCGTAGCTGCTTGTGATGGAGTGACCATTGCGGGTCAACCCTTCGAACACACCTTCTGAAACCAGGGGCCACAATGCGTATTTCGCTTCTCCGTCTGCCTTGAATAAACCGAAGTGGTTCTCTGAATCAGTAGGGTTTGCGGCACTTTTCCAGGGTTCGTCAAAGGCCTCGAAATAGAAGCAGCTGATGCCGTTGGACTGGGTCCACTCGCGCATGCCCCGATAGAACAGGGCTTGCTTGTACTCATCGGCCGCACGAGAGCCTTCGGGGCCATAAAACCCATCGGAGACACTTGCCCAACCGGTCTCTCCGATGTGCACGCTCTTGGTGTCGTCAATTCCGTGGACGTATTTCACAACCTGCGCATATTGATTTTGGCTGTAGGCCAGTGCGCGCTCCATGGCCAGCTCGATTCTGTCGTTTCCGTTGCTCGCAGTTTCCCCGATAGCTGCATCCTGTACGGTGTCTGTTGACCAGAAAACAGGGTTGTAGTGCGTATCGTGGAAGGGATAGGTATGCATGGAGACATAATCCACGGCGCGGATCAGTGCCTCGAGGTCTTCATTGTGGTATTCGCTGCCACCGCCACCCCATGAGGCAAAGTTGTCCGAGCTGGTGATCCAGAGATCGGCAGGTAGCGTCCCGTCGACTTTTAAGGCCTGTAGATGGTTGACCCACTGCAAAACCACGTTGGGCGCCACGAAATAGGAAGCGGCCCAATGCACCATGGCCTCGTTGCCCACGGCAACGACTTTAATGATGTCGGGGTACTCCTTTGTCAAGGCCACAGCCCGTTCAATCTCGCTTTGGTTGGCTTCGAAGTCCTGTTCGTTGTGGTTGGGTCCATCCGTCCATGCGCCCGCACAATCAATCCAAGCGCCGAGCATGACGTACATCTCAAAACCGACATCCTCTTCCTTTAACTCTCGGATGGCTTTTACCACATTTCCGGCATGGGGCAACTGCACATTGTAGGTGCGCACAAACCGAATGCCCATGGCATGCAGGATCCGGAGGTCCTCTTTCAATTGAGCGAGGGTAGGCTGTTCAGAACGGCTCAGACCCCTGTATCCTCCGTAACAAATGGCGGGGTATTTGGGGTTCCCCACAAGTTCGGAGGCCGATGGATTGTGCATGGTATGTTGCTCGTTGGCAGTACCGCAGGATGCGATGACGGCTGAGAGGAAAAGAAAGGATACCGCTCCCAGGAGGGAGGTAGCCAAGCCCTCGAATCTAGTTTTGGAATTTGACAGTTTCCACATCTACCTCGGATTATGCAATGACCGTGAGTTGGGCCACCTCGTGCGATCTCCGAAATATTTTGCTGCTCAGCTCCCTGTTCAAGACCAAGCCCTCGATGCTTTCGGAACGCCCGTCGGTCATCTTCACTTCGATGGCCGGTTTGTCTCCGCGCTTGTGTACAACAGGCACTTGACACACGGTGTATGCCAGGCTGTCTGCGGTCAATTCAATGGTTTGCCAGCCCTGTTGGACATCCACGTATTCAAAAGACGCGGACTCGGTCAAGAATTCATCGGCAGGCATCAACGCCCGGTCAAAATGAAGTTGTCCGCCAGTGACGCGCACACCCAATTCTCCAAAGCGGCACAGTAAATCCTCTTTTACTTGTCCCGTCATGCCCGGTTGTTGGGCGCCTTTGCCGCCTGGAGTGTGGGAATAGGGGTCGGTGGGAAAGGCCCCATATAGTTCCGGTGACTTGTGGGCACCAATACCGGCATTGATCTCGAAATAATGATCAAACAACCGTCCGACTTTTTCTGAGGAGTCGGATTGGTCTACTGCAGCTTTCGTGACTTCAAAGGCGGCCAAACGAAGCTTGGACACCATGTGCCAATAAATGGAGCCCAATCCCTCGTAACCAAAGAAGGTGCCCGAACGGCCCGTGAAAGCCTTGTGGTTGAAGATGCTTTCGTACAGGGCCTCTACCCGCTGTTGCTCAGTAGCCACTAGTGGTGCGTAGGGCTGGGGCAACTCGGCAAGTGCCGCGCGCAACGCGTTGACATTGTTGAAGTTGCCATTGAAGTGGAATCCACCCGTGCAATCCTTGGTCACAATGTCGGCATTCTCGTCGGCGACCAGCTTTGACAAGAGCGGGGAGCCAGCGATCGCCTCAGGGGTGATGTTGTTCTTGTCGAGGAACCGGGGCAAGGACTTGTTGGGATACAGCACATAACTGTACTGGTCTTCCCGGAAGAGGGCACTGGCTTTCAGAGCGTCTAAGACCTCCAGACTTTCGGTAGAATCCAGCAGGCCTGAACTCAAGACGGCAACTTGCCCTTCGAGCATCTCAGGCAATGTGTTGATTTCAATGCCTCCATCCGGTTTTACGGTCATGAGGTTGTAGGCATGATAGAGTCCATCGCTGCGCTTGTTGGCTTTGATGGAATGTTCGAGGTGCTCCAAAGCGACATCAACGAATGCAGACAAATCAGAGAGCTTCAATGGGGCTTTCTGCCCAGAAAAGTCTTGGTTGTAGATCTTTTGACGGTAGTCGCTTGCTGCGTGGCCCAACCCGTCGAGGATGGACCGGCGCTGGGCATCTGAAATTCGATCCGTGGTCAGTGAACGGAACTCACCAAGAGTGGCCTTCATCCGATCGAAGCTGGCGAGCAACTCTACCGAAATCTGCACTTCACTGTGGCCCGTTTTGACCAGCACATCCTTGAAATAGACCAAAAAGCGCCGCAAGTAGTAGAGCGTGACCATGGACACGCCGTTCCCGACCAACGCATTGTTGGCATCGTTCCACTCGGGCCGCTGCGTGTTCATCCAAATGCCGCCTTCGGGAATGAAATTGGCCACTTTGGCGAGCATGGTCGCCATGATTTTCTCGATGAAGTTGACCTTATAAATGAAAACGTGGGTCTCGCGAAGAAGGGCTCCATCGCCTCCGATCTCATTCTTCTTGAATCCGACCCGCTCTTCCCGCTCATGGTCGAAATCAATCGTGTTCTTGGGATCTTCTAGAAGCGCGTCATAGGGCTTGATCCGGTAGGGAACATTGGCGTACACAAAGGAATCATTCTTCAAGTAATCCTCAAGTTTCTCGGGATAGTAGGCGCGTAGAAACTCGAGAAACTTGAGCAAGTAAATGATCTGGTGGTCGCCCCAATAGCCGATGTATGACCACGGGTTGTCCGGCTCAATGGTCTCCCATTCGAAGCCATCCTTGAATACGCGGTAAGGATTGTATCCATCGAAAGTGGTGGCATTGAGGAACTTGAAAATCATGCCCTCAATGAACTCTGGATAGGCATGGACCAAGGCTTCCCAGTT
>DDCX01000126.1:6606-10824 GCA_002336475.1 Flavobacteriales bacterium UBA1995 | reverse complement strand
TGTTCCTGAAGGAAGAAGAGGTCGAACTTTTCTGGCCAAGCGGACATGACCTCGGATTTCTTGAAGAAAACCTTGTGGTTTGCCCGGTCGATGTAGGCCATGAAATCCACGCGATCAATGGAATAATTCTCATCGAAAATCCCGCCGCGCATGATGTTGAACATCGTGTTGGCGAAATGCCGAATGTTGCGGCGCCGGTCAGCGGTCAGTTGCAACCCATCGCTGGCCGCCACGAGTGCAATGAGACGGTTGGACCCTTCCTCTATGTCTTTCAACACATCTTGCTTCAGCTGTGCCGGCGACTGGAGGTCCTGTTTCAATTTTACGACCCCTCGAATGGACTGGCCCAAATCCGCCACAATCATCCAGTCTTTGCTTCCATGGGCATCCAGCTCAAATGAACTTTGAATGAAGTACGCGCCACGTTCGGCTTTGACATCGGTCTCGGTGACCAGAGACCCTCCGGTTTTGAATGCGTGCAATTGTCGTGAGGACAAGAGCACTTGGGGAGCTTCAAACCCCAGTGACCAGACGACGTTGGACTTCAAGGCCTCGCTGGGCTCGGCTTTGTCAGAGATGATGGCGCTCAGTGCATAAATACCGAGGTGGCTGCCTTCCAGCTCGCATTTCTTGTAGGCATCCACCAAGTTGCTGCTTCCGCGTTGTAATCCTTCTGGGACACCATAGGGCAGCACATTCTGTATGCCATCGAGCACGCTGACTTTTATAGAATCAGCGGCGGAGGACTCAAGCCGCGCCTGCCGAACGAAACCATACCGCTCGCTGGCCGACCATTGGTAGCGAAAGGTCAGTGCCAGATCGTGGTTGACCTCTTCGAAGATCACCTTGTTTCCGTAGGCATTCTTGTAGAGGTTGCGCTCAATGGAATAGACCCCTCTGTTCTGTTCCGAAAAAGGCTGCCAGAGCATGCGACGGTCCACGCCCTCCACCAGTACGATGGTTTTGCTGCCTGTTGTCTCTGCAGCTTCTGTGATTTTGTCGTCCGTATAGTAGGGAAAGAGGGCGTGATCGCTGTTGACCCGACCTGCGGAAAGTCCCCCGTTGCTCGCCAAGAACATCCAGTGGTCTGAATGGCTCACGATGCTCATGAAAAACGGACGCATCTGATCGACTGAGCTGATCTTGTAGTACGTCTCACCTTCAATGGTCACCTCCTTGCCGGAGGTGGAAGTGTGTGAAGGTTGGAGGGGCTCCTGCCCGAGATATATAGGTGTACGTTTCGACGTGTCGCTCATTTCAACGTTGTAATCGGTTGATGTGTGACCATATCGTCCGAACTGTGCCATTCCAACAGTGAACGAGGTCATCGTGCCGTGCATTGACGGCAGAGCGAAAGTAAGGATGATGTGTTTTGGATTGCGACGCAGGGGATAAATGCTGCCGATTTCTAGTGGTCCAATTTGCCAATGGGCCCAGCGTAAGTTGAGCTTGAGTTTGGCAAATCAATATTGGGCTTGGGCAATCGGGATTTTCTGGTCTGTGATTGGGGAGCCGACATTGGTGTTGGCATCGGTGTAACCTAGGGCATTGAATCTTCGTTTCTCTTGAATCCATCGTATCTTATTCTTCTACCAGAATTGCCATGAATGCCCCTCTGATTCAGCCGCTGTACAACGAGGTACAACACGGAACGTGGTCCACGCTCTACCGCCGTCAGCGCGACAACCTTGAGGACAAGGGCGCCCGCTTGTATCTCGGTGCATTGGACCGCATGGAGGTGCTTACTGAAGAGGAGATTCCTAAAGTGGACCGCATGTCCGCCGCCTTACAAGAATCTACGGGTTGGGGGTTGGTTATTGTCCCGGGTCTCATTCCAGTCGATGACTTTTTCGCTCTGCTGTCCCGACGCCAATTTTGCACGTCAACGTGGGTGCGTCGTCCCGATCAGTTGGACTATCTCGAGGAGCCAGACATGTTCCACGATACGTTTGGACATGTCCCGCCATTGATGGACCCCGAGTTTGCCTTGTTCATGCAACGCTTTGGTGAAATTGGAGTGGACCTTTGCGGCAATGAACAGGCTGTGCTCGCTTTGCAGCGACTGTACTGGTTCTTCGTGGAATTTGGGTTTGTGGAGGAAAGTGGTATGCCACGCGCATTCGGAGCGGGCATCATGAGTTCCTACGGGGAGACGAACCACGCTTGGAACCTCCGTTCGGACTTGAGGAAGTTCACACTCGAAGGCGCGATGTCGACCCCCTTCACCACGACCGAAATCCAATCCACTTATTTCCTCATCGAGGACATTCCAGAAGTCATCCGTGAGATGGAAGAGTGGCATGCGGGCATGTCTTGATGCCCATTGGACGGTGAGGCCGACCTTGTGAACATGGCCGATATGAATGATCCTGGGAAGATGTGGGATGCCCGTTATGCTGGCGAAGCGACTGTATACGGAACGGGACCCAATGCGTTTTTCGCTGAAGTATTAAAAGAACTGCCCCCTGGACGCATGGTATTGCCTGGAGATGGGGAAGGCCGCAACGCAGTGCACGCAGCAGCTCTAGGTTGGTCGGTGAGGTCGTTTGATGCTTCGAAGGTTGGGGTCCAAAAAAGCCTTGGTTTGGCCGCTCAGCGCGAGGTCACTGTTGAAGCAGAGGTGGGAGACTGTCGCACTTGGGAGCCCGGTGAGCGTTTCGATGTCGTTGGTCTGTTTTACTTGCATTTGTTGCCTTCGATGCGGCCAGACTTTCACCAAAAGGTTCAAGGATGGCTCAAGCCAGGCGGCTTGGTCGTGCTGGAGGGGTTTGGTCCCGGTCAATTGGCATTCGGCTCCGGTGGCCCGAAACGCTTGGATATGTTGTTTTCTGAGGCCATGCTGCTCCGCGACTTTTCGGGTCTGAAGGTGATTCAATGCGAAACCGTTGGTGTCGACTTGGATGAGGGGCCATATCACCAAGGTCCTGCAGAGGTGACCCGCTTGGTGGCCCGAACAGCTGAGTCCTGAAGCTTACCAGCCGAACTCTTGGACGTCAACGCGGCCGAATTTTCCTGCGCCAGCCAACCACAAGGCCTTTCCGTCCGGACTGAAGCGAGCGGTGTAAAAGGCGCTGTCAGAAAAGTGCCGCCAGGACTGCCCTCCATCTTCGCTCAGGTCGATTCCGCCAGGTGTGCCCACCAGCGCCAGTTGGCGGCCACCACTGCCGGGACGGTAACGGACCGATGACGCATAGCCAGGCCCGGTGCCTTCCGAGATGAGTTCCCATGTCTCGCCACCGTCCTGAGTGGTCGCTCCACGTCGGGACTGGCCCGTTTTGTCTTCCCAGTTTCCACCCCAGATGATGCCATGCAAAGCGTCGGCAAAGTCCATAGAAAACCCGCCGGTCATTGTTCCTCCTTGTAAGAGGGGAGTGGGAAATACCTTCCAATTCAGCCCCCGATCGGTGCTGCGGTAGATGCGAGAAGCCCCTCCGCCGGAGAGCATCCAAACGGTGTCGCCAGCAGCGGCGAGGTTCCCATTGGAGGCAGCAAAAGCAGCTTCTCCTGGCATCGCCTGGGGAACGCCACGGTCGAGGAAATTGGCGCAGGGCAGCTGGCTCCATGACCGTCCTCCGTCTTCCGAACGTACCACACAAAGACAAGTGCCGATGCGGTCACCCATGGCGATGAGGGTCTGCTCGTCCAGTTTCAGGATGGCATCCATAAAGGCAGCGCTGTCCGACAGGACCCAGGTGCTTTGACGGGGCAGTTTGATGGTGCCATTGCCGAGGATTGGCGCCCTTTGGATGTGCGCGGGTGAGGCGATGGCGGTTCCCAGCACGGCATCGGATGTGACCGCGATTCCCCTGAAATGGAGCGGGACCAGCGAATCCCCCACCATCACGCCCTGGTCCTTCATGCGGTGGACTGTGGTGCTTTGGTCCTCGAGGATGACATGCACCCACTCACCGGTTGAGCCTGCAAGCCAAGCCTCGCCAGCAGCGGTGGCTTCTAGAGCCCGCCAGCTGCCTTCCATGGGTTTGTGCAGGATGCCTTGGTGGTCCACTTTCCAGTCCAAAGGGGCGCAGGAGAATGCGATCAGAGGGAGGGCCAGCAAGAGCAATGTGTTGGGCCGAGCGGATTTTGATGGAATTTTGAGCATGGCAATCACAGTTGCGTTCACTTGGGGCAATTTGGCCTTGAATCTGATACCAGGAGCCATCTTGTGGGTGATTCAAGCGGTGGTGCGGCGAAATATGCCCAAGAACCCCAATGGGA
>DDCX01000126.1:220-6520 GCA_002336475.1 Flavobacteriales bacterium UBA1995 | reverse complement strand
CTGTTATACGGGGCCATGACAGTGGGCTGTTTGTGGCCCTTGGCGGTGGTGGAATGGGAATTGTGGCGCGGAAAACATCGGTGAAGGATTCATTGTTCAACCTTAGTGAACCGTGTTATATTCCGACAATGAGTGAACGAATTTGGGCGCTGGCGATGGCGGTGTTAATGATGGTCGGCTGTACCTATGATGACCTCGATTCGCTGGGCACACCCCGGGATTGTGACGCGTTTGACGTGAGCTACGGTGGAGACATTCTGCCCTTGGTGACGGACCACTGTCAGGGATGTCACGCTGGAGGCGCCCCTTCAGCAGGCATTGGATTCGAAACGCATGCAGATGTGGCATTGTTTGCTGAAATCATGTTGGATCGGATGAGCCGGGCCGAAGGTGATGCTGAGTTGATGCCCCAGTCAGGCAAGCTCGATTCTTGTTCTATCGCCCTCTTTAACGCTTGGATTGAAGCCGGAAAACCCAACAATTGATGAAACAGTTCTTATTTCTATTCACGCTGTGTTTTTCAGTCACGGTGGTCCAGGCTCAACGCTTCTCTACCCGAGATGCGCGCATTGAATTTCTATCTGAAACCCCTGTGGAAGACATTCAGGCCGAGAGCAATGAGGCCTCGGCCATTTTCGACATGTCCAATGGTCAAATGGCGTTTCAGGTTCCCATTCTCAGTTTTCATTTTCCCAAGGCGCTGATGGAGGAGCATTTCAATGAGAATTACATGGAGTCTGCCCGCTATCCCAAAGCAACTTTCCGAGGTGTGGTTGAAGGGTTGGACCCCAACAAAGAGGGAGAACAGTTTGTGACGGTCAAGGGCACCTTGGAGATGCATGGTGTGTCGAAAGAAAGGACGATTCAAGGGACGATGGTCCGAGATGGCGATTGGTGGATGGTCGAATCCCAGTTTGAAGTGGCATGCGAAGACCACGCCATAGACATCCCCAAGGTTGTTACTGAAAACATCGCCGAAATCATCGGTGTGACCTTGCGCGCTGAATTGGAATTGAAATGAAGAGGACAATTTGTGGTTTGGCCACCGGCCTCTTTTTGGGTTTTGGAGGGGGATTGTTCGCGCAGGACGACCTGATGGATTTTTTTGATGACGGAGCTGAACCAGCGGTGGTGACAGCCGTGTTCAAGGCAGGGCGCATCATCAATGTTCAGAGTCCGGAGACCTCGGGCAAAGGCGAAATGAACTTCATCATTGCGCACCGTTTTGGCCGAATTTCCGATGGTTGGTACGACTTGTTTGGACTTGACAACGCGCAGATGCGCATGGGCTTGGACTATGGCGTGACAGACCAACTGCAGGTAGGTGTTGCGCGGTCTGGTTTTGGGAAAACCCTCGAAGCCAGTGCGAAGTGGCGTTTTGTAGAGCAGCAGGAGGGCGGCGGATCGCCGGTCAGTTTGACGGGTTACTCTGTCTTGATGCGGGACGGATTGCGTTTTCCAGAAGATGGCATTCAGCGCAAAGGCGTGCACCGCATGAGTTATGTGCACCAGCTTGTGGTGGCCCGCAAGTGCTCGCCCGATTTGTCTTTGGCCTTGATCCCTTCACTGGTGCACCGAAACCTCGTGGGCAATGTGGAACAGGCCAATGACGTAGGGACCATCGGAGCGGGCTTTCGTTACAAACTCAACAACCGGCTCTCGGTCAATGGTGAGTATCATTATTTGTTGCCGCGTCCTGTGGAAGACAACTTCGTGAATTCACTGAGCCTCGGGTTGGACATTGAAACGGGAGGGCACGTATTTCAGCTGCACATCACCAACAGCCGGGGCATGTTTGAACGGGCGTTCCTTGCAGAAACGACCAGTTCGTGGCAGGACGGAGACCTGTACTTCGGTTTCAACATCAACCGCGTATTCCAAGTCGGAAAGCGCCGCTGATCAGTCGATCCTCTTGAGCTGCTTCGCGGGCTTTGTGCCGGGGCGGTCGTGTTTGCGCAAGTCGGCCACCACGATCAGGTGGTCGCTGGCCTGCATGTCGTCGCCTGCATTAAGCCCATATTCGGCCAAGCGGTCGCTGCCCATCGAAGCCGTTTCGAGGGCAAAGTTGCCCAACACTTCGACCACACCATCCTGAACGATCATGTAATCGAGCTTTCCCGCGGGCCATTGGCTGTTGTCGTTGCGCCAGGTGTAGTTCATCGGCTGATCGGTTTGCAGCCCCTTCAATTCTTTGAGGGCGGTGCCGTCCCAATCCGGGCCGAAATCCGGGCCATTGTCTGCTTCATTGGCGATATCGCCGGTCAGCAAAGTGTGCATGGCCTGTCCGGGGCCGACCATATTGAGGTCGCCGCCGTAGATGACGGGTGTGCGGTTGGGGAGGTTGACTTCACCCCCCGTGGCCATGGCGTCCCGAAGGAAGGCCATATACTCGTCGGCCTCGGTTTGGCGCTGCTCAGCACCGTTGCAGCACTTGAGGTGGCTGGCGGTGACCATCCAGTCTCCGTTTTCACCCGTGTCAATCACGACGGGATACTGCCGATAGACTTCGGGATAGTCCGCTGCAATGGGCCAGCGACTGGCCACGATGAGGTCCCAATCGTCTTTGGCCACATGCCACGAGCCTGAGGCCAGTGGCATCCAGGTATCAAGCAATTCTCGGACGAAATCGGCAGAAAAGTCTTCGACTTCACTCATTCCGATCACGTCGGGCTGGACGGCTTGAAGGATGCGGGCCATAGCACCCTGTGCAGGAACTTCATCCATGCGGCGGTTCATGTTCCAAAACGCCACGCGAATTTGCGCGTCCTCATTGCGCTCGAGCGCCACAGGAACATAGGTGGGGTCTACATTGGACAATGCTGTTCCTGCGTCATTGCTGACCTGCTGTCCTGAGCTGCACCGAACGGACCAACGAATGGGATTGTTCGTGTTGCCGAACCCGTTGATGCTCCGGTCGATGGCTATTTCGTGGGTGCTTCCTCCATAGGTGGGGGCCATGCGCACCTGGGCATCGTTGAGAGACGACTGTTCAGTGGTGCCACCGGACTCCGAGCTGTTGACGTAACGATCGGCCAAGTGCACCACCATTTCTGCGCCTTGGAATCCGCCGACAATTTGTCCCGTGGAGGCGTTGCCGTCAAGGTCCAACGCCAGCTTGGTTCCGTGTGGGATGATGCTTTCATCCAAGGCAATGATGCGGTCATACTCGAGCAGAAAGTAGACGCGTTCACCGTCAGATTTGAAACGAACAGACTCCAAAGGGCCCGTTGTATCCGTTACGGCCATGGATTCGACGTCGGCCCAATCGCTAAAGTCGTGATCGATGGCGACCGATTGCTGTGCCGTGCACAAAGTACAAGAGGCCAAAAGCAGGACAGATGTGGCCCAGCGGCCGAGGTGGTGTGCAGTGGACATGATGATGTGAATCAGGTTGCAAAGATGGACCTTTGTGGCATGCGATTGCTCGGAACAAAAGTGTGCAAGAAGCACGACCTCGGTGTGCACAACAACCTGTTTGGGGGTACGATGCTCAGTTGGATCGATGAATTGGCTGTGGCGTATGTCAATGAAGTCTGCTTTTGTCCCAACATGGTGACATTGAAAGTGGAAGAAGTGCTGTTCAAATCCCCTGTCAAGGAGAACAACCTGATCAAGATATATGGCGACATCGTTCGCATTGGCAACAAGTCCATCAAGATTGAAGTCGAGGCCAGGAAGTTCAATGTCTACAGCCACGAAGAGTCCGTGGTGACCACAACAAGCATGGTGTTTGTGCGCATCGACGAGGACGGAAATTCACTCCCCATCGCCCAGCATGTGCGGGACAAGCACCCGGAAAAGCTGACTTGATTGAAAAGAGGGGTTCGCGCGGTCCGTTGACAAATCCAGTCGAGGGATTCATGCCTTGCGCAGATTTATGTCATGGCCCTGGCCGATTCTGGGCCTCTGCCTCTTGGGCGTCAAAGGCCGCCCTCATTTCCAGGCAATTCTGAGCGGTCCAATCGCGGAGGCGTTGGCGCAGTTCCACAGGGTCGTCACCGTATTGGACCTTTCCAAACCTGACCGCCACATCGATGTAACGGTGGCCGAAGACCTTGAAAGCATGGGGGATGAATTTGGAGTCTGAGACCCACGACACGTCTTGGTGGCGGTACTCCATGGCGATGGGGCAGATGGGAAACCCGCCATCGGCGCACATTTTGAACATGCCCATTTTGTACTCCAACAAGTCGGGCCCCCTGTGGGTGGTGCCTTCAGGAAAGATGATGATCGAGAGGTCGTCTTCAATGCGCTTTCGGACTTCGACTCGGGTGGCCTTCCTGCTTTCTGCACTGGACCGCTTGACCCAAATCGTGCGAATGGCATTGCCTCCCCAGCCGATGATGGGCCAGCGCTTGACCTCTGCCTTGGCCACAAACACCAGTGGATGGGGCGAAGGCACCATGACGGCGTCGATGTAGGTTCTGTGGTTGGCCACCAGCACGCTTGCATGGTCCGGCAGCTCGCCTTCCACCGTCACCCTGATGCCGGTCAACCGGTGGATGTTGCGGCAGTACCAGGTGTAAGGCCGGTACAGACTGGTGTGGTTGGCGCCGGCCAGTTTGCGGGACAAAGCGCTTACCGTTGCCGCCAAGGAAAGCACGATAAAAGCAAAAAACCGACGTGTGCTGCGCCAAAACTTGCGGAGTGCATGCCCGTCTTCAAACGGGCCGGGCAGGGTGGTCAGGAAATCAAAGGATCGATGCGCCATGCGAACAAGTGGGGAACCCGAAATGTACTCCAACCATGACGGAAGAAGCGAAGGGTGGTCATCCATGGTCGGTTGATGGGTTTGAGCAGTTGACCATTGCGCGGCGCAGTGTGCGGCGCTTCAGCGATTTGCCTGTATCTGAACACATCACGCGCTCGGCACTCCGTTCGGCACATTTGGCGCCAAGCTCCAACAACCTGCAGCCTTGGGAATTTCATTGGGTCCGTCCTGACTCGCCGCACCGCGCTTCCGCGGTCGAGGCCTGTCTCTCCCAACCAGCTGCAGCCACCTCTGCCGAGCTCATTTTCTTCATCGGCCGTCCCGACCTGCTCTCGGACCGCGCTGCTGCCATGGTCGCCCACTTCGAGGCGGCCGGCAACGAAGGCACTGCTAGCTATTACCGCGACCAGGTCGCCCTCAACGTGCAGAAGATGGCCCCTGAAGACCGCAACGCTTGGGTCGATAAAAGCGTGGCGCTGGCCGCCGCTCAATTCATGCTGGCCATCAAGGCGGCCGGTTTCGACAGCTGCCCCATGGAGGGCCTCGACCCCGACATGGTCCGCTCCCTCTTCGGTCTACCTCAGGAAGCCACTGTCACCATGGCCGTTTCGGTGGGAGAGGGCATCCCCGAAGGCCTCTACGGTCCCCGCCTGCGCTTCCCGATGGCGGACCACCTCTCCGAGCACTGAGCCGTCCCCTTGGCCACATCAGCTCTTGCCCAAAAAGAGAGCCAGGAGAACTTCGGATTTTGCCCTGTGCAACCAACTGTAATCAACGGGTGTTTCTTCTGCGATGGCGCCTTACAATCTACTCCCTGCGGCCTTTTTTGGTCTTCTTCTTCTGATCACCGGTTGTGACACCACCGACAGTGGTGTGTATTTAGGTTGCACCGATTATGCGGCGCTTAACTACGACCCCGAGGCCAATGAAGATGACGGAAGTTGTGAGTACGAAGTCATCGAGGTGGTGCCGGGTTGCACAGATTCAGGCGCTTTGAATTTCGATGCGGAGGCCAACGAAGACGACGGCTCGTGCGCTTACAATGGATGTCAGGATGGCACCGAATCTGTGCTTTGGGATGCCCACGACTATGGTGTGGTACAGATTGGTGGCCAATGTTGGTTCTCAGAGAACCTGCGGTCTGCCCATTACAGCAATGGGGACGACATCGCCAATCTGCAAGCGTCCGAAGACTGGTCCAGTGCAGAGGCAGGGGGGTACTGTGTTTTGCACGATCAAGACGCCTACTTCGAATCCTTTGGTTACCTGTACAATGGGCTTGCGGTCATCGACGAGCGCGGGGTTTGTCCATCGGGGTGGCACGTGTCCACAGATGCCGATTGGGGTGAGCTTGAGGTGCATTTGGGGATGCCGGAAAGCGAACTTTTAGAAGTGGGAATCCGGGGCGAGGAGGCCAACGTGGCGGGTCACCTCCGAGGATTTGCGCATTGGCAGAATGACCTCAATACCACAGATTCAGTGGGCTTTTCGGCCTTGCCAGGGGGGTACCGAGGCGACCCAACGGGGTTCATTGAGCCCGATTACTTGGGGGTGTGGTGGACGTCCGATGTGCAAGACGACATCTTCAT
>DDCX01000126.1:0-190 GCA_002336475.1 Flavobacteriales bacterium UBA1995 | reverse complement strand
GGATACTCGCTGCGTTGCGTCCAGGATTGACCTCAAGGATAGAGGTCTACATCGGCCTTTCTTTTTGCGCTGACCCTAATGGTCAGGGCTCATGCTGCCGTGAGGATGCGGCGGAGGGCGTTGGCCTGACCGGTGTGGCGAGAGAGGTGACAGCTGAGCTGCATCAGAAAAAATCGGATGGTGCGCCCCT
>DDCX01000029.1:2640-2913 GCA_002336475.1 Flavobacteriales bacterium UBA1995 | reverse complement strand
GAAATAGGACAGGGTCGATTCCGAGGCGCTGTAAATCAAGCCGTCCCAATCTCCTTGTATGTAGTTGCCTCGGATGTCTGCCAGGTCCGATTGCACCAACTCCACTTGGTCGTCTTTCCAAAAAGACCATTCTACCCTCCCCAAATCTGACCGGATGAATATTGGGCTGTCCGATTGTCCTCCGTACCAAGCTTGAAAAGGGATGATGGGGGTGGCCAATACGGTGCCGGAAATGGGGATGCCCTCGCGGAACAATGCGATGGAATCTTGCGC
>DDCX01000029.1:2148-2606 GCA_002336475.1 Flavobacteriales bacterium UBA1995 | reverse complement strand
GCGTGCTTGGGTAGGAAGGGGGGCCAGTTTCAGCGGATCAAACCAAATGTTAAGGTCGAATGCGGTGTCAATCAGGGAGCGGGACAGGGTGATGTGGAACAGCCCATCCCGGGTGGTGTTCAGTTGGATGAATTGATGGGCGAGCCGGTCGAGCCCGTCCACCATGTTGGCATAGGGGTAGTGCTGGAAGCTGTTGCCGTCAAACCGGTCGAGCCCCTTGGCGGTGGCGAGCCAGATGAACCCCTTGGCATCCTGGACCACCTTGAAGACGCAGTTGCTCGACAGACCGTCCAACACCGAATAATGGCTCAGGGTGACATTTAACGGTGTATGGTCCCCCTCATTTCCACGGTTTGGCAGCGAGGCTCCTTGGCTGCGCATGGTGCCGGCCATGGCGCAACAAAAGAGGAGGAGGGTCAAATGAACGCTGAAGCGATGCACTTGCTTAAGTTACGCCA
>DDCX01000029.1:0-2087 GCA_002336475.1 Flavobacteriales bacterium UBA1995 | reverse complement strand
ACCAGGGGAGGAGCGAAGCGGATGATGTTGCCGTGGGTGGGCTTGGCGATGAGGCCGTTGTCCTTCATGGCGACGCACAGGTCCCAGGCGGTGCTGCTGTCTGGCGTATCGTTGATGAGGATGGCGTTGAGCAATCCACGTCCGCGGACAGAATTGATGAGGTCGGTTTCGCCGATGAGGTCGTTCATCGCGGCCCGGAAACGGTTGCCCAAGTCGCGGGCGCGCTGAGCCAGGTGCTCGTCTTTGACCACTTCGAGGGCGGCCATGGCCACAGCGCCTCCGACCGGGTTGCCGCCAAAGGTGGAGCCGTGCTGACCGGGATGGATGACGCCCATGACCGCGTCGTCGGCGAGAACCGCGCTCACCGGGTAGACGCCCCCTGAGATGGCCTTGCCGAGGATGAGCAGGTCGGCCTTGATGTATTCGGATTGGCGCTCGCAATGGCCTGCGCAGTTGCACGTTCCGCAGGTGGCCAGCAAGGCGCCGGTGCGGGCGATGCCCGTCTGGACTTCGTCGGCCATAAACAGCACGTTTGCGGCTTTGCACAAGGCGTGTGCCTCTTGGATGTAGCCGTCTGACGGGACGTAAACCCCGGCTTCACCTTGGATGGGCTCCACGAGGAAACCGGCCACGTTGGGGTCCTTGAGTGCCTCCTTCAAGGCGTCGATGTTGTCGTAGGGGATGACCTCAAACCCTGGGGTAAAGGGCCCAAATCCCCCTGTGCTGTCGGGGTCGGTCGAGAATCCCACGATGGTGGTGGTCCGGCCGTGGAAATTGTTTTCGCAGGTCAGGATCTTGGCCTTTCCAGTGGGCACGCCCTTCACATCGTAGGCCCATTTGCGGGCAATCTTGATGGCGGTTTCTACGGCCTCTGCGCCCGTGTTCATGGGCAACACCTTGTCGTACCCAAAGTATTCGGTGACGTACTTCTCGTAAGGCCCCAACATGCTGTTGTAGAAAGCACGGGAGGTGAGCGTCAACTTCTGCGCTTGCTCGGTCATGGCCCCCACGATGCGGGGGTGGCAGTGTCCCTGGTTGACGGCGCTGTAGGCGCTCAGGAAATCATAGTAGCGCTTGCCCTCGATGTCCCAGCAGAAGACGCCTTCGGCCCGGTCCAACACTACCGGCAGGGGATGGTAGTTGTGCGCACCATAGCGGTTTTCCATGTCCATGGCCTCCTGGGAGGAAGCGGGGCGTGAAGCGGGATTTCCAGTCATGCCACGAAAATACGGCGCATCTGGGGGTTAGAACCGGACGTACAGATCGTCGATGTAAACGTGGCCCTTTTCGCTGAATTGGAAGTAGAAGTATTCGATGGAACCCAAACCATTGGGATCGTCTTCGGTGGCCCACTCAAAAGCGCTCATCGGAATGCGGCACTCCATCCACTTTCCAAAGCCAGTAGCCGGAATCAAATCTTGGGTCAGCGCAATGACAGAGGTATGACCGTCAGCATCTGCAATGCCCACTTTGATGGGAAGTGGGGCTGTCGGGCCAGGGTTGACCCCGATGTTGCGCAGCTTGAAGACGATGAAGGCGGCATCGGGTTGGGCAGGTTGGGCCATGGCCTGCCATCGGTTCCAGCTGAAGCCAACTGTGTGCGTCGGAAATTCCGGTGCTTCAAGGGTGAGGGGATTCGGGCTAAAATCCCACTCGAAGTCCAACGCTTGGCTTTTGCTTCTGCCGCGCTTTTCCTTGACGATGAACTGTCGGTCTGGCCCGAATTGTCCCAGTCCCCACTCGTGGTCTGCATTTTCTTCAAATACGATGAATCTGCCCGGTGCGATGTCTGCAAGGGGTCTTTTGGATGCGCGGCGCACCACCTTTTTTATGGGAGCATGGGGCACGAGGGTGCATGTCCCTATTTCGATGTCGCCGAAATGCTCCATGCGCAGGTTAAATGCGGCCAGATCAGACCAATCCGTTTGGTCCCTTCCCCTGTTGAAGTCGGACAGCGGGATCCTGGCTTCCTGCCACACCGTATCGAGGGGGAATGTGGGAATGTGACGTGGCGCCAGCGCTGTGGAGCTTCGCATGCCATTGCGGTCTTCAAGCTCAAAGACCATGACCGGGTCAGATTGGCTGGG
>DDCX01000040.1 GCA_002336475.1 Flavobacteriales bacterium UBA1995 | reverse complement strand
CTGGCTCTTTTGTTTTATGCAGGGTTTAGCGCCTCCTCGCAGGTTGCAAAACCAGACCCTACATTCTATGGGACGCCTGCTGAGGCTAGGGTCAGTGCTGTAGATGAAACCGTGGCCAGACAATGGAATGAAGCGCTTTTGGAAGCCATCCGAGGAGACTTCGCACGGCCCACAGTTCACGCAAGAAACCTCTTTCATACGTCCATGGCGATGTATGACGCATTTGCCCTTTACCATGAGGCAGACGAGCCGGTGTTCGTCGGCAATGTTTGGCGGGGCTTCGAGTGTCCGCTTGATTCGTCTTTGCTGGATATTCCAGTGGATGCTGCTGAAAGAACTTCAGCCACAGAAGAGGCCCTGAGCTTTGCAGTTTATCGGCTGCTGAACCATCGCTTTGCAGACAGTCCGGGAAGCGATGAGGCGCTAGCCTCATTCGATGCACTGATGTTGGAACTCGGCCATGATGTGTCGTATCAATCGCAAAATATTTCTGATGGGCCAGCCGCGTTGGGCAATTACATCGGAGAACAGTTGATTCAATTTGGTTTGCAGGATGGTTCCAATGAGCTGCTCGATTATGCCAATGAAAACTATGAAGCCATCAATCCTGATTTGGAGTTGGCGGGGTCGGGAAATCCAAGTTTGATTGATCCGAATGCTTGGCAACCTTTGGCCATTCCCGTCTTTGTGGATCAATCGGGAAATGTCCTGAGTGAAACGCCGGATTTTCAGGGCGCTGAATGGGGGTCTGTAGAGACTTTTGCTCTGGAGGATTCGAGCCTGACATTGGTAGAGCGGGATGGTGTGGATTGGCCGCTTTATTTGGATTGTGGTACCCCTCCGTTGTTTGGTGAGGGGGAAGATGTCGGTGACATTGCCGATGCCTATGCTTGGGGTTTTTCACTCGTAGCACTTTGGAGTGCGCATCTGCATCCATCTGATGGGGTCATGTTGGATATAGGCCCTGGAAATTTGGGGGACCTGAATGCTACAGGCCCAGGCAGTTTCAGTGAAATGGACACTTTCTACAATTGGTTAGAAGGAGGTGACTTTAGTGAAGGCCATGATCTGAATCCAGTCACAGGGGCAGCTTATGACCCAAACATTGTTCCGCGCGGTGATTATGCGAGGGTGCTCGCTGAGTTTTGGGCGGATGGCCCGGACAGTGAGACTCCGCCGGGGCACTGGTTTGTGCTGTTGAACGGGGTCATGCAGCATCCGGACTTTACTTCACAATGGCTTGGAGAAGGGGAGGCACTGGATGCCCTGCGGTATACCGTTCGCGCTTATTTGACCCTCGGCGGCGCCATGCACGATGCGGCGATTGCAGCTTGGTCGCACAAAGGCCTGTATGATTACATAAGGCCCGTATCAGCGATTCGCTACATGGCTTCTTTGGGACAGCGAAGCGACTCTACTTTGGCTTCGTATCATCCAGGGGGTATGCCTTTGGTGCCGGGGCGGATAGAACTGGTGGAAGCTGGCGACCCTCTTGCTGCTGGTGGAAATCAGGGCAAAATCAAGGTGTATGCTTGGCAAGGTCCGGACGCCATCATTTCTCCATTTTGGGATGAAGCAGAAGTGGGATGGATTTTGGCTGAAGAATGGTGGCCTTATCAGAGGCCAAGTTTTGTGACACCGCCATTTGCTGGGTACGTGAGCGGCCACAGTACTTTTTCCCGTGCGGCAGCTGAGGTGATGACGGCGATCACCGGTAGCCCTTATTTCCCAGGAGGAATGGGAGAATATGAGGTGGTTCAAAATCAGTTCCTCGTTTTTGAAGAAGGTCCAAGTCAGACGTTTAATCTGCAGTGGGCAACCTACCGAGATGCTTCTGACCAATGCAGCCTTTCGAGGATTTGGGGCGGTATTCACCCCCCTGCGGATGATTTTCCAGGACGGCAATTGGGAGTTGAAATCGCAGAACTTGCGCTCAATCGTGTCAACCAATACTTCGCCCCCACTGCGGTCATCGACTTGTGCCCCCTCGATCTCGATGGAGACGGGGTGGTGGGTGCAACAGATTTGCTCGAGTCTTTGGCCGAATTCGGGAACAGCGGGCCCGATCTGTCGGGCGACGTCAATGGTGACCAGCTGGTTGGTGTCAACGACATCTTGGACTTGTTGGCGAGCTATGGTGAATCCTGTCCCTGAGGGGCGGAAAATCAATGCCGTAATTGTCCTAATTTTCAGGATGCGCATTTTGAATTTCTTGTGTCCCTTTTGTCACGGCCTCAGAGTGTTGTCCTTGATGGCTCTGGTTTCGATATCTGGGCTAACCGCCCAGGAAGATTGCGGCTTTCTTACGGGCCCCGAGGGACTAGAGGCAGGATGTCAAGACTCTTGTGTCTGGGTGGTGCCGGAATTCGAGCGCTCGGCAGAGACCACAGGTTATGATGTTGATTCGATCGCTTATGCGCCGCCTCTTGCCATAGGAACTGGTGTCGTTCAGGATGTGACGGGTACAGGTTTTACCAATAACATCGGCATTCCGTTTGGATTCAGCTTTTTTGATACGGACTTCTTTAGTCTGAAGGTGAGCCGCAAAGGGTTCTTGACCTTCAACACCAATTTGACGGGCAGTTACAATTATCCCAACCAGGATTTGGGGTCGGGGAATCTGCCCCCCAATTCGATCATGGCGCCCTATGCGTACATCAGCAACAATGGTGGGGAGGTTCGGACCCAGCTGCAAGGTGAATTTCCCTGCCGGCGCTTCATTATCAGTTGGGAGAATTTGCCTCAGACAGGATGTGGGTCGAACCTCTTGGTCACTCAAGTGGTGCTCTTTGAGACCTCCAACAAGGTGGAGATGCACATCGGCCAATTTCAGTCTTGCTCTGGCATTACCGCTGTGGTTGGCATTCAGGGAGGAAGTGGGGAAGGAGCATACGGTCCGGATGCCTACAATACAGGAGAGTTTGCCATTGAAGACTTGGCATTCTCATATGCTCCCAATGGGGCCACACAGACCCAGTTGGTGTACCTGGTGGGCGACGAAGTCATTGGTCAAGGAGACAGCATTTCAGTGTGTATCGAGGAAAATACCGAGTTGATTATCGGAGCCAACTTTCCTGAGATTTTGCCGCCTCCACCCACTCCGGGCAGTTGCGATGCTATTCCGGAAGAAGCCTGTGATACGACCATGGCTTACGACTTCAACTTGAGCGCCAACCAAACCGGGAGTTTCAACTTTCCTTTTGAAGGTGAGCTGCTGGGATTTGCTGCGACCAACAATTGGTCAACAGCCGGTGGCAGCTGGCCGGGAGATATGTCGATGTCCATTTGCGATCCTTCAGGTTCGTGCGGTGTGATCGAAGGTTTTTCGTTCGACTTGCCGGGTGTGCTCATTGGAGACTGGCCCGGAAACTGGAACACGACTTTCGGTGGCTTTTATGAGGCTTGTTTCACAGTTCCAAACAACTTGCTTGAAGGCGATGGTAACTGGACATTAACGGTGCAAAATGCCTGGGGCGGTTCTGGCTCCAATGTCAATTTTGAAGGGTCGGTGACCTTGTTTTACCTGTGCAATCTGGAACCCGAGGAGCCCGATACTTCTCAATTCATGGCATCTGATACTGTAATGGTTCAATTTGCTTTTGAATCTCAGAATGCCAGCTTCTCAATTCTGGACCTCGAAGGCAATCCCTTGAATGTACTGTGCAGTGGAGACGACGAGGTGTCCCTTGAAGCGAATACGCTGGGAGGCACATGGTCCGCCAGTTGCCTCGGATGTTTAGACAATGAGGGGTCCATAGATCCCAGTCAGGCGCCGCCGGGATTGTTAGAGGTCAGTTATACCCTCAGCGGTGATTGCGGGGACATTACCGAGGTGGAGGAGCTGCAAGTGGGGTTGACTCCCAACGTGAACACGGGCAGCATCGGCGCACTGTGTCCTTTTGCTGACCCTGTTCAGCTGATAGGTACTCCGGTAGGTGGCTCATGGGAAGCCGATTGTGGCGACTGTCTGACGGGTGAGGGATTGTTTGACCCTTCTACAGGATCGGGTGCTTATTCAGCCACCTACACTTTTGGAACGCTTTGTACTGCCACTGGAGAAGTGGCGGTGAATGTTGGAGAGGCCATTGCAGCTGAATTGGAAGACTTGAATTACTGTGAGTCCATCGGAGCCGTTCAATTGGACGGAGATGGACTGGCGGGAACATGGTCCGCGGATTGTGGGAGTTGTATCCAGAATTCAGGGTCATTTAGTCCACCGGGCCCCGGCACCTATGAGGTGAGTTTTATGCCTGGTGCAGGTTGTGGTGTGGAAAGTGGAGCGACAATTGTTGTTGACGAAAGTCTACCCATTGGCTCGGCGAATTTGCCGGAAGCTTTATGTGTCGATGGCGCGGCCGTCGGTCTGGAAACGGATGTGCCTGGCGGGAATTGGACCAGCTCAGGCACAGGTTTGAATGGGGATTCGTTTGACCCAGGAGCAGCGCCGTTGGGGATCAACGTTTTGACTTACGAGGTCGAGAATGGATCGTGCACGAATTCGGCTACTTTCTCTACCGAAGTCTTGCCCATTTTGAGTGTGTCGCTCCAAGACGAGGACCCCTTCTGTGTGAACAGTTCTGGGGGAAGCATCAACGCGGATGTTGACCTCGCTTCAGAAGCCTTTTGGTCTGACCTTCCGAACCTGGTTTGGTCCTCGGACTGCGGTGGATGCCTCAGCAACAATGGTGTCTTTGACCCAGGCGATGCGGGCGAAGGGACGCACTCTATTTCCATCGGTTACAATGATCCGCTGGGCTGCAGTGTTGGCGCTACTATAGAGGTGTTGGTCGCTCCAGCGGTGGATGCCTCGATCGACAATATCCCAGACCTCTGTGAGTCCGAGGGCACACAAATTTTTTCTGCCGCTGACGGTGGAGGAACTTGGACCTCTTCTTGTGGATCTTGTCTGTCTCCAGCAGGCAGTTTTGATCCTGGAATTGGCGCGGGCAATTACACGGTGACCTACACCATTACTGATGTCTGTTCTGATGTCGATGCTGTCCAAATCACAGTCGTGCCACAGCGCGATGCGGCCATATTGGTCGACGTGCCCAACGATGAGTTGTGTATTGGGGTAGAAGAATGGCAACTGGGATCGATTTGGGCCGGAGGAGTCTGGAGTGCGGACAGCCCTTCAGGCAATGACTGTATCGACCCAGTGACCGGGATGCTCAACCTTGAAGCTGCTGGTGTTGGGACGGTGACAGTGACCCATGTCCTCGAAGGTTTGTGCGGCGACTCTGACACCCACGTGCTGGACATCTTGTCATGTAGCGTTGAGCTCGTCAATATTTTCACGCCCAATGGCGATGGAAAGAACGACCGGCTTGTGTTCAAATACATCGAACTCTATCCTCAAAACATCCTCACGGTATTCAATAGAAACGGAGCTGTGGTGTATGAGGCCGAAGGCTATGAGAACGACTGGGACGGGGATGGTGCCGCCGATGGGACCCATTATTTCGTGCTCCAACTTCCAGAAGGAGTCGAGCACGCTGGACAGTTGATGATCCAGAGGTAGGCTTTACGCCTGCTCTTTGCGGAGGTATTCCGTTTCAAATGCGCTGCGCCTGAGGGATGATCTGAGGTGCCATAGTGCTTCTTCTTGAAACTGCATCAGCCCGGTAATACAACCTGCTGTGACTTCGTCTCCAGCGTGTTGGGCAGTGGTGAGCAGCTCCCTTTCTAGCTTGAGCAGGTGAGAAAAGGATTCCCGCACCATCCGCATGCAGGCCCGGTCGTGAAATGCGCCTTCGTGTGCGCCCAAATTGGACAATTCTAGGACCGCTTCGATGGACGTGGGGGGCAGGCCTTCGAGGCACCTGACTCTTCGGCCGAGAACGTCTACTGCAGACTGAGCATGCTCGATGTGACTGGGAAGAATGTCACGTAAAAGAATGTACTGTTCACCCCAGCCGTTCCACAGTGCTCCACGGAGATTGAAACGGAAAACCTCGAAATCGGACAGCAAAACATTGAGCATAGGGACCAACTGGTCAGCCCATGTTTTGTCGAGATGAGAGGACAGGGTGCTGGGAGCGCTGGTCATGGTCGGAGCGGGCATTAAATGGTGAATCGGAGAAGCCCGATGAAAGTGAGGCAATAGGGGGCTACCTGTGATGATGTTTGTCAATGATTTTTATGATGTATGTCATATTCCTGCAACCAATTGGTTTTCTTTCGGAGTTATTGAAGGGGGTGTCACAATCCTCGATTGAAATCAAAAAGATGAAGAATCAACACACTTTACTTGCCGTCTTTGTGGCCGCAGGCGCTTTGGTGCTGCTGTCCAACTCCAGTGGTGTAGCACACCAACAGAACAAGGACCGAACCGGTGCTCCGGGAAGCGACAACACCTGTCAACAGTGCCATGCGGGAGGCAGCTTTGCACCAGAGGTGAGTGCGTTTTTAGTGGTAGAAGGTGACATTGCACTCTCGGGCGAGTATGTGCCTGGGGCGACCCACACACTTGTGGTCAGTGTGAGTGCATCTGGCAGTCCTCAGGGTTATGGTGTGCACGGAACTGCAGTGCTGTCTGATGGTTCCAATGCTGGAACCTTCAACGATCAAGACCCCAATGACTGTGTATGGCTCGACGAAGTGGATGGCCGT
Organism: Flavobacteriales bacterium UBA1995; assembly: GCA_002336475.1. GTDB lineage: Bacteria > Bacteroidota > Bacteroidia > Flavobacteriales_D > Sanyastnellaceae > UBA8752. Next base: position 10,038 of record DDCX01000040.1, on the reverse strand, counting down.
CACATTTTTGAGCAGAATGATTTGTGCCCGAATGGCACGTTTGAAATAGAATGGGTGGCCCCTGCAGAGGGAAGTGGCCCCGTCAGTGTTTATGCAGCCACCATCGCTGCCAATGGCAATGGGACTTCAGCCGGTGACGCATTTGCAGGAGGACAATTTGATTTTGAAGAAATGGTCACCAGTGTGGATGACTTGGCCATGGAGCTTTTTGAAGTGCGTTCAGGGTTGAACGGGGCGCTGGCGGTCAATGCCCAAGAGGGCCTTGTGATTTCGGTCTTGACGTTGGATGGTCGGATTTTGTTCGACGGAGCACTTGAGGCTGGATCACATACGGTGAACCTCTCTCATGCTGGTTTGGCCATTGTCCATGCGGTTTCTGCTTCTGGAGCAGTCCAATCTCAAAAAGTGTGGTTCTAATGAAGAGGGCCTTCGTTGGATCATGTGCCGTCATATTGGCATTGCTGTGCACAGGGTGCGGCTCTGGTCCTGAAGTTCCGAGCACGCCGCAAGGATTGGAAGAGGATTTGATTGTTGGGGTCGTGCAGGATTTCTTTCAAGCTTTGGAGGCCCGAGAGAAGGTCAGGCTTGAACGTGTGCTGCACGAGGATGCCACACTCACTAGAATTGATGTGCGTGGAGCGGAACGCTCGGTGTCTCGTTCGTCTGGATCAGATTGGATTTCAGCTGTGAGTGTGTCAGGGCCGCCATTGATTGAGCGCATGGAAGGCGCGCAGGTCGAAGTCGCTGAGAACCTGGCTCAACTTTGGGCTTACTACACCTTTCAAATCGGTGACTCCCTGAGCCATTGTGGTTACGACGCTTTTCAGCTGGTCAAAACAGGTCCAGAGGGTTGGCGAATCTTAGGGGTTACATATACCATTGAAACATGTCCATGAAAGGAATTTTGATTGCGGTGATTTTAGGCATAGCCGGATCATTTGCGGGGGCCCAAGCGCAGGTTGATGGCGACATTGATGCACGAAGCCTTCTAAAGCTGAACCTCAGTGACTGGTATTTCGCCCGTTACGAGCTCTGTTACGAGCATGTGATCAATGCATCGACTTCTGTGCAGCTTGCTGTGGCAGGTATCGGGGAATCCGAGGATTTTGGAACGTACCGTTACAACAACCTGACGATGATGGATTCGTGGACGGATGTGAGCGTCAACCACAGTGGTTGGAGGGTGACGCCAGAATTGCGCAGGTATGCATGGGTGTATGGCGGAATGCCAGAGGGGGTTTTTGTGAGCATTATGGGACGCATTGAGAACTGGATGCTTGAATTTGATGAAGACATCGATGACTTCGGGGGCATTGCAGAAGGCCAGTTCGAAGGAGAGTTGGATGGGACATGGAGACAGTTTCATTGGGGAGGTGGAGTGCTTGTGGGGTACCAGTGGTATTCAGACAATGGGATCAGTCTGGAAGTGTATACAGGCCCCATGTTCCGCAGTTATTCGCGAAGCTGGAGCCATGATGGCACACTGAACGAGGAGGAAAAGGAATGGGTAGAGGACAGCCTCGAAGACCGGCTTTTCAGCGGTTCTCGTTCTGCGACTTATCTCAACAGCAACAGTGGTCCAGGTTGGCGTTTCGGATTGACAGTCGGTTTGGGACTTTGATGGTATCCGGTCAGCAAGTCGATGATAAAAGTCACCTTTCTTATTGACAGTTGTCAGGAGAACTGCAGCTTCTCTTCTGCAGATTGACTCTTGAACAATGGCGGTGCGCCTAGCGCATCACAAGACAGGTTTTGGTTTGACGGCCCGGTACGAAAGCGTACTGGGCCGTCTCTTTTGGGCCTAGATTCGGAACATGGACAAGAACAAAATGAAAACGGTCGCAGCCCTTGGCCTTTGTGTTGGGGTACTGGCGGTCATTGTTTGGTCACAAATAGAGCGTCCCCACCGCGATGTAGCCGCGGAGCCCGCGCAATTCAAAATGGTGGCCCAAGAGCTCGTGGGATTTATGGCCTCGGGCGATTCTAGCGCAGTCCAATATCTCAATGCGGTTGTGGAGTTGTACGCTGTAGTGCAAGCAGATGACGGAACAAGGGCTTCATTCGAAGGAGGAGTGGTCGCCGCTTGGGATACACTGCAGCCGCACCGGCCACTGGATCCAGGAGAGTTGTTGCGTGTGAAAGGCCGTGTCACTGGCTACGACGACCTCTTTGAAGAAGTCCGCATGGACGGTCTTGTATTGGTTCATGACCCAGACGCTGGTCTTTGATTCAGCTTGAAGCATCTTCGTTCCGCTTCTTCAATCCTTTGACATGCTCAAATTGATTCTTCATGTTTCAGCCGCCGCTCTGGTATTGTGGAGCCCGTTATTGGCATGTGCCCAAATCCAAACGGCTCCCTATTCGCTGGAGTGGGAGGTGGTTGCGGTGGACAGTATTCCTGGAATGACGACCGCACGGTTGTATGCGAAATTGGTCAACCCCACGGACTACTTGACTTCCGTATCGGGATGGGATGAGATGGAAGGAGAAGTGCTGACCACCACGTCATTCTACCAAAATCCAGATGGGTGGGCGACCCCCAACAATAACAATCCCCTGTTGTTTGTCCCTTTGCCTGATTTGCGGTGGGATTCTTGGGTGACCATTGGTATAGAAGTGGCACCAAATGGCGCCGAGGGGGAGATCCCTGTGGGGCTTTTTCCACCGCAGACAGAGTATTGGGTGGACGACTTTGAAGCTGGAGGGAGTCTGGTGATGGACATTGATGGTGCATGGTTTGTCACGCTTGGATCGTCCAATGGGATTGCTGGGGATGACCTCCGTGTATTGGTTGGGCAATTCACCACAGATGGGATCATCAGCGGGGTATTGAACCTTCAAGTTTTTTCTGAAGGTGTGTCCTCAGATGACTTTATGGACGACGTCTACAGCGTTCCCATTCCTGAATTTGATGCAGGCGCGGTGTCGTCTGTGGCTGGAAATCAACGCCATCCAGAGAACGCATGGCGGTTGTTCGCCATGGACGGTGGAGGATACCGGCATCACGTAGAACATTTTGTAACCCATTGGTTTCAAGTGGATTTCGTAGGGAATCGCATGCATGAAGGGGCTGTATGTGATGGTTTTTTTGAAACCACAAAGGCAGGGGTTGTCGCACTAGTGGGGGCTGATGGACGGGTGGTTGGTACACGTGTGATGAGGTGAATGGGGATATCTAAAATCATAAGTCAGAAATGTCTGACTGAGAATTGAAGAATGTTGAAAGAAATTGCTTATGGTATTTAACCGTAGAATTTTTTACGACAATGGATTTGCAAACGGCTAAAAAGAATTTTGTCAACCATGGAGTCATGGGGGGCGTTCTGTTAGTAGTGGGAATTGCTTCAGTGTTTGATGGAGCGTTCAGAAGGACAACTGAAACCATTCAGGAAATTTGGATGGTAGAATTCAGTGCGGGTTTGGTTTTATGTCTTTTCGGTCTAGTCCTGTTTGGAAGTGCAGTTCGATACTTGGTCCACATGGACCGGATTGCAGAGTATTCTGAAAGAAAAGCGAGGCACCGCTCTTCGAAGGACCGCAGAAGCCACTCAGCGCGTCCAAAAATGAAAAAGAGCTCAGTCAAAGAGTCTGGCATGGAAAGCCTAGAAGGTATTCGCCTGGCTGCAGTGAAGTCGGGTACAGTGTAACCGTTAGAGTTACCCCAATAAAAAAGGCGCCATTGGCGCCTTTTTTATTGCATCTCATTGTCCTCGGTCAAAGGTGAATCACCTCGTCGTAAGCCGCAGCGGCAGCTTCCATGACCGCCTCACTGAGGGTGGGGTGGGGGTGAATGGTTTTGATGATTTCATGGCCGGTTGTCTCCAACTTTCGGATGGCCACGATCTCTGCGATCATTTCAGTCACGTTGGCGCCAATCATGTGGGCTCCGAGCAGTTCGCCATACTTCGCGTCGAAGATGAGTTTAACAAAACCGTCTTTGTGACCGGCAGCACTGGCTTTCCCGGATGCGCTGAAAGGAAACTTGCCGACCTTGATGTCAATGCCTTCTTCCTTGCATGTTTTTTCGGTTTTGCCCACACTGGAAATTTCCGGGAAGCAGTAAGTGCACCCTGGGATGTTTCCATAATCGATGGCCTCAACGTTGTGTCCGGCGATCTTTTCGACACACAGGATGCCTTCTGCGCTGGCCACGTGAGCCAATGATGGACCAGGCACACAATCTCCAATGGCGCAGTAGCCGGGTATGTTGGTGTTGTAGAATTCGTCGACGATGATTTTACCGCGGTCTGCAGCAATGCCGACCTCTTCCAATCCTATTCCTTCGATATTGGAGACTACGCCTACTGCGCTCAAGACGATGTCTGCTTGGATGACTTCTTCGCCTTTGGCAGTTTTGACGGTCACCTTTACTCCAGTACCTGAGGTGTCTACCCCGGTGACTTCGCTGGAGGTCATGATATTGACGCCGGCCTTTTTAAAGCTGCGGGCCAATTGCTTGGAGACCTCTTCATCCTCCACAGGGACAATGTTGGGCATGTATTCAACGACCGTTACCTCAGTACCAATGGCGTTGTAGAAATATGCAAACTCTACCCCAATGGCACCCGACCCCACAACCACCATCTTTTTGGGTTGCTTTTTCAAGGTCATCGCCTCGCGGTACCCGATGATCTTTTCTCCATCTTGAGGCAGATTGGGCAGTTTGCGGCTGCGCGCTCCTGTGGCAATGATGATGTTGGTGGCTTCAACGATTTGCTGGCTTCCGTCTTCAGCGGTGACTTCAACTTTTCGGCCAGGCATCAATTTGCCGTTGCCCATAATGACGTCGATTTTGTTCTTCTTCATGAGGAACTGAACGCCTTTGGACATGCCATCGGCCACCCCGCGAGAGCGGTTGACCATGCCGTCAAAGTTCACTTTGGGCTTGGATACTTTGATGCCGTAATCCTCAGCATGCTCAATGTATTCAAACACATTGGCGCTTTTCAGCAGGGCTTTGGTGGGGATGCACCCCCAGTTGAGGCAAATCCCGCCAAGGGCTTCGCGTTCAATGACGGCTGTTTTCAGGCCGAGTTGTGAGGCGCGGATGGCGGTAACATAACCGCCTGGGCCACTGCCGAGAACCACGATGTCGTACTTCATGTTCGTTCGTTTCGGTTGCGAAAATAGGGGTCGTATCTTAGTGTTTATGCGGCTTTGGACACCTTATTCTGTATTCTCTGCACGCGGCAGTGGGGTTTTGATAAAATTCACCGCGCTGTTGGCTGGCTGTGTGTGCCAATTGGCGCTGAATGGGCCCGCTTTTTCGCAGGGCTTATTGGCAGACCCGCCCACTGGAATGGAGGATGGAATCTCGGTGCTGTCTCCCCAGCGGGCGCACTTTCAATTGCGTGCGCCATCGAAGGACCACGTGCATTTGCGCGGAGATTTCAACGGCTGGGAGATTTCTGAGGAATTCCTCATGAACCGCTCTTTGGATGGCCTGACTTGGTGGCTCGAGGTGGACGGTTTGGAGCCTGGAGCATGGACGCGGTTTCATTATTTGGTGGACGACACAGTGGAGGTGGCAGATCCTTATGCGCCCTTGATTCTGGATCCTTGGAACGACGGGTATATACCGGCGGCTGCATTTCCTGCCCGCCCCGCCTTTCCGTGGGAACATGCTGCCTGGCCCGTAGGCGCTTTTCGAACCGAAGAGCAGGCATTTGATTGGACCGATGCTGGATTTCAGCGCCCTTCACAGGACAGGTTGGTCATCTATGAGGTGTTGGTCCGTGACTGGGATGCCCAGAGGGATTTTGGAGAGGTGATTGACCGGTTGGATTATTTGGAGTGGTTGGGCATCAACGCGATTGAGTTGATGCCAGTCAACGAGTTTGATGGCAATACCAGTTGGGGATACAATCCAGGACCTCGGTTGGCAGTGGACAAGGCATATGGCACCGCAGATGCGCTGAGAGCGTTGGTCGATGGAGCCCATGCTCGGGGCATAGCCGTAATCTTGGATATTGTGCCCAACCACAGTTTCGGATTGGATCCTCTGGTGCGGTTGTACCAGGATTCAGATGGTGGTGTTTCTCCGGGGAATCCTTGGTTTAACGAGGATCAAATTCACCCCTATGGACTGGGCTTTGACTTCGATCATGGTGATCCATGGACCCGTAATTTTTGGAAACGGGTGATGGATTTCTGGATGGACGAATTCCATGTGGATGGGTACCGCATTGACCTGTCAAAAGGACTGACCCAAAGCAATACGTTGGGTGACGTGGGCGCTTGGAACAACTATGATCAGGGCAGAGTAGACATTCTGTTTGACTATGCCAACCACATTTGGGGGCAGCACCCCGGCGCCTATATGATTTTGGAGCACCTCGGTGACAATGCTGAGGAAACGGCTTTGGCCAATGGCGGGTTCATGCTGTGGGGCAAGTCCACGTCCTCTTTTACCCAAGCTATTTTGGGGTATGGCGGAGATTTCTCTTGGACGTCCTGGCAGGCCAGGGGATGGAATTGGCCCAACCTTGTGGGTTACATGGAAAGCCACGACGAGCAAAGGGTCGCTCATGACCTGATGTTGTATGGCAACGCATTTGATGGATATGACACCAAATCATTGGGGACAGCGATGGAAAGGTTGGCCATGGGGCATGCGTTTTTATTGTCGCTGCCCGGACCCAAGATGATGTACCAATGGGGAGAGTTTGGATATGATGTTTCGATTTTCTCTTGTGGCGATGGGACCTATGAAGAAGGATGTAAACTGGACGAGAAGCCAGAACCTTGGCTGGATAAAGCCCTGATTTCTGAGCGTCAAGGATTGGCAAGGAAAATCAAGGGGCTCAATGCTTTGAAAAGGGAGGCTCCGGTATTCTCTACCTATGACTACAACATTGACTTCGGGGGAATGGGCAAGCGGTTGCACCTGTACTCTCCAGACCAGAATGCGGTGTTGTGCGGGAATTTTGATGTGATCGGCCTGAGCATGGTCCCCGGTTTTCCGCATACCGGTGCTTGGACGGACGCATTGACAGGAGACGTTTATGATGTCACGGACCTTGGTGCTTCATTTTACTTTGGGCCTGGTCAATACCATTTGTGGCTGGATACTCCGGTTGATCCTGTGCCGGCAGACGAACCTCTGCCCTTGAGTGTGGCATGCAATGACGCTGCTGCGTTGAACTTTGGTTTGGAAGAGACTTGCTCCTATGAATTGGTGCTCTTGCTGGACGCTACAGACTTGGCCGAGTCTGGGGATGTCTCTCCGCAAGGACTCCACGTGGCGGGATCCTTCCAAGGTTGGAATCCATCGGGCACGCCTTTGGTGGAACTCGGCGAAAATTTATGGCAGGCAGCCGTGGTGGCTGACGCGGGGAGTGTCTTGGAATACAAATTCATCAATGGCAACACTTGGGGACAATCTGAATTGGTTCCTTCGGGCTGTGGTGCAGAGGATGGCTTTGGAGGCTATAACCGTCAGCTTTTGGTGATGGGGCCTGCTTCTGGTGGAGGGGTTGTGTGTTTTGGCGCTTGCGCAGCATGCCTCTCAAATTTGGATTTCCCTGGATGTTTGGACAGTACCGCGGTGAATTTTGACAGCGCAGCGAACACAGACGATGGCAGTTGCTTGTATGAAGTGGTCTTGCGTGTGGATGTTTCTGAAGTAGAGCCACTTCCGTCAACAGTGTATGTGGCAGGAAGCTTTCAAGGTTGGGATGCCTCTGGCACGCCAATGAACCAGGTGGAAGAGCTGTGGACTGTTTCCCTCGATTTGCCAGCCTTTGACACCGTGGAGTATAAATTTCTTGCGGGTCCGGAATGGGCCTTGGAGGAAGTGGTTCCCGAGGCGTGCGGCGTCCCCAATGGTTTGGGTGGATACAACCGAGCGCTCCTTCCTGCCGATACATCTGATGCAGCCGTTGTTTGCTTCGGGCAATGTGGACCTTGCTCAGGCGTGGTGAACCCACCTGTTGATGGGGCCGAATTCTGCGGACCTGGCACTGTTTGGGACCCTGTTCTGGAATGGTGTGTGGGAATCACCACTTGTTCCGAAGACATCGATGGAGATGGCCTCATTGGTGTCGCCGATGTGCTGGCCTTGCTTTCTGCATTTGGCAACCTTTGCCCTTAACTGGAGCATCTGTTTGTTCCTTAAATCGAGCGGCCATGCAGCTTTAAGAGGGCGTCAGCACTGTGTGACATGAAAAAGGCCCGCCAATTGGCGGGCCTTTTTATTTGAAATTCCCGTGGGATTACTTGACGATGAGTGGAGCACTGAAGGTGCCCTGTTCACCTACGCCTTTGATGAAATACGTTCCGGCCGCCCAACGCCCCACGTTGATGGGCATCCGTTGTGCTCCAGCAGGCCATTGGCCATCGTGGATGGTGGCCACCGTCGCTCCCCTGGCATCTAGGACTTGAATCAACACCTGACCGCCTTGATGGAGGTGGAGGTTGATCCATGCTTCCCCTTGGGCAGGAACTGGAGCGATGGAGAATGCTTGGACCCATTCTGTTGAAGCCACACCATTGGCGCTTGAAGAGAATCCGATGATGGGCATGGTTGTTCCGCCTTGACCCCATTCTTGTCCCGGCTCGCAAGACATTTCATCGGCAGACGCATAGACCTCACCATCCAGCCACAATTTGAACGACACCGTGCCCGGTCCCTCGAGCATCAAAGCCATTTGTGCTGCACTGAACCCATTCACCTCCATCAACGGCCGCGCAGCCACGCATACTTCATCTACAAAGGCACCGAGGTATGCTTCTCCCGAAACAGTGGCCCCGTCAAGAAGCACTTCAGCAGCCAAGGCCGCCGCACCGGGCGCCCGAACGACTTGCCATCCTGTCATCACAGAAGCGGCATTGTCATCGGTACGGACATGTGCCATCACCATTCCGCTTCCGTCTCCGTTGTCATTGTTGGCACCGGGATAGACCAAAGTGCCGGCTTCGATCATGCGGATCCAATAGGAACGGCCAGGTTCGAGATCGAGTAAGCTGTTGAATTCGTTGGGGTTGGCGGGGTTCCAAACGGTGCCGTTTTGACCGTCGATTACGGTGCCGACCAGACCATCTACTGAAGCCAACGCTTCTTCCACGGCCATGGCGTTTTGTGGCACATATCCTATGATGTTCCAACCCTCGTTCAAATCGAGTGGTGTATTGCTGACATCCAAAGGTGTGCCTGTACTGGTCCAAGTGGCGGCGCTTTCGACCTTGATGACATAGCCTGCTGCATCCGTGTGCATTTGGAGTGAGTTGAATACACTTGGGATGCCAGGAGTGTAGCTCTGTCCGAGTGCGAAGTTGTTGTCCCCGAGTACCTTCAAGAGGTTGTCTTCTAGCGGGGATTCAAACATGGAGGCCACGGAGTAGTCTTCGGGGGTAACGTTGGTAGAGACATAATTCCAACCCGGCGTCAGGTCGACTTCCAAGGTGTTGGCGGAGCAATTGGCATCCAGCATCAAGGGGTCATCGTAGCTCCCGTATTCACCAAAGCCCATGGGGGTGAGTTCACCATCCATTTCACAGGTTGAACATTCAGCACCATTGAAAAGTGTGAATGAGATGGTTTCATCTCCACCGGCGAGATAGACCGTCATGCTCACGTAAGTGCCTCCATCGAATTCGATGATGTCACCTTCGCCGCGCAGCTCACCGTTGATGAAGGCGCCCACGAGGTCATCGGCCGCAGCATTTTCGCCGTCCACCGTGATTTGAGCCAGGACAGTGGCGACAGAGGGGAAGATGATGGGCATTCCCCATTCTGGGGCGCAGGCGTATTCGCAGCTTCCGTCATCATCCGTGGCAGTCGCGGCATAGTTGGTGGCGGACCCGTCGGTGCAGCCCGGGACTTCGTCGCCGTCGCAGATGCCGTCAGCGTCGGCGTCGTCAATGCAAGACCCGTCGCAGTTAAGGCCGGGGTCCGCATAGGTGCAAGAGGCGTCGTCGTCGGTGGCGTCAGCACTGTAATTGCAAGCCGTCTCATCGGTGCAACCGGGGATCTCATCGCCGTCGCAGATGCCATCACCATCGGCGTCGTCGATGCAAGACCCGTCGCAGTTGAGGCCG
>DDCX01000124.1 GCA_002336475.1 Flavobacteriales bacterium UBA1995 | reverse complement strand
TAGGCTGATCAATGCCGATCCAGGAAGTTCCTTGTAGTCGCCTCCAAACAGCTCGATGGCGGTCAACTTTTCGCGGATGCGTTCGGCAGCTTTGGGCTGTCCCGCAGCCAAATAGCTTTGCTCCAATGGAATCAATTCGGACTTCCGAACCCATNNAGCAAACCTGTGCCTGTGGCGACCAAGAAATCCTTCGCGCCATCCTTGAGTTGGCTGATGGACATGACTTCCTTCTCGACCAGCAACTCATCCCGGAAATTCGTCCGGACGTTGTAGACATCACCGTCCTTGACCTCCTGCTGCTCCATGTCCGGTGGGACGGGAGGAGGAAGTTGACGCTTGACGCCTTCATCGCTGTCAATGGTGGTGGTCACCAACCAGAAAATCAACAGCAAGAAGGCGATGTCAGCCATCGACCCCGCATTGATTTCCGGTATTTCTCTGCGTGCCATGAGCGCTTAGAGCCAGTTCTTGAGGATGGACTTGCCTTCCACCGCGAGGATGGAAACCAGCGCCAACAGCCCCAGAATGTAAATGAATTGAATGCTCGCGTCAGCGATTTTCACGTCTTGCTCGGTGACCGTCGCACCTCCAGCCAACATGGTTGGAGTTACTGTGGTATCCGCCAAGCTCCAGGCGATGAAGCCTGCGACAAAGAAGACCACAAAACCGATCAAGGCGCCCATGGCACGCTTGGGTTGGGTGGCCAACTTCTGAACGAAGTGGTAGATGCCAAAACCCAAGATGGCCAGTACACAGACGATACCGGTGTAGAGGTTGAGGCTCACGAGACTTTCGACGGGTCCGTTGGGATCGTCGCTGTTGATGGCGGACACCACCCAAATACAACCCAATGCGATGATCAGGATGCGGAGGGCGATGAGGGCCGTGCGGATGACGTTGGCTTGCATGGTACTGCTGTTTTGCGACCGCAGAACCGATCAGCCGTTCAACTTCTTGCGATATACGAGGTCCACGAGGTCCATGGATGCCTCCTCCATGTCAAAGACGATGCCGTCAATCTTGGAGAGGATGTAGTTGTAAAAGATCTGGAGGATGATGGCCACCACAAGACCTGATACTGTCGTGATCAACGCCACCTTAATACCGCCAGCAACGATGGACGCGTTGATGGTATTGGCTTGAGCGATTTTGTCAAACGCCTCGATCATTCCAATCACCGTTCCCATAAATCCAAGCATGGGAGCCAAGGCGATAAACAGGCTGATCCAGCTCAAACCACGTTCGAGCTTCGTGCTTTCCAAGCTGCCGTAATCCTCTACGGCTTTGGCGAGCTCTTCATAGCTGCCTCCGCTGCGGTCAAGACCCTGGTGGAAGATGGCGGCGACAGGGCCACGTTCGTTGGCGCAGACCTCCTTGGCTGCATCCACTCCTCCGCTGTTCATGGCATCCTCCACCTTGGTCAACAGACCCTTGGTGTTGGTGGTCGCCATGTTGAGGTAGATGATGCGCTCGATGGCCAAAGCCAATCCGAAGATCAAGCAGAGTACAACGAAGCTCATAAAGAGCACGCCGCCCTCGATGATGCGCAACTTGATCTGTTGGCGGGCTCCGGTGACCTCTACGGTCTCCTCTGGCATCGCTGGGGCTTCCTCAGCGACGGGCATAGGCGCTGGTGCCGCAGCACTGTCCATCATGGCGGAATCGGCCATGGCACTGTCAGGGACCATGACGATCATGGAGTCGCCGGACATTAAAATGGTGTCTCCTTCCTGAGCGATGACAGGAGCGGTAAACATGAGGGCCACTACTAGGAGGGCGAACAACTTCTTCATGGTGAAGGGATGAATCGTGGTTGTGTCGTTGTAAGCGAACATTCGGTTCGCGAAGGGCGAATTTAGGCAATCGGATTCCACCCCGACAACAGCTCTGTCAACATGGAGAAAATTTCCATGATTTTAGACGGTCACAACTCCCCCATTCTGCCCGCTTGGTAGTCGGCAATGCACTGCTGGATTTGACTGCGGTTGTTCATGACAAAGGGGCCGTAAGAGACCACAGGCTCTTCCAAAGGCCGGCCTCCCAACACCAAAAATTCGGCGCCTTCACCGCTGTAAAACCGGAGCACATTGCCTCCTCTGTGGTACAAAGCCAGCTGTTGCTTCGTCAATTGCCGCTGACCTTCGACCTCCAATTTTCCGTCGATCATGTGCAGAAAGGCATTGTGTTCGGGTTCTACTGGAAGGTCCAAACGGCCACCTGGCTGCAAGTGAACGTGGTGGTAAAATGCCGGGCTGTGCAATTCAGTGGGTGAAGACGCTCCAAAGACTTCGCCCATGATCACCTTGATGCGGTAATCCTCGGTCTCCACAATGGGAAAGGCTCTTTTTTCTCGCAGGGTGGTGATTGGCGTGCTGAATTTTTGTGCCGCAGGAAGGTTAAGCCAAATCTGGAAGCCGTGTACAATGCCTCCATCCCTGCGAATTTCCATACTGCTGACCTCTTCGTGCACTGCACCGCGGCCAGAGCTGAATACCATGAATTGACCTTCACGGTATATCAAATCATTGTCCAAGCTGTCGGTATGTCTGCCACTTCCGGAGAGCAGGTAGGTGGTCGGCGCGACCCCGGCATGCGGATGCGCTTTGATGTCCATGCCCAGTGTTCCGGGATCAATCTGCAAGGGCCCAAATTCATCGAGCATCACAAACGGCGACACCAAATCTGTGTGGTCTCCAGCAAACCCCCGGAGTACAGGAACGTTTTGGACCATGGTGCGNNTCACCCCCCTCTCCCCACATGCCCGATGAGGCCCGCAACCAACTGGGCGCTACAGCGGCAGCCCCAACTATGGCTGAGCCCTTGATGAAACGTCTGCGCAACATGACTTAAAGATAAGGAGGGCTGGACGCCACTTTCGTTCACTTGGATGAAGAAGGCCGCAATGGAGGGGATGGCCGCTTGAAGGACTGTGATCGGGGCATGAAAAAGCCGGCGCTTACACGCCGGCTGGTTCTGTTGCGGAGAGACGGGGATTCGAACCCCGGATACCCTTTTGGAGTATACACGCTTTCCAAGCGTGCGCCTTAAGCCACTCGGCCACCTCTCCTGATCAGCTTGATTCTTCTCACTGAATGGGCGCGCAAGTTACCCCATAATCCAACGCGATGCGCAACCCTGCGGGGTGAGGAAATCGGGGACAGCGTCAACGTATGGTGTCTGCCGGTGTCTGCTCTCCAGCAAGGTCCATTTTAAATGCTGCCCTGAGGGATTCGCGGTCGGGATGCATAGCGGCCAGCACCATCAATTTGGTGACTGCTGCCTCCAAAGTGATGTCCAAGCTGGGCTCTACCCCGATGCGCGTTAGGCCCGCACCTGTGACATAGCGGTTGGCGTCTACTGATCCTACTGAACATTGGGTCACATTGACCAGAAAAATGCCCCTTTCCTGGGCTGCAGTGAGAATGCCGAGAAACAACGGATCGCGCGGGGCATTGCCCGAACCATAGGTTCGCAATACCGCCGCCCGAAGCCCAGGGATGCACAATTGATGAGAAAGCGCTTCCGGGGTCATGCCGGGAATCAAATGCACCACAGTGACCCCGGTGTCCAACGTCTCAAACAAGCGCGCCTCACCCCTTGGTCTGAGCAAGAGGTCCCGACGGAACCGGACGTGGACACCCACCTCGCCCAAGGCGGGGAAGTTGGGACTGACTATGGCTTGAAAACCCTCTGCATCTTGTTTGTGGGAGCGGTTGCCCCGCATCAGCTCATCTCCAAAATAGATGACCACTTCACGGATCAACGGACCGCGCTGAGGATCAGAAGAATCCCATGTTCCCGATATTTCAATGGCGGTGAGGAGGTTTTCCTTGCCGTCGGTGCGCACCACCCCAATGGGCAATTGACTCCCCGTCAGTACGATGGGCTTCCCAAAATTGGGAAGCATAAAGCTCAGGGCGCTCGCTGAATAGGCCATGGTATCCGTACCGTGTAGCACAACGAACCCGTCGTACCGGTCCCTGCGGTGAAACAACAGCCGGGCCAGTTCTCCCCAACGCTCAACCGACATGTCACTGCTGTCAATGGGCGCCATGGGCTCGAAATCCAAGGCCACCTCGAGCGCATCTATTTCTGGCACCCGAGACCTCAAATGGTCAAAGTCAAAAGGACGCAAAGCCCCCGTTTCTGGGTCCTCAAATGAACCGATGGTGCCACCAGTGTAAACCAGAAGAATGCGGGCTGGCGTCATGGCGATAATGGGCTGTGGTCGGGCAACCGAAACAAACGCTCAGCATTGGAGGTCGAAAACGCCGCAACCTGAGCAAGCGGGCGCTCCAAAACATCGGCCACCCTTTGTCCTACAAGTGTGGTGTATGCGGGTTCATTCCGTTTGCCACGGTGGGGCACAGGGGCCAAATACGGGCTGTCCGTCTCAAGGATGATGCGGTCTTCTGGAATGTGTGGAATCACGTTTTCCATGCCGGCCTTTCTGAAGGTGGTCACACCGCCCAATCCAAAGCAAAAGGACCCGTAACCTGCGATTTTCTCCACTTCAGCCCGCCCCCCCGTGAAACAGTGGAACACCCCGCGAAGGGATGACTCGACGTATTGATCCAACACCGTAAAAGTGTCTTCGAAGGCCTCGCGCACATGCAGCACAACGGGAAGATCTCGTTCAAGTGCCCATCCGATTTGCCGGTGGAAGGCATCCAACTGCGCCAGTCGGGTCTTCTTGCCCCTAAAAAGGTCCATACCGATCTCCCCTACGGCGATGCACGGTTCGGTATTGAGTGCCTCGAGGATGGGAACGCATTCTGTTTCCCAATCCTCCTCTACATGGCAAGGGTGCAACCCCATCATGGGGAAACAACGGCCTGGATGCGCGGCAACAAGGTCCAGCAGAGGCCCTATGCTGGCCGCATCGATGTTGGGCAATAAGATGCGCTCCACGCCAGCATCAAACGCGCGTTGCACGGCTGCCTGCCGGTCTTCCTCAAAAGCAGCCGCATACGCATGACAATGCGTGTCTATCCATTGAAGATTGGGGGCAGCATCCATGGTGGTAAAATTAAGCTCCGTCTCCTGTCTTCCGGCGACCACGGGCTTTTTGATACCGTTTGATGGCCAAGGTGAGCAGCACAGCCAGACCCAAAATGCCGCCGACACCCCACACCCAGCCCACAGCATCGCGCAGGACAATCAGAAACACCACTGCGATCAAGATGACGGTGGGCACCTCATTGAGAAAGCGCAGGCGCATGGAACTGGCGGTCGGGGCGCCCTTTTGGCATTGGGCCAACAACTTTGCTCCCAAAACCATGTACGCCCAAAGCAATGCCACAAAACCCAGCTTGACCCACATGAACGGCATCGACAACCACACAGGATTCCACACAATCAGCGCGGTTCCGAATCCTGTCGCGAGGATGCCACTGGGCAAGGTGATGGCCGCCCACAACCTCCGCTCCATAATGCGGAACTGAGGCACGAGCACATCGCGTTCGGCTGCAGGTTTTTCGGTCGCCTCGCGGTGATAGATGAACAGGCGAAACAGGTAGAACAAACCCGCAAACCAGGTCACCACGAAAATGATATGTAAGGCCTTGAGGACGTCGTACGTCATGCTGCAAAGGTGAAGGAGTGTTGTCGTATTCCGAGCATGCCCATTACAGACCGACCTTTGCACTGCATTAAGCGCGCATTATGGCTCCAAAAACACGCCTTGCGAAGGACTCCTTCGCTACGACCACCCACATTGTACTGCCCAACGACACCAATGTGTTGGGCAACCTGATGGGCGGACAACTTCTCAATTGGATGGACATCGCATCTGCCATCAGTGCGAACCGCCATTGCCGGAGGGTGGTGGTGACTGCTGCAGTCAACAACGTGTCTTTTGACCGGCCCATTCGGCTGGGTGACACCGTCACCATTGAAGCCAAGGTCAGCCGCGCTTTCAGCAGCTCTATGGAAGTATTCATGGAGGTGTTTGTAGAGGACAATGCCACGGGCGAGCGCTCCAAATCCAACGAAGCCATGTATACGTTTGTTGCGGTGGATCAACTGGGAGCTCCCATTGGTATTCCTGAGCTGGTTCCAGAATCCGACGAAGAGCGGAGCAGGTTCGAGGGCGCCCTGCGTCGCCGCCAGCTGCGCTTGATTCTCGCCGGAAAGATGCCTCCTCAAGAAGCCACTGAACTCAAGGCATTGTTTGAGTGAGGACAGCCTCAATCGCATCGACCACCCGCTGAGGGGAGACCCTTTCTGGGCAACGAACCTTGTGACGACAGCGGTCGCCTAGGCGGCTGCAAGGCCGGCTTCGCGTGGGCCCTTCGGGTTCGAGCTGAACTGTGCTTGGGTGAGGCATCCACGGCCCCATGCCCAAGGCAGGCGAAGTGCAGCCCCACACGACCACCATCGGCACATGAAGCGCAGCTCCTGCGTGCATCGCCCCGGTATCGCCCGCGACCAATAAGGCGCCCCGTCCAATGATGTAAAAGGTCTCTGACCAGGTCGCAGCGCCGCAGTGGTTGAGGACATCAGCCCCTTCAAAAGATGCCGCCAGCTCTGCAGCCAATGCCGCCTCATCTGGCCCTCCAATCAGGTCTACAGGTCTGCCCTGCCCTTCCAAGTGTGCCACAATCTTGAGCCAATGCTGCATCGGAATGGCCTTGCCAACATGCGCTGCGCCCAATGCCAGCACAACCCGACCGCTGTCCAACTCCGCCCCCGCAGGCTTTTTTATAGGGGCCGGTTCCGGCAGTGCGAGCTTCCCGCCATCTCCCCTTCCACCCAAGGCCGAAAGTGCAGCACCAAATGGTGACAGGGTATCCAAATAGCGCTCGACCACGTGCTCTCCCTGTAAACGGTCCATGCCCAACCTGACGAGCAAGATCTTCTCAAGGCTCTTTTTGTCTACCGTGAGGTCCATGGCACCTTCTTTGCGAAGGGCCCGCTTGATGAAACCCGAGCGGGCATTGGAATGAAGGTCGATGACATAATGAAAACCCACCTCCAGGAGCGCTTGCTCTACCTCAGCTGTGGACTTCTCGATGGTCCAAACCTTGTGCACACCGGGCAGCCCCGTCAGAGCGGCGGCAAAGACCGACTTGGTCAGGAAATGAACCTCTACCTCTCCCTCCAACATGGCGTGCAACGCGCGCACCACAGGAGAAGTGAGGATCACATCCCCCATGCTGGAGAACCGAATGACAAGGACACGTGTGGGGCCTGCCTGAGACATCGGTTGGAAAGGTAGCCCCGGAAAAGCAGGAAGCCGCTCCCAAATGGGAGCGGCTTCCGCCTCAAGCGATTTGGTGAAACGCTTTCCTCTAGACTGGAATCACTCAGAAACCAGAAGCTTCTTGACCACGATGTAGTCGGAGCTGGACAGGCGAACCTGGTACATTCCGCTGCTCAACGTGTTGGCGTCAATGTCGAGTACATACTGAACATCTTCTGAGGCGTTGCCGTCGAACAACTCCTGCACGAATTGACCTCCCATCGTGTACAGCTCAATGCGCAGGCGCATGTTGTTGGTCACCACGAATCCGAGCGTGCTGTAGTCGTTTGTGGGGTTAGGCTGCAATCCTGTGATCCGAATTGGATCCTTCAAGCTGCTCACACCTCCGGTGATGTCGATGGGGGTGTGTCCACTCTGACCGCCACTCACCGTTACATTGTCGAGGTTGTCAAACTCTCCCGTACCCAAATCGGTATAGTCGAAGTCTGTGCTGTTTCCACAATCATCGGTGATGGTGTAGCTGTAATCGATCTGCCATCCGAGGCAGCAGTCCATGTCGAAGAAGATGTCACCACTGGAAGACAACGCGCCCTGGCTTACCCCGTCTACGACGAGCTCACCCGTGTAGAAGAACCAAGCGCTACCACCGTAGTTCTCGTTCTTGTTGTTGGCGCCTTCTCCGATCTGGAGGCCATAGTAGGCGTTCAACGGCTGGTGCTGGAGGTCGAAGCTAGACCCGGCATATGAACCGGTTCCAGTCATCGTGCCACCTGAACCCATCACGTAGTAGACCCACTCGGTCCAGATTTCGATGCCTGGGAAGATGTCAGCACAGTCCTTCTTGTAGTTGTGCATGCCTGGCTCAGCAAGCCATTCATTCCAGTCGTGTCCGCCTTCGTAGATGGCGTCAAAGATGAATCCGTCTCCGTTGACGTCTTCCACCTCAAGCACGATGTGCATGGTGCTGTCAGGAGCGATCTCGATGATGCTGCTGCCTCCATTCACAATGGTGAAGGACTCAGCGCCTGGGAAGTTGAACAAACGCACAGCTTCAGGGGCGCGGTCATCGCAAGTCTCTCCATTGTCGATGGCTTCAACCGTAGAAGGCATGCAGAAGTTGGCGATGTCCTCTGTTGGGAGGTAGCCGCTTTCCTCAGAGGAGAACTCCAACGTCACTTCGCTGTCGCAGTTGTCCGCGTATTGGACGTCACAAGCTGCAGGAATCTCAATGAAATCGAAG
This sequence comes from Flavobacteriales bacterium UBA1995, assembly GCA_002336475.1. GTDB lineage: Bacteria > Bacteroidota > Bacteroidia > Flavobacteriales_D > Sanyastnellaceae > UBA8752. Next base: position 72 of record DDCX01000124.1, on the reverse strand, counting down.
ATGTCATTCAATCCATTCTGGTTGTCATCGCCACAAGCGTACTCCACCACTTCATCGTTGCTGATGTCGCAG